>SXWY01000059.1 GCA_005789825.1 Burkholderiales bacterium | reverse complement strand
TGGCGATGCCACCTTCATAAATCAAATCAACAATCAATTTGAGTTCGTGCAAGCATTCGAAATAAGCCATTTCGGGCGCATAGCCAGCTTCGACCAATGTTTCGTAGCCCATCTTGATCAATTCAACCGCGCCGCCGCACAACACGGTCTGTTCGCCGAATAAATCGGTTTCTGTTTCTTCGCGGAAATTGGTTGCGATGATGCCGGCCTTGCCGCCACCATTGGCCATGGCGTAGCTCAACGCGAGGTCGCGAGCTTTGCCAGATTTGTCTTGGTGAATCGCTACCAAATGGGGAACCCCACCGCCTTGCGCATAAGTAGAACGCACGGTGTGACCGGGTGCTTTGGGAGCCACCATCCAGACATCGAGGTCTGCGCGTGGCACCACTTGGTTGTAGTGCACATTGAAACCGTGTGCAAACGCCAGTGAAGCACCTTGCTTCATGTGCGGTGCCACATTGTTGTTGTAGACCTCAGAGATTTGCTCGTCAGGCAACAGAATCATGACCACATCAGCCACTTTGACAGCATCATTGACTTCCATGACATTCAAGCCGGCTTTGCCGACTTTGTCCCAGGAAGCCCCGCCTTTGCGCAAACCCACAACAACCTTGACGCCGCTGTCATTCAAGTTTTGTGCATGGGCATGCCCTTGCGAACCGTAGCCAATGATGGCTACTGTTTTGCCCTTGATCAAACTCAAATCGCAGTCTTTGTCGTAATAAACCTTCATGGTTCTCTCCTTCAATGGTTTTTCAATTCATACCCGCAACACGCGTTCACCGCGGCCAATACCGCTGGCGCCGGTGCGCACTGTTTCCAAAATGGCGCTGCGTTCGATGGCTTCTATGAAAGCATCGTTTTTCGCAACATCACCGGTCAATTCAATGGTGTAACTTTTATCGGTCACATCAATGATGCGACCTCTGAAAATATCCGCCATGCGTTTCATTTCCTCGCGCTCTTTTCCCACCGCACGGACCTTGACCATCATCAATTCACGCTCTGTGTAGGCGCCTTCGGTCAAGTCAACCACTTTGACCACTTCGATCAATCGGTTCAGGTGCTTGGTAATTTGCTCAATGACGTCATCAGAGCCAGAGGTCTGAAGTGTCATGCGAGACAAACTCGGATCTTCGGTAGGCGCCACGGTCAACGATTCGATGTTGTAGCCACGCGCTGAGAACAAACCCACGACCCGTGACAAAGCGCCGGGCTCGTTTTCCAACAATACTGCAATGATGTGTTTCATGTGTGTAGGACTCCTCTTTTCGCCGCCCTCCCCTGTCGGCGGTAACCGGCAGGCTTGGCAAGCAATAGATTCATCAAAAAAGTTAAAAGAAAAAAACCCTCAAAGGTCTTCGCTGCCGAGCAACATTTCAGTGATGCCTTTACCAGCCTGAACCATGGGGAAAACGTTTTCGGTTTGGTCTGTTCGGAAGTCCATGAACACTGTTCGGTCTTTGAGTTTGCGGGCTTCACGCAATGCAGGCTCAACATCCTCTGGGCGTTCGATCAGTATGCCCACATGCCCGTAGGCTTCTGCAAGCTTTACAAAATCAGGCAATGCATCCATGTAACTGTGGCTGTATCTGCCTGAATATTCAATTTCTTGCCATTGGCGAACCATGCCCAAATAGCGGTTGTTCAAGGACAGGATTTTGATAGGGGTGTTGTACTGCAAACAGGTCGACAACTCTTGGATACACATTTGCACAGAACCCTCACCCGTGACGCAATACACCTCACTGTCAGGCTTGGCCAATTTGATGCCCATTGCGTAGGGAATGCCCACACCCATGGTTCCCAAACCACCGGAGTTGATCCAACGGCGTGGTTCGTCAAACCGATAGTACTGCGCCGCCCACATTTGGTGTTGCCCCACATCAGAAGTGACGTAGGCATCGGCATCTTTGGTCATGTTCCACAATGTTTCGATGACTTTTTGCGGCTTGATGACTTCGGTGTTGGCTCTGTCGTATTTCAAACAGTCACGCGCACGCCAGGCTTCAATCGTCTCCCACCAGGCAGCAAGTGCTTTGGGGTCCGGACGCGCGGGCAATTCGTTGAGCATACCGAGCATTTCAGTCAGCACATCTTTGACATCACCCACGATGGGAATGTCCACTTTCACGCGCTTTGAAATGCTGGACGGGTCGATGTCAATATGGATGATTTTGCGTTCGTTTTGCGCGAAGTGCTTGGGGTTGCCGATGACACGGTCGTCAAACCGCGCACCCACTGCCAGCAACACATCACAGTTTTGCATGGCATTGTTGGCCTCTACCGTGCCGTGCATGCCCAGCATGCCCAAAAATTTGCGATCGCTGGCGGGATAGGCACCCAAACCCATCAAGGTATTGGTACATGGAAAACCCAGCATGTTGACCAAAGCACGCAGTTCCCCCGAGGCTTCGCTCATTAAAACGCCACCGCCTGTGTAAATGAATGGGCGCTTAGCTGCCAGCAGCAATTGCAAGGCTTTGCGAATTTGCCCTGCATGGCCTTTGCGAACCGGGTTGTAGGAACGCATTTCAATGGCAGAGGGATAGCCTGTGTAAGTAGTTTTCTTGAATGAAACATCCTTTGGTATATCGACAACCACCGGGCCCGGGCGACCGCTGCGAGCGATGTGGAACGCTTTTTTCATCACGTCCACCAAATCGCGCACGTCTTTGACCAAAAAATTGTGCTTGACGATGGGCCTGGTGATACCCACGGTGTCGCATTCTTGGAAGGCATCTAAACCAATCGCATGCGTTGGAACTTGGCCAGTGATGATGACCATCGGGATGCTGTCCATATAAGCCGTCGCAATGCCTGTGACCGCATTGGTAACACCTGGCCCAGATGTGACCAGCGCCACGCCGACATCGCCTGTGGCTCGGGCATAACCATCAGCAGCATGAACTGCGGCTTGTTCGTGGCGAACCAACACGTGCTGTATGGTTTCTTGTTTGTAAAGAGCGTCGTATATGTGAAGCACCGCACCGCCAGGGTAGCCCCAAACATATTTGACGTTTTCTGCTTGAAGCGCTTTGACGAGAATGTCTGATCCGTTGATTTCAATGGCATTTGCGTTTTTATCAGCAACAACGGCGGCAGACTGCAGCTCTGCTTTGGAGATTTCCATGGTGTACAACCTTTGTGAATTTCGTAGACGAAAAACCCAGGGTGCCTTTTTGCAACCTCTTGTGAAGGCGCATCAAGACTTTGGAAACCAGGCCACAAGCGTTTAACACCAAGCCCGGATCCTTTTCTTGGGAATAGCTCTAAATTATGACATTGTTTGTTTATCCTTTTCTGGAAGTTATGTACCCAGACCCTGCAATGACATAATTGAACGTAATCCGACAAAGATTTAGACGCAGCCTCCGTGCGAAAACCCTTCAACGCAGATTCTCTTGGCCTCCGACAAAGAACTTTCAGACTTTCTTGCCAGTGTTGAAAAACGCGCATACAAGCGGTCTCTCTTCCATGTCAGAAACGAAGAGGCAGCTCTAGACATCGTCCAAGACAGCATGATGAAGCTGGTCGAGTACTACGCACCCAAACCCGCGCAAGAACTGCCAATGCTTTTTCAGCGGATTTTGTCGAACACCACACTGGACTGGTTTCGCAGGCAAAAAACCAGAAATGCACTATTCACCAACTACAACGATTTCGGCAGTGAGGACGACTCACAAAGTACCGACTTTTTGGAGAAAACAGGATCTGATACATACAATCCTGTTACGGAAAGTGCGCAAGACCTGTTTTCTCGCACAGAAACTGTCAGAGAAATAGAATCAGCGTTGCAAGATTTGCCAGGCCGTCAACGAGAAGCCTTTCTTCTGCGTTATTGGGAGGAGTTGGATGTGGCTGAAACCGCCGCCGCCATGGGGTGCTCTGAGGGCAGTGTCAAAACCCACTGTTCACGAGCCATTCAGGCCTTGCACAAAGCCTTGATTGCCAAAGGATTCAATCCATGAACACGAAAAGCTGTCATCCCAGCCAAGAACAACTTTTTGGTAAACGCATTGCGTCTCACCTTAGTCACGGCAGTCAACAACTTACCCACGACATCACCGAAAGATTGCGTGCATCGCGCACGCGTGCCATTGCTTCTCGCCAAGACAAAACATTTGAATGGGCAAACGCGGACATGTTGCTGCTTGAGTCCAATGGTTCGCTGAAATCGCCTTTCTCCCCCAAGGCGCATGGCTTGTACAGCCTGATCGTTTCTCTGATACCGCTGATTTGCTTGGCAGCAGGCTTGATGTTGCTCTACGAGTTTCACAACGACCAAACCGCCATGGAATTGGCAGAAATTGATTCTGCACTGTTGGTCGACGATCTGCCGCCCCATGCTTACACAGACCCTGCCTTTGTAGACTTCTTGAAAAATCACACCTCGCAAAGAGACTAATGCCTGCTCAGTTTCTTGAAAAATTATCCCTACATGCGCTCTGTGCAGTCATTTCAGCAGGACTGTCCATCGGCTTGGTTCATGCCCAAAACAGCCCGTCGAATCCCGCCTCAGTGCCTGGGGTACAAGCTACAGACAAGGCAAGCAACCCGTTGCACGAATCAGGACCGAAATGGTCTGATTTGAACGCAGAGCAAAAAAACATACTTCAGCCTTTGCAAAACCTGTGGCCAAGCCTGGAGGAAAACCGCAAACGCAAATGGCTGGCGATTGCAAAAAACTTTCCCACTCTCAACCCCCAAGCACAAGCCACAGCACAAGAACGTATGCGCCAATGGGCTGCCATGACTCCGGCGCAACGCTATCAGGCAAGGCTGCACTTTGCGCAAGCGCAGCAACTGAGCAACGACGAAAAACTGGCCAAATGGGAAGCCTACCAAGCTTTGAATGAAGACGAAAAAAACAAACTCTCGCAAAGCAAACCTGCCTGGTCAAAAGGTGCAGCCATGGTCGCTCGACCGGTTTCACCTGAAAAACTGACTGCCACACCTGTGACCAAAAAAGAGGGGCAAGAAAAACCCCCTCGTATCGAAACTGCCCAAGCACAAGTCGACCCGTTGACACTTTTGCCGATCAAAAAGCGCCCCTCCTCTGACAAGCCATGAAAACCGATGACAGCGCTGCGCCTGTCTCACCCCCGACCTTGCCCGCTCCGTCTTTGACCAGACGCATGAGTTGTTGGGTATATGAAGCCATGTTGCTGTTTGCAGTGGTGTTCATGGCGAGTTATTTATTCAGTAGCCTGACCCAAACCAGGCACGGATTACAAAACCGACTGGGTCAACAAATTTTTATTTTTCTGGTGCTCGGTGTTTACTTCACTTGGTTTTGGCGCAAAGGGCAAACCTTGGCGATGAAGACTTGGCATATTCGCGCGTTGGATGAGCAAGGCAACCCCTTGACACAACGAAGAGCCGCGACAAGATATGTATTGAGTTGGATATGGTTTGTCCCGCCGCTGTTACTCACTCAACTGATGCAATTGCCCTTGACCGTTGGCTTGCTGTTGTGTGTTTTGTGGATAATTTTTTGGGCGTGTCTGACTTATTTTCGTGCTGATCGCCAATTCCTCCATGATCATTGGGCCGGAACACGCATGGTAGATGTCCGCCCTGCCAAAGTGGCTTCTGCATAAGCCTGTCATCAAAACCATTTAACTTCCTTTCATGACTCCTGCCTTTTCTCTTTGCGTTTATTGCGGTTCACGCCCCGGCACAATGCCCGCCTACACACAAGTAGCAACCCAAGTGGGCCAATGGATCGGGGAACACCAAGGTCAATTGGTCTATGGCGGTGGCAGTCAAGGCTTGATGGGAACAGTGGCCAGATCGGCCAAATCTGCCGGGGCCAATGTGGTGGGCGTTATCCCGCATGCCTTGGCTGCCAAAGAAACTGCCAATGAATCTTGCGACGAATTGCACATGGTTGACAACATGCACCAACGCAAATTCATGATGGCCGAAAGAGCCGACGCATTTTTGGCCTTACCAGGCGGGATTGGCACTTTTGAAGAGTTGTTTGAAGTCTGGACCTGGCGGCAACTGGAATTTCATAACAAGCCCATTGGCTTGCTGAATGTGAATGGCTATTACGACGGCTTGATTCAGTTCATGCAAAACACCGTTGTCAATGGGTTTGTGTCTGATTGGCAAATTGATTTTGTACTTGTCTCCGACAATTTCCAAGACTTGCTACCTCGGCTGGTACAAGCTGCAGGGCTGTCGGTCAGCCCAGGTTTGCAAGGCATATAAATTTCTGCGGTTTGTATCCGCATGGCATTGAGAATGCACATCCTCTTTGCAGCGGAAAAATCACACCGCTGATTCGTCGGTTTCGCCTGTGCGAATACGGATCACCCGTTCCACTGCTGTGACAAATATTTTTCCGTCGCCAATTTTTCCAGTGCGTGCGGCCAGCACAATCGCATCGACACACCGGTCAACATCGGCTGAATTCACCACCACTTCCACTTTGACTTTGGGTAAGAAATCAACCACATATTCAGCGCCACGGTACAGCTCGGTGTGTCCCTTTTGACGACCGAAGCCTTTGACCTCCGTCACGGTCAATCCGGTCACACCGCACTCGGCCAATGCTTCGCGAACCTCTTCGAGTTTGAACGGTTTGATGATGGCGGTGATTTGTTTCATGGAGTTTCCCCTTAATGGCTGATAAACGCCTGCTCAGGCACGAAAAAGACTGGTTATAGGATAACGCCAATCCTTACCAAACCCGCGATGGGTGATGCGCACGCCGATGGGCGCTTGCCGTCGCTTGTATTCGTTGATTCGAATCAAACGAATCACTTGGTCTACATCGGACTTGTCAAAACCTGCTGCTTCGATCTCTTGCTGGCTTTGGTCTTGTTCCATGTAACGCTCCATGATGTCATCCAATATGTCGTAGGGCGGCAAGCTGTCTTGGTCGGTTTGGTCCTCACGCAACTCCGCACTGGGAGGGCGGGTGATGATGCGCTCAGGGATCGGTACGTCACAGGTCTGACATGGGTTGTTGGCATTGCGCCAATGGGCCAGTTGGTAGACCAATGTTTTTGACACGTCTTTGATAACAGCGAAACCACCCGCCATGTCGCCATACAAGGTGCAATAGCCGGTCGCCATTTCGCTTTTGTTGCCCGTGGTCAAGACGATGGCGCCGTGCTTGTTGGACATTGCCATGAGCAACGTGCCTCTGATACGCGCTTGGATATTTTCTTCTGTGGTGTCAATCGGCTTGCCTTGAAAGTCTGTGGCCAGCGTTTGCAAGAATGCCTGAAACATAGGAACGATAGAGAGTTCGTCGTAACGCACATGCATGCGTTGCGCCATCTCGCGGGCATCTTCAACAGAAATACCGGCGGTGTAAGGCGAAGGCATCATGACCGCTTTGACCCGATCTGCCCCCAGTGCGTCTACTGCGATAGCCATGACCAACGCAGAATCGATGCCACCTGACAGCCCCAATATCACCGATGGAAATCGGTTTTTGCCAATGTAATCTCGCACACCCAGCACCAGCGCCTGCCAAACATCAGACAACGCATCGTCCAAAGCAACTGTGGTTGCTCGCAGCTGCAAACTGCCAGATGCCGCCTGGCAGTGGACATCGAAGGCTTGCTCCACAAAACCTGCCGCCCTGCCAGCCACCTGGGTATTGGCCTGCAGCGCAAACGATCGACCTTCAAACACCACTTCGTCTTGCGCGCCGACCAAATGGGCGTAGACCAACGGCAAGCCAGTGGCTTGCGCACGCTGTTGCATGGCTTTTTCTCTCTCTTGGCTTTTGCCTTTGTGAAATGGAGAGGCATTCATCACGACCAACAACTGGGCGCCGTTGTTCTTGGCATCTTGCGCGGGTTGATCGAACCAAGCGTCTTCGCAAATCAGCAATCCAACTTTCACACCCTCCACACTGAAAACCGTACTGTGTTCACCGGGCACAAAATACCTTCGCTCATCAAACACTTGGTAATTGGGCAACTCGCGTTTGGCATAACTCGCCACCAAACGGCCTTCGCAAAACACAGAGGCCATGTTGTAACGCTGGGGCACTGAAACCGAACGGGTGCGTATATCGTCGCCACTGGGATGACCGACCACCACATGCATGCCGCCCAAATCGGCCAATGCATGTTGCACCTCAGAGACCGCTTGTTGGCATGCCTCTGAGAAAGATGGGCGCAAAAACAAATCTTCAGCGGCATAACCACAAATGGCTAACTCGGGAGTCACCAACAACCTGACACCGCGCGAATACGCTTGTCGCGCCGCCTCGATGATTTTGCGGGCATTACCCGCCATGTCCCCGACGGTGAAATTGAGCTGGGCTACACTGAGTTGAAGCGTCATGGATGAATCACAAATTAAGCTGAACGATTATGGCATTCGGGTGCACGATCACCCGGGTCAAATACCCGCCGATCAATGGAACGCTTTGTTGGCGGCACAAGACTGCCCATCGCCCTTCATGCAGCATGCATATGTGCTGGCCATGCACGAGAGCGCCAGCGCCTCGCCTACCAGCGGATGGACCGCCCGGTTTTTTTCTTTGTGGCAGAACGACACTTTGGTGGCCGCTTGCCCGCTGTATTTGAAAACGCATTCATATGGCGAATACGTATTTGACTGGGCGTGGGCCAATGCTTATGCGCAACATGGCCTGGCGTACTACCCCAAAGCCCTGATCGCCGTGCCGTTCACCCCTGTTCCTGGTTCACGCTTGCTGGCAGATAACGAACACCACCGAAACTTATTGCTGCAAGCCGTGGTGTCTTGGTGCGGCGAAGAAAAATTGTCATCGTTGCACCTGTTGTTTGGCAGCCCTAACGACATGCAGGCAGCAGCCAAATTGCAATTGTTGGAACGCCAAACCGTGCAATTCCATTGGCAAAACATGGGGTGGCAAGACTTCGATGCGTTTCTCTCCAGCCTGACCCAAGAAAAGCGCAAAAAAATTCGACAAGAGCAGCGCAAAGTGGTGCAAGCGGGCGTGCAATTCAGGCATGCAAGCGGCTCGGAGATCAGTGCTTCCGACTGGGCATTTTTTTACCAATGCTATGAGCGAACTTATTTAGAACACGGCAATGCACCCTACTTGACACCTGCATTTTTCAAGCAAATGCAAAGCACCATGGCTTCAAACTGGTTGCTGTTTATCGCTGAGATCAACGGCCGCCCGATCGCTTGCAGTTTGATTGGCTTGCACCTTGAAGCCGGCCAACCCACGGTGGCTTATGGCCGTTATTGGGGGGCACTAGAAAGGGTTGATTGCCTGCACTTTGATGCTTGTTACTACCAACCTTTGCAGTGGTGTGTCGCGCATGGCGTGAAACGCTTTGAAGGCGGCGCACAAGGCGAACACAAAATGGCCCGCGCTTTGTTGCCTGTCAGCACGCACAGTGCGCATTGGCTGGCGGACCCGCGTTTTGCACAAGCAGTGTCAGATTTTTTAAAACGCGAGGGCAAGGGCATCGACAATTACCTGGAGCATTTGGACGAGCGCCTACCCTTTAAACGCGCCGCCAATTAACCGTGCAGTTTTTGGTAGTTGTCGATACCTTCAGTGATTTCACGCATCGCTGATTGCGGACCTTCCCAACCCAAAATCTTGACCCATTTGCCCTGCTCTAAGTCTTTGTAATGTTCAAAGAAATGGGCAATCGTTTTTAAACGCATCGGGTTCATGTCTTCAGGCTTTTGCCACTGGGTGTAAATCGACAAAATCTTGTCCGTAGGAACCGCCAAGACTTTGCCATCTTGGCCGGCTTCGTCTTCCATTTTCAAAATGCCAATCGGCCGGCAAGTAACGACCACACCTGGGATCAAAGGCACCGGTGTGATAACCAGCACATCCACTGGGTCGCCATCACCGCTGATGGTTTTGGGCACATAGCCGTAGTTGGTGGGGTAATGCATGGCAGTGCTCATGAATCGGTCGACAAAAATCGCGCCTGTTTCTTTGTCAACCTCGTATTTGATCGGGTCGGCATTCATGGGAATTTCAATGATCACATTGAATTCATGTGGCGTGTTTTTGCCGGCGTTGACGTTATCTAATGACATATTGAACGTGTTTAAAAGAATGAAGCTTCAATTATGGCACCGCCGCCTAGTACTTACCCTAGGTTTGCTTTGTCAAAGCAGCTGTTTAGACCAGAACCCCTGTTTGAATCACTTACAGTTACGGGGTTGGCCAATCACCCTTCTTTGTGAGTGTGTGAGGAAGCAACGCAAAGGTGGTGTCAAACAACCGATTGCGTGGCCCCACCTCTTCGCGAAACAAAAAAGGAGATCTTATGACTGGTTCTACAGCGCTGTTATTTGCGCTAGCTTGCGGCCTCATCGCCGTGATTTACGGGTTCTGGGCCCGCAGCTGGATTCTTTCCCAAGACGCAGGCAATGCCCGCATGCAAGAAATTGCGGCCGCTATTCAAACGGGTGCCGCTGCTTACTTGGCACGCCAATACAAAACCATCGCCATGGTCGGCGTGGTTCTGGCGGTGCTGATTGCTTGGGTGTTAGACCCGTTGAGCGCTGTCGGCTTTGTGCTCGGTGCGGTTCTTTCGGGCGCTTGTGGCTTTATCGGTATGAATATTTCGGTGCGTGCCAACGTACGCACCGCACAAGCCGCCACCAAAGGCATTGGCCCCGCACTGGATGTTGCCTTCCGTGGCGGCGCCATCACCGGCATGCTGGTGGTTGGCTTGGGCTTGCTCGGCGTGACCGGTTTTTACTGGTACTTGACCTCTAAGGGCGTGCCTGCAGATGGCAAGGCACTGGCGGGCATGCTCAATCCTTTGATTGGTTTCGCCTTTGGCTCTTCGCTGATTTCTATTTTTGCCCGTTTGGGCGGCGGTATCTTTACCAAAGGCGCTGACGTCGGCGCTGACTTGGTGGGTAAGGTCGAAGCCGGCATTCCCGAAGATG
>SXWY01000058.1 GCA_005789825.1 Burkholderiales bacterium | reverse complement strand
GCCACCAACATGGCCGGTCGCGGTACCGACATTGTGTTGGGCGGCAATGTAGAAAAAGCCGTTGAAAAGTTGATGGCTGATGAGAGCCTGAGCGAAGCAGACAAATCTGCCAAAGCGCAACAATTGCGCGAAGCTTGGGCGATTGACCATGAGAAGGTGAAAGCCGCAGGCGGATTGCGCATCATTGCCACCGAACGCCATGAATCGCGGCGGATTGACAACCAATTGCGCGGACGCTCCGGACGCCAGGGCGATCCGGGCTCGTCGCGTTTTTACCTGAGCTTGGACGATTCGCTGATGCGAATTTTTGCGGGCGAGCGGGTCAAAGCCATCATGGACCGTTTGAAAATGCCCGAAGGCGAAGCCATCGAAGCGGGTATGGTCACCCGCAGCATCGAAAGTGCACAGCGCAAGGTAGAGGCGCGCAATTTTGATATTCGCAAGCAATTGCTGGAATACGACGATGTGTCCAACGATCAACGCAAAGTCATTTACCAGCAACGCAACGATATTTTGGATGCGTCTAACCTGACCGCACAAATCGCCAGTTTGCGCGAGGGATGTTTCACCGACTTGGTGCGCCAATTTGTGCCAGCCGAATCGGTAGAAGAACAATGGGATATCGCTGGTTTACAAAATGTCTTGCACAATGAATGGCATATTGAACTGCCATTGGTCCACGAGGTAGAACAAGCCCAAGCCATCACCGATGAAGATATTTTGCAAAAAGTGATTGAAGCTGCGCATGATGCATTCCAGAAAAAACTGGATGTGGTCGGAGTCGAGCAGTTCACGCCTTTCATGCGTGCTGTCTTGCTGCAAAACATCGACAGCCATTGGCGCGAGCATTTGTCCTCACTCGACTATTTGCGCCAAGGCATACACCTGCGGGGTTACGCGCAAAAGCAACCCAAACAAGAATACAAGCGCGAGGCTTTCGAGTTGTTTGGCCAACTGTTGGACATGGTCAAAAACGAAGTCACACGGGTTTTGATGACGGTGCAAATTGAAAAAGCCGAGCAAATTGAACAAGCCGCACAAGCCATTGAGCAACGTGCGGATTCGGTGACCAACCTCACCTATTCGGCACCCGATGAAACCGGCCAAGCGCAGTTGTTTGCCGCAGATGCGGCGGCAAAAGCGCAAGTGCCTGTGGTGGGACGCAACGAGCCATGCCCTTGCGGCAGTGGCAAGAAATACAAGCACTGCCACGGCAAGTTGGCTTGATCCCATGGCTGTGCATCTGACCGTTGCCCGCCCTGAAGACTTGCATGCCGTGGCCGGCCTGCAAATAGGAGTCACCGAAGCGGGCGTGCGCAAAGCCAACCGCAAGGATTTGACCGTGATCACCTTGGACGAGGGTGCCTCGGTCGGTGCGGTTTTCACACAAAACCGTTTTTGCGCAGCGCCTGTGCAACTCTGCAAGCAACATTTGGCGGCGGGTACAGGCATACGCGCATTGGTCATCAACACCGGTGTGGCCAATGCGGGCACGGGTCAAGATGGCTTGAACCATGCATTCGCGGTGTGCGGTGCATTGGCCAATGAACTTGGCGTCAAGCCGCAACACATACTGCCGTTTTCAACCGGCGTGATCATGGAGCCGTTGCCAGTTCAGCGCATCGTCGATGGCTTACCCAAAGCGCTGTCGGCACGCGCAGAAAACCATTGGTCGCTGGCTTCTCAAGCCATCATGACCACCGACACCTTGCCCAAAGCGACCAGCCGTCAAATTCAAATAGAGGGTCGCACGGTCACCATCACCGGCATGTCCAAAGGGGCAGGCATGATTCGCCCGAACATGGCCACCATGCTGGGGTTCTTGGCCACCGATGCGGCCATCGATTCGACGCTGATGCACTCCTTGGCCCACGAGTTGGCCGAAGCTTCTTTCAACCGCATCACCATCGATGGCGACACATCCACCAACGATTCGTTCGTGGTGATCGCCACCGGCAAAGCGGGCAATCAGGTGGTGAGCGATTGGCAAAGCCCGGCGGCGGCAGTGCTGAAACAAGCTTTGATCGACGTGGCCATGTGGTTGGCGCAGGCCATCGTGCGTGACGGTGAGGGCGCCACCAAATTCATCACTGTTCGGGTGGAAGGAGGACGCGACCGCGCCGAATGCCGCCAAGTGGCGTATGCGATCGCGCATTCGCCTCTGGTGAAAACCGCTTTTTTTGCCAGCGACCCTAACCTTGGTCGCATATTGGCTGCGGTGGGATACGCAGGCATTGCCGATTTAGACCAAGCATGCATTGATTTGTTTTTGGACGATGTGCATGTGGCCACGCGCGGAGGCCGTCACCCCGATTACCGCGAAGAAGACGGGCAACGCACTATGAAGCAAGACGAAATCACGGTGCGGGTTTTGTTGGGTCGTGGCCATGCGCATGACCAAGTGTGGACTTGCGATCTGAGCCATGAATACGTCACCATCAACGCAGACTACCGCAGCTGAACCATGAGCGACGCTTTGGAACGCATGCTGCACCGCGCCGAATTATTGATGGCGCGTATCGAACATATCTTGCCGCAACCTTTGCACGCACCCGACTGGAGTGCGGGCATTGCGTTTCGATACCGAAAACGCAGCAGCGGCCATGGGGTGCTGGAAGCCGTGCGGCATGTTGGCCAAATGTCGTTGGATGATTTGAAAGAAATCGATCCGCAAAAAGAAAAAATCCAGCGCAACACCTTGCAGTTTTTGCAAGGCAAACCCGCTAACAACGTGTTGCTGACCGGGGCACGCGGCACAGGCAAATCGTCCTTGGTCAAGGCCTGTTTGAACACTTACGCCAGCCAGGGGTTGCGTTTGATCGAGGTCGACAAGCAAGACATGGTCGATCTGCCAGACATCATTCAAGTGGTGGCGGACCGCGCTGAAAAATTCATCGTGTTTTGTGATGATTTGAGTTTTGACGAAGGTGAACCGGGGTACAAAGCACTCAAATCCATTCTGGATGGCACGGTGGCCGCAGCCTCGCCGAATGTGTTGATTTATGCCACCAGCAACCGACGCCATTTGTTGCCCGAATATATGAAGGACAACCTGAGCTACAAACACACCGATGACGGCGAAGTGCATCCGGGCGAAGTGATAGAAGAAAAAATTTCGCTCTCCGAGCGTTTCGGTTTGTGGGTCAGTTTTTACCCGTTCAGCCAAGACGAATATTTGCGTATCGTTGACCAATGGTTGTCTGCGTTGCAGGTGCCTGCTTCTTGGTGGCCACAAGCGCATCCCGAGTCATTGGTCTGGGCCTTGGAAAGAGGCTCACGCAGTGGGCGTGTGGCTTACCAATTTGCGCGAGACTTTGCGGGGCGCATGGGCACCAACGGCACATGAATCCACATGCTTCATCCACTTTGCGCGTGGTGGATGCCCATGTACCGCGCACCCAGGGGGCTGACAGGCCGCTGATTCAAGTGGCGGTGGGTGTGTTGTTGGCCGAGAACGGCCAGTTTTTAATGACCACCCGCCCCGAGGGCAAAGCCTATGCAGGCCATTGGGAATTTCCGGGCGGAAAAATAGAAACGGCTGAAACCATCGAGCAAGCGCTGGCCCGCGAGTTACATGAAGAACTGGGCATTCAAATCACCCAGGTCACGCTTTGGCGCACCGAGCAAATCGATTATCCGCATGCATGGGTGGAGTTGCACTTTTGCAAAGTCACCCAGTGGCAGGGTGCGCTGCAAATGAAAGAGGGCCAACAATTTTCTTGGCAGCAACTGCCTGTGACCGTGGCGCCGGTGCTGGCAGGAACCGTGCCGGTGCTCGAGTGGCTCGCTCAGGCGCAGAGCTCGATTTCGAATTCTGCGGTGCCCACTGCGGTTTGAGGCTTGCCTTCCCAGTTTTGGTGAATCAAGCGTACCCAGACCATCATGCGGTTGCCGCTGATCTCGGGCACCAAGCCTTGTGATTCGTCGATAAACAAACGCATCATTTGAAAACGCCCTTGTGGCAGGGCCTGTTGGAATTGGCCTTGGTTGGCGACCACACGCTGGGGTGAACCGCTTTCTCTGAGCAAGCGCATCAACAAGCTGACACTGTCTTGCAGCGTTTTCAAAGGCTCAGACCATTTCAAAATGTCTTTGCGTCGCAGGTCTGCATCCCGTTGTTGCCATGCGTGGTAACCCGGCAGGTCGAACGCACAGGTGCCACCCGGCACGGCCACACGGTTGCGCAAGCTACTGAGGAAATCGCTTTCGGTCACGCACTGGCTCAGCCGAGCAGCCTGGGTGTTAAAGCCTTGCAAACATTTTTCGATGTTGCCCAGCAATTCATTGAGCACGGCCTCTGAGACAGAGGGGTTGCCACGGTAACTGCTGAACTGCTGCTTGTGTCTTTCGAGTTCTTTGAGAATGTCGGATTTCAAATCAGAGCGGCCACCGACATCGATGATTTCAAACAAGGTGGTCAGCGCGAAATGGTGGTCAATTTCGGAGGACCTCAATAACAAGTGTTCAAAACGCCCGAGCAAATATTCCAACCGCAAGTAGGTGCGAATTCGTTCGTTGAAAGGGTGTTCGTAGAGAATCACAAAAAGCGTACAGGTGTGGGATTATTGACACACCAAATGATAACCGCTGTCAGCAGTTGTCAGGGGGCCAAAGCGGCTTATAAGTGCAGTTGAATGGCTTGGGCTTGCAACCTGAGCTTGCCGATATCGTCGCTGTCGTTGGCAACCACCCAGTCGGCGGCTGCCAGCCGTTGTTCGCGGCTGGCTTGGGTGGCCATGATCGCCTGAACTGCCTCTACAGCCATGCCGTTGCGCTGCATGACCCGGCGGATTTGCGTGTTCTGCGAGCAATCGACCACCAGCACACGGTCAACTTTTTGGCGCCAATGCGCAGACTCGACCAACAAAGGAATGTCCAACACCACCAAGGGTTTTCCCTGATTTATCAACTGCATCTCTTGCTCAGTCAAAGCCGCAAGTATCCGCGGATGCAACAAGGCTTGTAAGCGCAGCCGCGCCTCAGGTTGAGAAAAAACCAATTGACGCATGCGCTCGCGTGCCAAGCTGCCGTCAGCCGCCATGAATGCTGGTCCAAATTCTTTTTCAATGTCAGGCATGGCCGCGCCATGGGCAGCAGTCAATTGCCGCGACAAGGCATCTGCATCAATCAGGTCCACGCCTCGCGCAACTAAAAGCTGGGCCAACGTGGACTTGCCACTGCCGATGCCTCCGGTCAAGCCAATGCGTTTGAATGCGGTGTGCGACATGGCAACAAGTCTATAAGAACGGGTCTCACATCACCTGGCCGAGTTGAAACACCGGCAAATACAACGCAATCACCATGCCGCCGACCAAGCCACCGAGCACGACCACCATCAAAGGCTCAATCAGTTGGGTCAGCGTATGCACTTGCTGTTCTAGCGCTTCGTCTTGTGCATCAGCGGCTTTGCCCAGCAATGCTGACAGGCTTCCCGATTGTTCGCCGATGTCAATCATTTGCACCAGGATCGGTGGGTAAAGCCCGATAAATTCAGCGCTGGGGTAGTGCGTGCTTGCCTCGAGTTGTCGCAGCGCTTGTGCAAGTCCGATGCCTTTGAACACCGCATCGCGAACCCGCAGTGTGGACAAGGCGTACACCCGATTGCTGCAAGCGCCAGCCACCGTTTCCAAGGTGTCGAGCAAGGGCACCCCAGACTGCATCAGCATGGCCATGCAACGCGTCCAGACCGCCAGATTGGCGTTGACCATCAAAGGTGCCAGCAACGGAAGTCGAAGCACACGAACAGCCACCCACCATTGAAAACCCGGGTCGGATCGGTAGCGTTTTCTGACACACCATGCGATGCACAGCAGCGCACCCGCCAGCGGTAAGCCCCATTGCAGCAGCGCATCACTCAAACCCAATATCCACAGTGTGGCCCAGGGCAGATCGGCACCAAAAGATGCGAATATGGACTGAAAAACCGGCACTACCCAGACCAAAATCACTGCCACCACCGCCAATGCAATCAGCAACACCGACGCTGGATAAACCAAGGCCATGCGTACTTTTCTGCGCAATTGTTGTTGCCGCTCGGTATGCCATGCCAGACGGTTAAGCATGTTGTCCAAGTTGCCAGACAACTCACCGGCTGCCACCATTTGGCAATACAAAGCAGAGAACACATTGTGCTGTTGCAAGGCTGCTTGCAAAGACCAACCCGCTGCAATGTGTTGTCGCAGTTGCTCCACCACGCGGGCAATCGCTTGACCCGCCAGCCCTGTGTGTATCGATTCCAAAGCCTGCAGCAAGGGCACCCCAGAGGACACCAAGGTTGCCAATTGCCGGGTGAACACCGTCAATTCGCGGGCGCTGACATTGCGCACCCGGGGTGCTGACACAGCGGCAGCAACAGCAGCTGGCTGCGGGCCAAATGCAGAGCGGTCATTCATGCGTGGCGGCCATGACTTCATCCACAGTGGTCTCACCCGACACCACTTTAGACATACCGGCTTGGCGCAGGCTGCGCACACCTTCGCGTGCGGCTTGGGCTGCCAGTTCGCCTGCGCTGGCTTGTTGCAACACCAAGGTTTGCAGCGCAGCAGTGATTGGCATGACTTGGTGAATGGCAATTCGACCTGCATAACCATTCAAGCATTGCGAGCAGCCCACCGCCTGAAAACCAGGTGGATCGGGCGAGGGTTGCTTGCATGCATCACACAATCGACGCAGCAATCGTTGAGCACAAATCAGTCGCACACTGCTGGCCAAATTGAATCCGGCAACACCCATGTGGTTGAGCCGAGTCAGTGTGGAAGGGGCGTCGTTGGTATGCAAAGTAGACAAAACCAAATGGCCGGTTTGTGACGCTTTGACAGCGGTATCTGCCGTGGCAAAGTCCCGAATTTCTCCCACCATCAGTATGTCCGGGTCTTGGCGCAACAAGGCACGCAACGCCACATCGAAGCTCAGTCCTATGCGTTCGTTCACATTGATTTGGTTGGCACCTGGCAACACGATTTCCGAGGGGTCTTCCACCGTGGCAATGTTGACCGAAGCTGTATTCAAATGGTTCAAGCAGGTGTACAACGTGACGGTTTTTCCCGAACCCGTGGGGCCGGTGATCAGCACCATGCCATTGGGACGGTGTATGGCTTGCTTGAGTTGCGCCAGTTCTTTGTCTGGCATGCCCAAGGCCTCGAAGCTCAGCGGTTGTGATTGCACATCCAAAATCCGCAACACCATTTTCTCGCCATGCAATGTTGGCAGACTGCTCACCCGCATATCAACAGCGCGGTGTTGCAAAACCAGTTGTAAGCGGCCATCTTGGGGTAAGCGTTTTTCGGCGATATCCATGCGCGACTGCACTTTGATACGCGAGACGATTTGCTCTCGCAGACCGGCGGGAGGCGCCGGCATTTCAACCAAATGGCCATCGCGCCGAATACGCACACGCAGCAAGTTGTCAAACGGTTCCAAGTGGATGTCAGATGCTTTCAAGGACAGACTTTGCAGCAGCAAATGCGACAACCATTCAACCGCTTGCAGGTCCTGGGGTGCGGGGCGTTCATGGGCCGTGATCCGTGTGTTCATGCCAAGGAATGTAGACCTTGGCTTGGCTGTTGGGGGTGAGCGAAGATCAAAAAATACCTGAGTAACAATGCCGCTGTCGCCAACCGAATCGACCAAGCCCACACATTTTCAAAGGCAATGTTTACTGTTTGTTATCGCGTTCTTATTTGTCATCTCAGCTTGGCTGGTCAAGCTACCAAGACACAATAAGCCATTTGATTCAATCATGGAGAAATCTCATGCGCTTAGCCAACCACACCGTTCTTGTCACCGCCGCAGGCCAGGGCATTGGACACGCTTCTGTCATGGCCATGGCGGCCGAAGGCGCCACGGTCTGGGCCACCGACATCCAACCCGAACTGCTCAAGTCGTTTGAAGGCCATGCCAATATCCACACAGCGGTCTTGGATGTGTTGGACAAACCCGCCATACACGCCTTGGTTCAAAAAATCGACAAGATCGATGCTTTGTTCAATTGCGCAGGTTTTGTCCACAGCAACACGGCGCTGGATGCCACGGACGAGCAATGGGATTTCGCCATGAACCTCAATGCGCGGGCGCAGTTTTGGATGATCCAGGCGGTGCTGCCCAAGATGTTGGCGCAAGGAGGCGGCAGCATCATCAACATGGCCAGCGTGGCCTCCAGCATCAAGGGTTTGCCCAACCGTTTTGTCTACGGTGTGAGCAAAGCCGCGGTGATTGGTTTGACCAAAGCCGTGGCAGCCGACTATGTGGCTCAAGGCATTCGGTGCAATGCCATTTGCCCCGGCACAGTCGACACGCCGTCGCTGCATGACCGTATCAACAGCCAAGCCGACCCGGTTCAAGCGCGTCAAAACTTCATCGCCCGCCAGCCCATGGGGCGTTTGGCGCAAGCCCATGAAATCGCGCCCATCGTCGTGTTTTTGGCCAGCCAAGAGTCCCGCTTCATCTCCGGCAACGCTTATTCGATCGACGGCGGCATGACCATCTAAACCGGCTCTTGAAATTTCCTCACCCACCCAAATGTAGGTTGCATCAAGGTGCCTTCGGGGCCTTGGTGTTTCATTCACTTGCTTGTTACCAAGGAGATTTCAAATGGCTTATGCATTCGGACGCAATTTGCTTTTAAGTTCGGTCGGTTTTGAACGCCTGATCGACGCTTTTCAACAGCTCGAAACCGGCGACCCCGCTTCTCGGGCACAAACCTATCCCCCCTACAACATCGTCAAACACAGCGAAAACGACTACATGATCGAAGTTGCTGTGGCGGGTTTTCAGCAAGACGAGATCGAGATCACTGCCGAGGGCAGCAAGCTCAATATCGTGGGCAAAGTCAAGGCCAATCCCCAAGGCGAATACTTGCACAAAGGCATTGCCACACGCGACTTCAGCCACCAATTCACACTGGCCGAAACCGTGGTGGTTCGTTCTGCCGACATGGTCAATGGCTTGTTGGTCGTGCGTTTGGAAAATGTCATTCCTGAAGAAAAATTACCGCGCAAGATATTGATCGGCGGCTTAGCCAAAGCCGTGGTGGAAGAGCGTTTGGCCGCTTGATTCATCCCCTGTCAACCCTTGGGTTGACCCAGCGCACACCCGCCCCTGGTTGCTCACAGCCAGGGGCTTTTTGTTAGGGCTTTGGCCACCAAGCATTGACGCGACAATCCCTGCATGTCTTCGTCTTTGTCAGATTTGCTGGCGCAGCGCCAGTTCATGCGGTTTTGGCTGGCACGCATTTTCGGTATCACGGCGCATCAAATGTTGATGCTGGCCATCAGTTGGCACATGTATGAACTGACCAACAGCGCCTGGGATTTGGGACTGGTCGGTTTGTTCCAGTTCATTCCAGCGTTGCTGATGGCCTTGCCCGCAGGGCATGTGATTGACCGTTTGCACCGTGGCCGTATTTTTGCCACTTGCATGGCGGTCATGGCTGTGGTGGCTGTGGTCCTTGGTTTCGCAACATTGCAAGACCAAGTCAGCCGAACATTGATTTTCGGGGTGGCGTTTGTGTTGGGGTTGACCCGTGCATTTCAGATGCCAGCACAACAAGCCATCACGCCGTTGCTGGTCCCCAAATCCTTGTTTCCACGCGCGGTAGCCCTCAGCTCCACCGGCGTGGAAGTCGCGGTGATTTGCGGCCCAGCGTTGGGCGGTTTTCTGTATTTGGGTGGTGCGTTGACGGTGTACCGGGTGTGCGCCGTGTTGTTCACGCTGTCCATGTTGTTGACGCTGTGGGTGCGCTATGAACACGTGGCCAGGCACCACAGTTTGAGTTGGCAATCGCTGTTTGCCGGTGTGGCCTTTGTCTGGCAACGCAAGGTCTTGTTGGGTGCGATCTCTTTGGACTTGTTTGCGGTGTTGCTGGGCGGTGCCACGGCCTTGCTGCCTATTTTTGCCCGGGATATTTTGCATGTCGGCCCCGACGGTTTGGGCTTGTTGCGTGCAGCACCGGCGGCAGGCGCATTGTGCATGTCCATCGTGATCACCCGCTGGCCGATACAGCGCAGGGTGGGTTACAAATTGCTCGGCGCGGTCGCTGTGTTTGGTTTGGCGTTGACGGTGTTCGGCATGTCCGACCATTTTGTCTTGTCGATGGCGGCGCTGGCGGTCAGCGGAGCTGCCGACAATATCAGCGTGGTCACGCGTTTGACATTGATGCAAATGGAAACGCCAGACGAGATGCGGGGGCGGGTGGCCGCGGTCAACGGGGTGTTCATTGGTGCCTCCAATGAGCTCGGCGAATTTGAATCAGGGCTCACCGCAGCACTGTGGGGCCCCGTGGCTTCCGTGGTGGCAGGTGGCTTGGGTACCGTGGGGATTGCCTTGGCATGGTTGAAACTTTTCCCCGACTTGGCGCGGCGAGACAAGCTGTAATCGGCGCACTACCCTGTGTTTTGGATCACGTGGTGAAAACCCTCAAAGACTTCAAAGCCAAGGAACGCAACAATGGCGTTGTCAATTCAACCCTGTCGCCAGTAGTTTGAGCGAAGAAGACCTTGGTCATTTGGCCCATGTCATTGCCGGTGTGAACAGAACCTCTACCACCACCATGCCACCATCCCGTCCAAACAGCGCGCAGCTTGCGGTTTACCGCGACCCTTGGCGCTGGGTGTGGCTGGTTTCTTTGTTTGCGCCCGCCTTGGTGGCAGCGGGACCGTTGCTGATGTGGTGGACGGGTGATGTGGTGGCTTTGTGGTGGCCACTGCTGTTTTTATATGGTGTGGTGCCTCTGGCAGATGCGCTGATACCGCCGTCTAGTCACAACCCGCCAGATTCGGTTGTGGCGCAACTCGAAAACGACGCCTACTACCGCTACATCACTTTTGCACTGGTACCGGTGCTGTGGGCAGCGTTTGTGTTTTCAGCCTGGTTTGTGGCCAGTCACACACTGCCATGGCATGGCTGGTTGGCCATGGTGTTGGCCACCGGCGCGGTAGGAGGGTTTGGTATCAACTTGGCGCATGAAATGGGCCATCAACACAACCGGCTGGAACGCCTACTGGCGCTGTGTGTGTTGGCGCCCAGCGCATACGGGCATTTTTGTGTCGAGCACAACCGGGGCCACCATGTGGAAGTGGCCACACCACACGATACAGCTTCTTCACGCATGGGCGAATCTATTTGGGCTTTTTTATGGCGCGAAATGCCTGGTGGTGCCAAGCGTGCGTGGCACTACGAAGCACAGCGTTTGCAGATATTGGGGCATGGGCCGTTGCATTGGCGAAACCAAATCGTGCAAGGCTGGGCGCTGACGGCGGCACTCTGGGCGGGACTGGTATTTTGGTTGGGCCCGCAAGTGCTGGGCTTTATCGTGCCAGTGGCGATGTGGACCAATTTTCAGCTCACCTCGGCCAACTATGTCGAGCACTATGGCTTGAAGCGTTTGCAACTGCCCGATGGCAGTTACGAGCGGTGTCAACCGCGCCATTCCTGGAACAGCAACCATGTGTTGTCCAACTGGATGCTGTTCCATTTGCAACGCCATGCCGATCACCATGCGCATGCAACCCGACGTTACCAAGCGCTGAGGCATTTCGACGATGCACCGCAATTGCCAAGTGGTTATGCAGGCATGTTTTTGGTAGCCTACCTGCCGCCGCTGTGGTTTGCTGTGATGAACCCGAGGCTGCTGGCGGCGGTGGAAGAAGATGTCGAGCGTATCAATTTTCAGCCGACACAACGCCAAGCACTGTGTCGGCGTTATGGCTTGGTTGACTAAACCCCGCTTCGCGGGTACCGTGCTTACAGCCCGGCCGCTGCACGCAGCGCTGCCGCCTTGTGGTCTGCGCTCACATCGCTTGCGCGATATGAGCTTCGCCCCAAAGCCCAAGATCCCGCTTCGCGGGTACCGTGCTTACAGCCCGGCCGCTGCACGCAGCGCTTGGGCTTTGTCCGTTTTTTGGTCTGCGTTCACATTGGCTACGCCAATATGAACTCCGCCCAAAAACCGATGCCTTGCTAACGCAAGGTGGGCTTACAGCCCAGCAGCAGCACGGAGTGCTGCTGCCTTATCGGTTTTTTCCCACGTGAACTCGGGTTCGTCGCGGCCAAAGTGTCCGTAAGCGGCGGTTTTTTCGTAAATGGGACGGAGTAAGTCGAGCATTTGAATAATGCCTTTGGGGCGCAAATCAAAATGTTCATTGACCAATGCCGAGATTTTTTCGTCGCTGATCACGCCGGTGCCTTGGGTGTTGACGGTGACGTTCATGGGCTTGGCCACGCCAATCGCATAGGCCACTTGCACTTGGCATTGTGTTGCCAGTCCGGCTGCGACGATATTTTTGGCGACATCGCGCGCGGCATAGGCGGCTGAACGGTCCACCTTGCTCGGGTCCTTGCCGCTGAATGCACCACCGCCGTGTGGGCAGGCGCCACCGTAAGTGTCAACAATGATTTTGCGTCCGGTCAGTCCGCAATCGCCTTGCGGTCCACCGACCACAAAACGGCCGGTGGGGTTGATCAGGTAACGCGTGTCTTTCAGCCATTCTTTGGGTAACACCGGTTTGATGATTTCTTCGATCACGGCCTCGACAAAGGACGCTTTCATTTTGGTCGGTGTTTCGCTTTGGTCAGGGCTGTGCTGGGACGACAACACGACGGTATCGATGCTGTGGGGTTTGCCGTCCACATAACGCATGGTGACTTGGCTTTTCGCATCAGGCCGCAAAAAAGGCAGGCGGCCATCGCGTCGCAACTGCGCTTGGCGCTCTACCAAGCGGTGGGCATAGTAGATGGGGGCGGGCATCAGGTCGGGGGTTTCCTTGACCGCATAACCAAACATCAGGCCTTGGTCACCGGCGCCGGTGTTGAGATGGTCGTCAGACGCGTGGTTCACGCCTTGTGCAATGTCATTGGATTGTTTGTCGTAGCAAACCATGACGGCACAGCCTTTGTAGTCAATACCGTACTCGGT
This sequence comes from Burkholderiales bacterium, assembly GCA_005789825.1. Classification (GTDB taxonomy): domain Bacteria; phylum Pseudomonadota; class Gammaproteobacteria; order Burkholderiales; family Burkholderiaceae_C; genus Limnohabitans. Next base: position 18,099 of record SXWY01000058.1, on the reverse strand, counting down.
GTTGTCATAGCCGATGCGTTGGATGGTGTCTCGCGCGACTTGTATGTAGTCCACGTGTGCGTTGGTGGTGATTTCGCCGGCCAGCACCACCAGTCCGGTGTTGGTCAATGTTTCAGCGGCCACACGGCTGCGCGGGTCTTGTTTGAAGATGGCATCCAAAATCGCATCCGAAATTTGGTCAGCGACTTTGTCGGGATGCCCTTCAGAGACAGATTCAGAGGTAAAAAGATAATCGTTCGCCATGAAAACTCCTGTGGTTGATGGTTGCGTTGCCAATACCCGGAGTCTGGCGAACGCTTTAGCAGATGGCTGTCAAACAGCCGACTCTTTCGAGTGTGTCGCCCTGCAAGTTGCTTCATTAACTCAGCGACAATTGGCATTCTAATCAACTCCGATCGTTATGAATTTCTTCATCCGCTGGCTGTCTAAATTGCCACTGCCATGGCTGCAGCGTGTCGGCGTTTTGCTGGGCTGGCTGACGTGGTGGCTCTCGGCTCGTTACCGGGAACAATTTCTCGACCAAGCACAACAAGCGGGCTACAACTTGTCACAACTGCGTGGTGCCATTGGGGCAGCGGGTGCGCAGGCGTTGGAATCTTTTCGGGTCTGGTTTGGCGCGCCGATGCCTGTGCAATGGCGAGGCGAGCAGCACATCAGCCAAGCTTATGCCAGAGGCAAAGGGGTGGTGTTCGTCACCCCGCATTTGGGTTGTTTTGAAATCACTGCGCCCAGTTGCGCGCTGCGGTTTGGTCCTGAACACGGCCCATTGACCGTGCTTTATCGGCCACCCAGGCAAGCTTGGTTGCGGGATGTGCTGGTGCATGCGCGAGACAAGCCTTTTCTCAAAGCCGTGCCAGCCAGCATGGACGGTGTGCGGCAATTGATCAAGGCATTGCGACGCGGTCAATCGGTGGGCTTGCTGCCCGATCAGGTGCCGCCTAATGGCATGGGCATGTGGTCGCGCATGTGGAACCGGCCGGCTTACACCATGACCTTGGCCGCGCGACTGGCCATGCAAACCGATGCACAAATATTGTTGGCTTGGGGCGAGCGCTTGCCTCGCGCACAAGGCTATTGTTTGCATTTCGAGCCCATGGCGGAAAAGCTGTCTGATGACCTTGAAACCGCCGTGTTGCAAATCAATCTCGCGCTCGAGGGTTTGATCAGGCAATGCCCGCAGCAGTACCTCTGGGGCTATGCCCGCTTCAAGCAACCTCGCCATGAGGTGTTGCATTGAACCCATTGCGCCTGTTCATGGCGGTGTTGGCATACCTGCCTTTGGTTGTTCTACGCGCCATGGGTCGCATGACTGGCCATGTATTTTTCGCGGTGTCCGCACGCAGGCGCGGCGTGGTGCTGACCAATTTGAAAGCGTGTTTTCCGCAGTTGACAGAGTCGCAACGCAGACAGTTGGCCAAACGACATTTTGTGTTGCTCGGACAATCCTTGTGGGACCGCGCTTGGTTGTGGCACGCACCTGAATCGGTGGTGAAAAACCGCATGGTTTTCAGCGGCGACTTCACGGTGTTTGATGACCCCGGTCCTTTGATCGTGCTGGCACCCCATTTCATCGGTTTGGATGCGGGTGGTTTGGCCATGACTTACTTGAGGCAGATTCCGATGGCATTTGTCTTTGTGCCGTTGCGCAACCGTTTTGTCGAAGACTGGGTCATGCGAGGGCGCAACCGCTCGGCGCGGGTGCGCTCTGTGCCGCGCAACGATGGTGCGCAACCGTTGTTGCAGGCTTTGAAAGAAGGCTTGCGTTTGCATTATTCGCCGGACATGGACTTTGGTATCCAAGGCGCGGAATGGATAGATTTTTTTGGCGTCAGCGCTGCCACGACTTATTCTTTGCCGCGCTTGGCCAAGCTGTCCAAGGCCCGCGTGTGTACGCTGGTGACCCGCTTGACACCTGCCGGTTATGAGGTGGCGATCGGGCCCGCCTGGCCCTTGTACCCGAGTGGTAATGTCACGGCAGACACCGTGGCCATGAACCAAGCGATAGAAGCACAAGTCAATATCTCGATCGAACAATACTATTGGGTGCACAAGCGTTTCAAGACGCGGCCTGCGGGTGAACCGCCGTTTTACGAACATTGATTGGGGCGGGGAAGTGCTGCGATGCCATTTCGCGTAATTGGTCTTCCGTGCAGGCGGATTTGCTGGCAATCGCCCACAAGTCGAATGCGCGTGACCGACGGGCAGACAGCACCGACACAAAACCGGCGTGTTTCAAATGGGCTGTGAGCACTTTTTGGGTGAAACCGCAGCGGTGCGCCATATAAGTGTTGCCGTTGGCAATCGCTTGTTGCAAGCCAAACACCATGTCCAGCGGAGTGATCGGTCCGGCGGGCGAGTTGTAAGCCGGTTGCAACAATTTGTCTTGCGCGATCCATTCAGCCACGGTTTGTAAATCGGGACAAGTCAGCACCAAAAAACCTTCGTCTTTCAAAACGCGCATGAATTCGCGCAAAGCCAACGGCACTTCAAACGCATTCAAATGCTCAAGGTTGTGGCTGGAAAAAATCGCGTCCATGCTTTGATCGGACAACTGCTGCATCTGGGTGATGCTGCCCACCACATCGGGTTGAACGCGCGGGTCAATGTCGAGTCGGCATTCGTGCCAGTGTTCGGTGTTAAAGCCCGGGGTGGTGGCATTTTTGTGTTTGGTGCCACAGCCGACATGCAAAAAAGTAGCCATGTTGTGTATGAAGAGGTGCGAGCCCCTTGCCCATGAAGATACCTGTTTGTAATCGGTATCAGCGGAGCCAGTTGCCGATGGTTTGGGCCACCCATTCGGGCTGTTCGTGCACCAACCAATGCGTACCGTCATGCACGCGGTGCAATTGCAAATCCGGCACATACGCCGACAGCCCTTCAATCAAGCCCGGCGGCAAAGCCATGTCTTGCATGCCCCACAGCACCAAAGTCGGCACCAAAATGCGCAGCATTTCTTCGGGCAATTCAATGGCGGAGGCAGCCGGGTCGCCAGCGCGCGGTGGACGCAGCGGAGACGCGCGGTAATAGTTGAGCGCACCGTCCAAACCTTGTTGCCACACGGCACGGTAAGTGTTTTTGATGTCTTCGGTCAGCCATGCGTGCGGACCGCTGGCAGCGCCCATGTTGGTGAAAAAAGCCCATAGCCGTCGGTAGTCGTCCTCTGCCAGCAAAGCTTGGGCGTCGTCTCGGATCAAAAAATTCATGTAATCGCTGGCACTTTGCTGGTGCGCATCGGCTTTGAGATCGCGCAAAAACGTGCCCGGGTGCGGTGAGTTGATGATGGCCAAGCGCTGCATCATCGAAGGGTGTTGGTTCGCTGCGTTCCATGCCACCGCGCCGCCCCAGTCATGCGCCACCAAGCAAGCCAAGGGTTGGCTGGGCGAAAAATGTTGCTGGAGTGCGGTGACGTCTTTGACCAATTCTTTGGCCCGGTAGGCTTTGACATCGGTGGGCGAAGACGAGCCGGCATAGCCGCGCATATCTGGCGCCACGCACAAATAACCGCCATTCGCCGCTTGGCTGAAATGCAGCAACAAAGCGTCCCAGACAAATGCTGCCTCGGGAAAGCCGTGCAAAAAAAGCATCACCGGACGGCCTGCATCACCCGCGACGCGGCAATCGAGTTCAATGCCATGAGGCAGCGCCACGCGTTGAAAGGCCATCATGGTGTGGCCTCGTTCGGGTGGGTCCATTCCCACAATTGCAAACTGACGTCTTCGACACCTTGTTTTTTCAAGGACGAAAACAAATGCGCCTGACCACCACCGGATTGCAAACGCGCAATCGACAAAGCTTTGGCGGCTTCGCTGCGGTTGAGCTTGTCGGCTTTGGTCAGCAACATCAGAAATTTCAGGCCCTCTTCCACTTTGGGACGAATCACTTCCAGCAAAATTTCATCGAGCTCGGTCAAGCCCAAGCGCGGATCGCACATCAACACCACGCCTTTGAGGTTGTCGCGCGTCATCAAATAGTTGGCCATCACCCGTTGCCAGCGCACTTTGTCGGCTTTGGGCACGGCGGCATAACCGTAACCCGGTAAATCGGCCAGCACCGCGTCGGTCTGGTTTTGCCGGCCCAAGGCAAACAAATTGATGTGCTGGGTACGCCCCGGGGTTTTGGAGGCATAGGCCAATTGCCGCTGTTGTGTCAGCACATTGATACAGGTGGATTTGCCGGCGTTGGAGCGACCGACAAACGCGATTTCGGGCTGGTCGTAGGCCGGTAAATGGTGCAATTGGGCGGCGGTGGTCAAAAAACGCGCTGTGTGCAGCCATCCGACCGCCTGTTTGACGCGTGCTGGGTGTGTTGCATCCTCAGAGGTGCTGGGGTGGGCCATGGTTATTCTTTGCGCGCAACCCGTTGGGTGCAGGGCTGCATTGTAGAATCACCGATTGATTTTCAAGACCAGACTGCCATGACTTTTTTTGCCCGAATTCTCTTGTCCGTCGGCCTGACGGGCTTTTTTTTGGTGGCGCATGCCGAAGGCACGGCGCCTGCCAAAGCCGATCCCGCCAAGGGCTCGGCCATCTACAACGGTGTTTGCGCCAGCTGCCACGGCGTGGAAGGCAACTCTGCTATTCCCTCCAACCCCAAGTTGGCCCAACAACACCCCGAATACACCGCCAAACAACTCGCCGAGTTCAAAGCCGGCAAACGCGCCAACGCGGTCATGTTGGGTTTTGCTTCTGCCCTCAGCGATGAGGATATGCGCAATGTCGGCGCTTACTTAGGCAGCACCAAGGCCAAGCCGGGCTTTGCCAAAGACAAAGAGTTGGCGGCATTGGGTGAAAAAATTTACCGTGGCGGTATTGCCGACAAACAAGTTCCCGCCTGTGCGGGTTGCCACAGCCCCAATGGCGCTGGCATTCCTGCTCAGTACCCCCGTCTGAGCGGCCAGCACGCCGATTACACCGTGTCGCAATTGACCCAATTCAGAGACGGGATTCGCAAGAACAGCCTGCAAATGAATCAGGTTGCTGCTAAATTGAATGACCGTGAAATCAAGGCCTTGGCGGATTACATCGCCGGTTTGAATTGAACCCCCTCTTTTTTCATTCCCCCAAGGCTGACCCTGTGTCAGCCTTTTTTGTGCTCAGGAGTTGCCCATGCTGATTACCCAAGACCAAGGCTTTCACCATCCTTATCCCAGTGAGATCACGCCGCCACAGGTGTATGCACAGCGACGGTCTTTGTTGGTCCATTTGGGTGCGGCTGGCTTGCTGGCCTCGGGCGCTGGGGCCTGGGCCCAATCAGCAGCAGTGCCACGGCCTGGCAAATTGGCGCCGCTCGACGCCAAGGTCTCAGCATTGGCGGGTGCGCAAGCCAAAGACAACATCACCACTTACAAAAGCGCCAGCACCTACAACAACTTTTACGAATTCGGCACAGACAAAGCCGATCCCGCCGAAAACGCCCACACGCTCAAAACCCGACCATGGACAGTGGAGATCGAAGGCTTGGTGAAAAAACCCGGCAGCTTGTCGTTGGAAGAGTTGCTGAAACTCTCGGCCATGGAGGAGCGCATTTACCGTTTGCGATGCGTGGAGGGTTGGTCCATGGTCATTCCTTGGGTGGGTTTTTCTTTGTCAGAACTCATCAAAAAAGTCGAGCCTCTGGGCAGCGCCAAGTTCGTGGAATTCATCACCTTGGCCGACCCCAAAACCATGCCTTATGTGGGCTCTCGGGTGTTGAGCTGGCCCTACACCGAAGGCTTGCGCATGGATGAAGCCATGCATCCGCTGACCCTGCTGACCTTTGGCATGTATGGCGAGGTGCTGCCCAACCAAAACGGCGCACCCGTGCGTATCACTGTGCCTTGGAAATATGGTTTTAAAAGTGGCAAGAGCATCGTGAAAATCCGTTTCACCGAAAAACAGCCACTCACCGCGTGGAACAAAGCCGCCGCCAATGAATACGGTTTTTATTCCAATGTGAACCCAGCGGTAGACCACCCGCGCTGGAGCCAGGCCACCGAGCGACGCATCGGCGAGGGCGGCCTGTTTGCCAAAAAAATCAAAACCCAGATGTTCAACGGTTACGAAGCGCAAGTCGGCCAGTTGTATGCGGGCATGGATTTGGCCAAAAACTTCTGACACCTGTTGGACGCGTTGCAATTGTCATGCTGAATAAAGTGTCATGGCAACAAGCACTGCTGTCGCCGCGTGCGCATGGGTGCTGGTATGCCTTGTTGGCGCTGCCTTTCGCTGGCTGGGTGTGGGCGGTGTTCCATGATGCGCTGGGTGCCAATCCTGCCGAGGCTTTGAGCCGCTCCAGTGGCGACTGGACTTTGCGTTTGTTGTGTCTGGTGCTGGCGATCAGCCCGCTGCGCGACTTATTGAAGGCACCTGTGCTGCTGAGGTTTCGGCGCAGCACCGGCGTGGCGTGCTTTGTGTATGCGGTATTGCATTTGTTGTGCTACGTCTGGTTTGACCAAAACCTTGAAATCAACGAGATAGCCAAAGACTTGGTGAAACGGCCTTTTATATGGCTGGGAATGTTGGGTTTTGTTTTTATGCTGCCGCTGGCCTTGACATCCTTTAACGCGGCTGTTCGTTGGTTGGGCGGCAAACGCTGGCAGCAATTGCATCGCTTGGTGTATGTGTTGCCAGTGTTTGCTTTGTTGCATTTTTATTGGATGCGGGCCGGCAAAAATGATTTTGAAGAGGTGTGGATTTACACCGTGGTGTTGGGTGTGTTGTTGGCTTGGCGTGTGTGGGGAAAAGGTAAAACCTCACCACGCAACTGATCTGCCATGGTTTCACGCTGTCGGATCACATGGGCTGTGTTCCCGTCCACCAGCAGTTCGGCGGCGCGACCACGGGTGTTGTAGTTGCTGGCCATGCTCATGCAGTACGCACCGGCTGACAGCACCGCCAATGTGTCGCCCGACTGCACGTTCAATGCGCGGTCGCGCCCGATCCAGTCACCGCTTTCGCACACCGGGCCGACCACGTCGTACACCTGAGAGGCTGCTTCAGTCAGTGTCAACGGGACGATTTGGTGAAAGGCTTCGTACATCGCAGGGCGCGGCAAATCGTTCATGGCGGCGTCGATGATGCAAAAGTTTTTTTGCTCGCCGGGTTTGAGATATTGCACTTGGCTCAGGCACACGCCCGCGTTGCCAACCAAGGAACGGCCCGGTTCGATCATCAGCCGCCGTTGTCCAAAGCCACGCTCGTCCAACCGAGCCAGCAGCGCTGACCACAGCGAATCGGCGGCAGGCGGTGTGTCGTTGTTGTAGTTGATGCCCAGGCCGCCACCGAAGTCGAGGTGATGAATGCGAATGCCCGCTTTTTCTATCTGTTCGACCAGGTCCAGCACTTTGTCCAGTGCATCCAGGTAGGGCTCGCTGGTGGTGATTTGAGAGCCAATATGGCAATCGATGCCCACGACCTTCAATCCGGGCAATTGGGCGGCGTGCTGGTAGGCCTGCAATGTGCGCTCGTGCGCGATGCCAAATTTGTTGCCTTTGAGGCCGGTGGATATGTAGGGGTGGGTTTTCGGGTCCACGTTCGGATTGACGCGGATGCTGACCGGGGCTGTTTTGCCCAAAGACACTGCCACTTGGTTGAGCACATCCAGCTCGGCTTCGCTTTCGACATTAAAGCAGGCAATGCCCGCTTGCAGCGCCATGCGCATTTCCTCGCGGGTCTTGCCCACGCCTGAAAAAATCACATCCGCAGCCTGCCCACCCGCAGCCAGCACCCGTTCGAGTTCACCCGCCGACACAATGTCAAAACCACAGCCCGCTTGGGCAAACACCTGCAACACGCCCAAGCTGGAATTGGCCTTCATGGCGTAATGCACTTTGGCATCCCGACCGACAAACGCCCGTTGGTAGGCGGCCAAAGCATGCAACATGGCCGCTTTGGAATACACAAACAAGGGGGTGCCGTGCGCTTTCGCCAAGTCTTGTAAGCAGATGTCCTCGATGAACAATTGTGTGTCGCGGTAAGCCAGAAACGGCGCGCCTGGCAAAGGGGCAGAAGTCATGAAATGGTTTTTGATGAAGCCAAACTCAGCGTTTGGTGGGGGTGTCAGAGGGCGATGACGGAATCAGCACATCGGGGAACTTGGCTCGGTCTTGTGATTCTGGTTCGGTGGGCAACAGCAATTCGCCTTTCATGCCGCAACCCATGACCATGGAGATCGCAAGGGCGAGCAGGCTGCCTAGAATCGCTGATTTCATGCTGAAATTGTAATAGCCGCTTCCACGCCGAGCGGTTCACCACAGAGAAACCAACGCAGATGACTGACAACGAATTCATGGACCAAGCCGAGCGCTTGTTGCAGCAACTGGAAACAGCTTGCGATCATCTCAACGAAAACGCCGATGTCGACATAGACAACCAGCGGGTTGGTGGCATGGTCACCATCACCTTTCCCAACCGCAGTCAGTTGATAGTGAACCTGCAAAAGCCTTTGCACGAGGTGTGGCTGGCTGCGCGAAGCGGCGGTTACCACTATCGGTTTGACGGCATGCATTGGCAAGATACCAAAGGCCAGGGCGAGTTTTGGCAACAACTCACACAAGACGCCAGCCAGCAATTTGGCGCAGCTTTGAATTTTCAGCGCTGAAGCCGCGCAGCCAAAACTGGCTTGCCCTGTCTCATTCTTTGAACATCTCCAGGATTTTCTTTTTTTCTGGGTCCACCGCAGCGCCTTCGCCTTCGCCGGGTTTGCCGTCCAGCCCCAAAGTCGTCACGCCATTGCCTTGCGTGTATTCGCTGAAATACCAGTCGTTGCCTTCAAACACCACGCCAGCTGGCACCGGCATGCCACTGACCGGCGTGTTTTTCAAGGCATGTTGCATATAAGTGATCCAAACCGGCAAGCTCAGGCCACCCCCGGTTTCGCGGTCGCCGAGTTTGCGCGGCGTGTCGTAGCCTATCCAAGTGACGGCTGTGAGGCTGGCGTGGTAGCCGGCAAACCAAGCGTCCATGGAATCGTTGGTGGTGCCGGTTTTGCCGTAGATGTCACCGCGTTTGAGCGCGGATTGGGCACGCATGGCTGTGCCTGATCGGGTCACCTCTTGCAGCAAATGGCTGATGACAAATGCGTTGCGCGGTTCGATGGCGCGAGATCGTTCGTCCAGCTCAATCGGTGTGTAGTTGGACAACACCTTGCCCAAGGGATCGGTGACCTTGGTAATCAAATAGGGCTTGACCAAATAGCCGCCATTGGCAAACACTGAATAGCCGAGTGCCACTTGCATGGGCGTGACAGAACCCGCACCCAGTGCCATGGTCAGGTAAGGCGGATGTTTGTCGGGATCGAAGCCAAAGCGGCTGACCCATTGTTGCGCCGTGGCGGGGTTGACGGCTTCCAGAATCCGTATGGACACCATGTTTTTGGATTTGGCCAACGCTGTTTTTAGGCTCATCACGCCTTCAAACTTGCCATCGTAATTTTTCGGCTCCCAAGCTTGGCTGCCCGTGGCGGCGGCATCAAAAAACAACGGGGCATCGTTGACTTGGGTGGTGGCGGTGAAGCCTTTTTCCAGGGCTGCCGAATAAATGAACGGCTTGAAGCTGGAGCCAGGCTGGCGCCATGCCTGAATCACATGGTTGAATTTGTTTTTCTCGAAATCAAATCCTCCAACCAGCGAGCGAATGGCACCGTCAACGGGATCGATGGCCACGAAAGCACCTTCCACCTCGGGCAATTGGGTCAACCCCCATTCGCCTTTGGGATTTTTGGCCACGCGCACCACCGCGCCTGGGCGAAGTTTGATGTTGGCGGGGGCTTTGTCAGACAAGCCCGAGGTCACTGGCTTCAGACCATCGCCGCTGATATCCAGTATTTCGCTGTTTTGGCGCATCACTCGCACTTTTTTCGGTGTGGCTTCCAGCACCACGGCGCTGAGCAAATCGCCTTTGTCGCCAGCTTCAATCAAGGCATCGTCGATCGCGTCTTCGAGCTCTCGGGCATCGGTGGGCAGGTCGATGAATTTTTCCGGTCCTCGGTAAACCTGTCGCAATTCATAGTCCATGATGCCACGGCGCAATGCTTGGTAGGCAATTTCCTGGTCTTCGGCTTTGATGGTGGTGTACACATTCAAGCCGCGTGTGTAAATTTCGGGGCCATATTGCGCGAACATGAGTTGCCGCGCCATCTCGGCCACATATTCCGCGTGTGTGCTGTTGGGCGTTGACACATTGCGGATCTTCAACTCTTCGGTCTTGGCGGCTTGGGCTTGTGCTTCGGTGATGAAGCCGTTTTCCGCCATTCGCTCGATGATGTAGAGCTGGCGGGAGCGGGCCCGCTTGGGGTTGTTGATCGGGTTGTAGGCAGAGGGTGCTTTGGGCAGGCCGGCGAGCATGGCGGCCTCGGCAATACTCAGCGTTTGAATCGGCTTGCCAAAATACGTTTCAGCCGCTGCCGCAAAGCCGTAAGCCCGGTGCCCCAAAAAAATTTGGTTCAGGTAGATCTCAAATATTTGGTCTTTGGTCAACAGGTGTTCGAGCTTGTAAGTCAGCAGCAGTTCGTAAATTTTTCGGGTGAAGGTTTTTTCAGAAGACAAATAGACATTGCGCGCTACCTGCATGGTGATGGTGGATGCGCCTTGGCTTTTAGCCCGCCCCACATTGGCCAAACTCGCGCGTGCCAGACCGATGTAGTCGACACCGCCGTGTTTGTAAAACCGCGCATCTTCGATCGACAGCACGGCTTGTTTGACGACATCGGGAATGTCTTTGAACGGAATCAACTTGCGCCGTTCTTCGCCAAACTCGCCGATGACTTTGCCTTCGACTGAAAACACACGCATCGACAATTTGGGCCGGTAGTCGGCCAAATCGGAAATATCGGGCAGTTGCGGATAAGCCATGACCAATGCCACACCGACCAACAAAACCAGGCTCAATCCTGCAGCTGCCGAAAAACCCACAAACCATCCGACAAAGCTGCCCAGCACACGCCACAGGTGGTTGGCGGGGGGCGATTTCAGATCACCGTGAACGGGACCTTTGGCGGGAGGTGGAGGGGGCATGTCAAGCGAGCGGTGCAAGGCCGCGTTGGGTGGAGAAAGTGGATTGTAAAAAAAATGCCAGTCCAGCTTAACCGCAAATTTGCTCGGCGGTTTTAAAACCCGTGTTATCTCAGATGGCACAAGGATTTTCATGTTCCACAAGCGCAACCGCCAGCCCATCGGGTTGGGCATTCTCTTCAACCAGCACGGGCTTGGCTTGGCACAGGCGCCCGTGGTCGGCCATACCCAGCCCATACATTCTTCTTGGCATTGGCAAACGTTTTCCTCGCATGCCTTGTCGGCGTGCACCAGCGAATGGCCCGAGCCGCATTGTTTGCGTTGGGCACGACAGCGCAGCGGTTTTGTGGCGCAGACCGTGGGCATGGCCTTGCCGCAAGACAAGTTGATGCGCTTCACCTTTCCTCTCAGCCCTGGCATGGGAACGCGGCAACTGCAAGCCCATTTGCAAGCGCAACTCGTTCCCGCTTTGCCCTGGCCGATCAGCGAAGTCTTGTGGGATTACCAACTCAACGCCAGCCATGACACTGCCATGATTGACCCAGCCCCAGCAAACCGGCCCGCATGGTTGAACGCCGCCTTGCAGGCCCAGCCCTCGCTGCAAGCAGAGGTGTTGGCCGTGCCCAAAGCCTGGGCGCAAGCTTGCGAGCACTGGTGCCGCCAAGCAGGATTGCGGCTGGTGCGGCTGGAACCCGATTGGCAGGCCAGCATGCGATGGCAACGCTTTGTGCAAAACAGCACAGCCGCGGTATTGCAAGAACCGCCGCCAGAAGCCGCAGGCAAGTTGAGTGACAACGAATGGGCGGTATTGGGTGGTTTGGCCTTGGGGGTGTTCAACCCATGAACGGCTTCAATTTGATGCCTTGGCGCGAGCAGCGTCGCCAAAGCCGCCTCCGCAGTTGGCGCTGGGGCTGGGCGGTGTCGTTCGTGGTCACAGTGTCGGTGGTGCTAGGGTTGGACCATGCTTGGGACGAATGGTTGACCAAGCAGCAAGCTCGTCAACACCAAGCCGAGCAAACCATGGCGCAATGGCATGCCGAGTTGAAGTCGGTCAATCTGTGGCAGAACCGCTTGCGCATGGCTCAGCAAGTGCAAACGGACTGGCAGCACTGGCGCCAGCAGCAAATTCGCGCTTGGCAGTGTATGCAGCAGTGGTTGTCTGTCCCGCCACGGGGTATACAAATCGAGCGTTTGGTGTGGCGCGATCAACAATGGCAAGTCAGCGGTTGGGCATTGAGCCCAGGCCATTGGCAAAACTGGCAGACTGCGCTGGCGGTTGCCGGCTTTTCGCCGCAGACGGAGCAATCGCAATGGGCAGAGGCGCAATGGCGACTGGCAGACGGTCTGGCCGCCAAACAACACCTGTTTCAATTGACATTGACCCTGCCAGCTTCAGCGGTCAAGCCATGACCGGCGCGCTGATCAACAGCTTGCTGTCGGCCTGGCCGCAATGGCGCACCCATTGGCGGGTGTGGCATGCCTGGCCCATCGGCGCACAGGTTGGGTTGCTTGGCATGTGTTCGCTGCTTGGCATAGCCGCAGGGACGGCATGGGTGTCGGCTGAGGCTTGGGACCATTGGTGGCAAGCCCAAGCGCGTTCACAGCAAACCGAACAAGACATGCATGCGTTGCAACGGCAAGTGCAACAGCAGCGTAGCCGCATCGCCAGTTTGCAAGCCATGCCGCATCCCGCCGGGTTGTCAATCCCAGCCTGGCAAGCATGGCCAGACGACATGCCGCCCGACCAGCAGCAGGTGTTGCGCGCTTGGTTGGCCTGGGGGCGCTTGCATGGGCTGGCGGTACAGGCCCACAAAATGGATGAAGCCATGGCGTCAGGCCGTTGGACAGGCAGCTTGCCGCAATTGCTGTCCGCATGGCACGGTCTGCCCACAGCAGTTCCGCGCATGCTTGTCACCGGCTTCGAATGGCGCATCCCGTCAGACACTTTGTCCACGCCAAACCGAGGCAAAGCGCAGATTTTGCAATTGCCATTGCAATTACAAATGCAATGGGTGGTGTTGAGAGAACGAACTCGCGCCACGGTACCCAACTCCCAGCCTCTGGCTCCGACCCCGTCCGCGGGTGTGAATGCGGCGAGCACGGGCGCAGCGACTGCCCGCACTTTGTCGTGGCAGCCGACTGCTCCCCCTGTGTCATCTATGCACAACCCGTTTTCCATGGTGGGTGTGCAAAAAGCCCTGCCTTGGGTCGCATCGACGGGAGCTGTTCCAAAGGATTGGCAGACGCGGCCCCTGTCACAGTTGCGTTGGGTCGGCATGTTGGCCAATGACCATCAGCGACACGCCTTGGTGCAAGGCGACGGACGGGTACACACCGTGCTGGTGGGTGATCGACTCGGGCAAGATTGGGGAGTGGTCATTGAAATTGAACGCGACCATTTGCGTTTGCGCGAGTGGGTGGCAGACGCCCAGGGGAAATGGGTCAGCCACGAGCGGCGTTTTCCGGCGGGCGCGGCACCATGAAGCCATGGCGTGCTCAGGTTTGGGGGTGCTGCACTGCCATGTGGTTGTCATGGCATGGGCTGCACGCCGTGGCGCAAACGCTTTCACCCGACGTGTCTGCACCCCCGGTCTTGGCTTTCACAGGCGAGCCCATGTCCATGCAGTTTCAACACATTGAATTGCGCACGGCGTTGCAATTGGTCAGCGAATTCAGTGGCGTCAACATCATCATGTCCGACAGCGTGAGCGGCAACCTCAGCATGCGGTTGAAAGACGTGCCGTGGGACCAAGTGCTGCACACAATTTTGCAAACCCGAGGGCTCGGACAGCGCAAAGAAGGCAATGTCATTTGGGTTGCTCCCGAATCAGAATTGGCGGCTCGCGAAAAACAGGCCATGGAAACACGGCGGGCCATTGAAGTGCTGGAGCCGTTACAGACAAAATCGTTTGCACTTAATTACGCCAAGGCGGCCGATGTGCTGGGGCCTTTGCTGAACCCAGCAGCAAGCGTGTCTGGCAGTGTGCCCGCGCGGTTGCTCAGCGCCCGAGGCAGTGCCATGGTCGACGTCAGAACCAACCAACTGTTTGTCACCGATATCGAAGAACGGTTGCAGCAAGTGACTCAATGGGTACACCGTGTGGACATGCCGCAGCGACAGGTGTTGATCGAAGCACGCATCGTCGAAGCCTTAGACCATTTTGCATCGTCGTTGGGGGTGCGTTTGTCTTCATCGGCCGAAAACACAAAGCTCCATTTTCCGGCGGCCAACGCATTGGGCGCAGAGCCGGCCCATGCCACATTGATATTTTTCAATCCTTTGCACAGCCGCCGCTTGGGCGTGGAGCTTTCGGCCCTTGAGGCCGAAGGACTGGGCAAGGTGGTGGCCAGCCCGCGTTTGGTGACAGCCAACCAGTCCAAGGCCCTGATTGAACAAGGCACGGAATTGCCCTACCAGTTATCCGGACCCAACGGCAGCACCTCGATTGCTTTTCGCAAAGCCAATTTGCGTTTAGAAGTCACGCCGCATATCGCGCCAGATGGCAGCATCACCATGTACTTGGATGTGCACAAAGACAGCGTGGGACAAAGCACACCCGCTGGGTTTGCCATTGACACCAAGCACATCAGCACCCAGGTGCGGGTGGAGGACGGCGGCACCGTCATGATCGGGGGCATTTACGAAACCACCGACAACCTCAACCGAGCTGGGTTGCCCGGTTTGCGAGACACACCGTGGCTGGGCTGGTTGTTTGGCAACCGCGCGAGCAGGCGCAGCAAACAAGAGTTGTTGATATTCCTAAGCCCTAAAATGCTTGAACAAAGTGCCTTCGCACCTTGAGGGATTCACTATCGTGTTGGCTTTGGTGGGCATGCCGGGCAGCGGCAAATCGACAGTCGGTCGGCAATTGGCCCGCAAATTGGGTGTGGGCTTTGTCGACTGCGACCAAGTCATCGAATTGCGCATTGGCATGGCCATCAAAGATTTTTTCGCCAGCCATGGTGAACCAGCCTTTCGAGACATTGAAAGCCAAGTCATTGATGACATGACCCGCACCGCTTGCGGTGTGTTGGCCACTGGCGGCGGGGCGGTGCTCAAAGAAGCCAACCGCCAGTTGCTGCGTGAACGCACCCAAGTCATTTATTTGCGGGTGCAACCCGATGAAATTTTTCGCCGTCTCAAACACGACCAGCAGCGCCCGTTGTTACAGGTGGACGACCCCAAACGAAAAGTTCAGCAACTGTTTGAAGAGCGTGACCCGTGTTACCAAGCTGCAGCACATTTTGTGATTGAAACCCATCGCCCGCGCATACCGACCATGGTCACCATGATCGTGACCCAACTTGAACTTGCCGGTTTGCTACCGATCGACGCCCCCGCCACATGAACCCAAGCACAGCACACGTACGCATAGACCTCGGTGAACGCAGTTATGACATCGCCATCGGCGCTGGATTGATCGACGACGCATCCGCTTGGCAAGGTTTGCCCCAAGCTGCAGCTGCGTTGATCGTGACCAATGACACCGTGGCCCCCTTGTATCTCGCCCGTTTACAAGCCAGTTTGGCGCCGCATTACCGCGTGGTGCATGTTTGCAGCTTGCCCGATGGCGAAAGTTACAAAACTTGGGACAGCTTGAACCAGATTTTTGATGTGTTGCTCGGCAAGGCCTGCGACCGCAAGACCGTGTTGTTTGCTTTAGGTGGCGGCGTTATTGGCGACATCACCGGTTTTGCCGCGGCGTGTTACATGCGAGGTGTGCCGTTTGTGCAAGTGCCCACCACCTTGCTGGCGCAAGTCGATTCATCCGTGGGCGGCAAAACAGCGATCAATCATCCTATCGGTAAAAACATGATCGGTGCTTTTTACCAACCCGAACGCGTGGTGTGTGACCTAGGCACATTGCAAACCCTGCCGCCGCGCGAACTCAGCGCCGGTTTGGCCGAGGTCATCAAATACGGACCGATCGCCGACATGGCGTTTCTCGATTGGATAGAACAGCACATGGACGATTTGTTGGCGCGTAACCCGCAAGCGCTGGCTTATGCCGTCAAACGCAGTTGCGAAATCAAAGCCTGGGTGGTCGGCCAAGACGAACGCGAAGCCGGTATACGCGCGATTTTGAATTTCGGTCATACCTTTGGCCATGCGATCGAAGCCGGTTTGGGTTTTGGCGTCTGGTTGCATGGTGAAGCCGTGGGTTGCGGCATGGTCATGGCAGCGCATTTGTCGCAGCGTTTGGGTTGGGTGGATGCCGCGTTTGTGCAGCGCCTCACCGCTTTGATTGCCAAAGCCGGTTTGCCTGTGACCGGTCCGGCGCTCGGTGCAGAGGTGTATTTGCACCATATGCGGGTCGATAAAAAAGCCGAGGCAGGTGGTATACGTTTTGTGTTGATCGACCCCCCCGGCAGTGCGGTGGTGCGGGCTGCCCCCGATGCGATGGTGGCTGAAGTGGTTGAGGCTTGCTGCCGCGCATGAACCAAGTGTTCGCTGCTGACATAGCCCCTGCCGCCAACGGCTTGGCCGTGTATGCCTGCCAACCGCAGTTGAGTCGCGGCAGGCGTTTTGCAGAGCCTGATGCGCCGACACGCAATCTGTTTCAACGCGACCGCGACCGCATCGTGCATTCCACTGCGTTTCGCCGACTGGTCTACAAAACACAGGTGTTTCTCAACCACGAGGGCGATTTGTTTCGCACCCGCTTGACGCATTCGCTAGAGGTGGCGCAACTCGGACGTTCGCTGGCGCGGGCACTGGGCTTGCATGAAGATTTGGTCGAAGCCATTGCCTTGGCGCACGACTTGGGCCACACCCCCTTTGGCCACGCCGGACAAGACGCGTTGAACGAATGCATGGCAGCTCACGGCGGTTTCGAACACAACCTGCAAAGCTTGCGCATGGTCGATGCCTTGGAAGAGCGTTATCCGGAATTTGACGGTTTGAATTTGTGCTTTGAAACCCGCGAAGGTATATTGAAGCATTGCTCGCAGCGCAACGCGCAGATGCTGGAAGCTGCCGAGCCCGGTGGCGTGGGCGCACGGTTTTTGTTGAACCAACAGCCGTCGATGGAGGCGCAACTGTGCAACCTCGCCGACGAAATGGCCTACAACGCGCATGACATGGACGACGGCGTGCGTTCGGGTTTGATCAGCATGGCGCAATTGCAAGAAGTCGATTTTTTCAAGGGCTACAGCGACCAAGTACAGGCCGAATTTCCCGCGCTCTCATCACGGCGCTTGTTGTATGAAACCATACGGCGCATGTTGAGCGATCAGGTCTACGACGTGATGCACACCACCCGCAACGCCTTGCAGCAACACACACCACAGTCGGTGCAAGCCGTGCGCGAGTCGCCGCCTTTGGTGAAATTCAGCCCAGCCATGCGCACAGCCAGCACGCAGATGAAACAGTTTTTGCTGCACCATTTGTACATGCATCCCCAAGTGCTGCAAACCACCGAATGGGCCAGGCAAGTGGTGCGCGAATTGTTCAATGCATACATGAGCAACCCGCAAGCCATGCCCGATAGCCACGCCACACGCAGCAACTTGCCACGCGCGGTATCCGATTACATCGCGGGCATGACCGATCGATTCGCCACCAAAGAGCATGCGCGATTGACTGGCAAAGTGTTGTCGGCATGACAACCGAAGCCCAAGCCATTGCCGACACCCAAGCTTGGGTGGAAAAAGCGGTCATCGGTTTGAACCTGTGCCCGTTTGCCAAAGCCGTGGTGACCAAAAAGCAAGTGCGCTATGTGGTGTGCATGGACAGCGAGCCTGAGCAAGTGTTGAAGATATTGCAAGCAGAAATGCAACACTTGGTGGACACCGACGCTACCGAGTTGGACACCACGCTGCTGATTGCGCCAAATCTTTTGCCGGACTTTTTAGAGTTCAACGAATTTTTGTTTGACTGCGATTCGGTACTGGTGTCAATGGAACTTGAAGGCGTGCTGCAAATGGCAGACTTTCACCCGCGCTACCAATTTGCAGGCACACAAGAAGATGACATCGGCAATTTCACCAACCGCGCCCCTTACCCGACGCTGCATTTGCTGCGCGAGGAAAGTATTGACAAGGCCGTTGAAGCGTTTCCGGATGCGTCGCTGATTTATGAGAGGAATATGCAGGTGTTGGAGGACTTGGGG
>SXWY01000057.1 GCA_005789825.1 Burkholderiales bacterium | reverse complement strand
CTGCCCGCTTTACCCAACCGATTGGCCACGCCCACGGTTTGCACCGAATACTCGTCTTTCAATTCCCATTGCAAATCGTCGCAGGTGACAAAGTTGCCCAACCCTGGATGGAACGGGCCAACATGGTAGTCCTCTAAATAAACCTCAATGAATGTTTTCCAGTTGTAGTTGCATTCATGCATTTCGACATGGTCGAGGGCGTAACCGCTGAAGTCGAGTTGCTGGCGCGGGCCCAATTGCGCCATGTCGGCTGCCACATCCCGGCCATTGGCCTCGAACAACATGCCGTTCCATTCTTGGAGCGGGTAGTTGTCAAGGTTGAGGCAAGGGTCTTGTTGAAAATGCGGCGCGCCCAGCAAGATGCCTTGTGGCGAATAGGTCCAGCGGTGCAAAGGGCAGACGAGATTGCCGCCCATGTTCTTGGCCGGGTCATGTAAATTGCCGCGACCCTTGAGCATGACCGCTTGGCGATGGCGACAGACATTGGAGATGAGTTGTATGCCCTGTGCGGTGCGAACCAGTGCACGGCCTTCGTTTTCTTGGGGCAGGGCGAAATAGTCACCGACCTCGGGCACCGACAATGCATGGCCCACATAGCGAGGCCCTTGCTTGAACAAGGTTTGCCATTCGCGCTGGTAAAGCGCTTCATCAAAATAGCTTGTAACTGGGAGTTGGCCGTGGGCCTGCTGCAGTTGAAGACTTAAATCAGACATGAAACGCCCTGACCTAAAGACTCCCCACAGGGAGAAAAACAAAAAAACTGGCCCTTGGCCAGACGGAAGCGGATTGTAGCCGCGTGGCAGTACCCACCTACAATCGCGGCAATTCAGCCAACCAAGACACCTGACCATGGCCGCCAAACCGTCCCCAGCGGAAAAATTTTCCCAGCCTATGCCCGCCAGCTATGAAGCGGCAGTGCAAGAACTCGAACAGCTGGTGGCACGCATGGAATCAGGCCAAATGCCGTTGGCCGACATGTTGCTGTCCTACCAACGCGGGGCGTTTTTGTTGTCGCACTGTCGGGATCAGTTGCAAGCGGTTGAAGCGCAAATCCAAGTGCTGGAAGCAGGCAGTTTGAAAAACTGGTCGGGCAGCGCTGAATGAGCAGCTTTGACCTGCATGCGTGGACAGCTGAACAACTGCAACTGGTTGAACAAGCGTTGGAGAAATGGGTGCCGCTCGACGCGCCCGCCGATTTAGGTCAGGCCATGCGCTACGCGGTGCTGGATGGGGGCAAGCGTTTGCGCCCCCTGTTGGTGTTGGCCAGCTTGCAAGCCTGTGCCCCACAGCGCAACGTCGCTTGGATGCACGAAGCCGGTTTGCGCGCTGCCTGTGCTATTGAGCTGATTCATGCTTATTCGCTGGTGCACGACGACATGCCGTGCATGGACAACGATGTGCTTCGACGTGGCAAGCCCACGGTACATGTGAAATACGGGGAAGCGGGTGCATTGTTGGCAGGTGATGCATTGCAAACATTGGCTTTCGAATTGCTCACGCCGCCGGACAGCGAGATTCCTTTTCAGGTGCAAGCGGGCCTGTGCAGTTTGCTGGCCCGAGGGGCTGGACATGCCGGCATGGCGGGTGGACAAGCCATCGATCTGGCCAGTGTCGGCACACAACTCACCCTGGAGCAACTGCGGCGCATGCACCTGTGCAAAACCGGCGCGTTGCTAGAAACCAGCGTGGTCATGGGTGCGGTGGCTGCGCAAGCCTCTGCTCAAACCACGCAAGCACTGTTGTCTTACGGCCAAGCCTTGGGCGTGGCTTTTCAAGTGGTGGATGACATTTTGGATGTCACTGCCGACACCGCGGTGCTGGGCAAGACCGCTGGCAAAGATGCCGACAACCACAAGCCCACGTATGTGTCTTTGCTGGGTCTGCAAGCTGCGCAACAAGAGGCGACCCGTTTGGCCGCGCAAGCGCAGCAGGCGCTGGCGCACAGTGGCCTGACAGACACCCAGGTATTGCAATCGCTGGCAAACTGGGTGTTAGAGCGCAAACATTGACCTGATTTGAATGCGCGGCGGCCAGGCCGCACCCACCGGCAGCTCACAAGGAGATCAGCATGGCTTTGTTTATTTTGGGTTTGGTGTTGTTTTTGGGCAGCCACTCGCTGCGTGTATTTGCCGACGACTGGCGGACCGCCAAGATGGCACAGTGGGGCGAGAAGTTCTACAAAGGCTTGTACAGCGTGGCGTCGCTGGTGGGTTTTGTGCTGATGGTCTATGGCTTTAGCAAAATTCGCTGGGACAGCCCTTGGCTGTGGTACCCACCGGTGGGCATGCGCCATTTGGCGGCTTTGTTGATGTTGCCCGCGCTGGTGTTGTTGGTGGCTTCGCAAGTGCCGAACAACGCCATCAAAGCCAAATTGCGTCATCCAATGGTGCTGGCGGTCAAGGTGTGGGCGCTGGCCCATTTGTTGTCCAACGGCAAAGTAGCTGATCTGGTGTTGTTTGGCGCGTTTTTGGTGTGGGCAGTGCTCAATTTCCGCGCTGCCCGCAAGCGCGACCAACTCGCAGCCCACACATTGACAGACGATGCGACCCAGCCAGCCAACCTGACCAACACTTGGCGCGTGGTGTTGGTTGGGGTGGCGGTATGGGCGATTTTGTTGTTCGGCGGGCACAAGTGGTTGTTTGCGGTCAGCCCCTTGGGAATGTAACTGGGTGGAATATCTGGTTGACAAACCATAGTGTCATGTTAAATTGACACTTGTGGATGTCGCTTCGAATCGTCGGTGCGGCGGTTGCCACCCCATCAGGGGGTCCCATGAGTTTGATAAACCGCATTGAAGCAGCCCTGGAGCAGCACTTTTCCCGCACACAAAGCAGCACCGCTCCCCCGCGCCTGATGCAAGCCATGCGCCACGCGGTATTTCCCGGGGGTGCGCGTATCCGCCCGCAGTTGTGCATGGCGGTTGCCAAAGCCTGTGGCGAAGACGATAAAGGGATGACCGATGCGGCGGCTGTGGCGATCGAACTGTTGCATTGCGCCTCATTGGTGCATGACGACATGCCGTGTTTTGACGATGCCGATTTGCGTCGCGGCCAACTCACCGTTCATAAACAATTTGGCGAACCGCTGGCGCTGCTCACGGGCGATGCTTTGATCATCATGGCCTATCAGACCCTGGCCCACAGCGGGCGCATGCACCCAATGCGCACCGTGCAATTGCTCAGCGTCATCAGCGACGGTGTGGGCGCACCTGACGGCATCGTTGCCGGGCAGGCGTGGGAATGTGAATCGCGTGTGGAGCTCAGCCAATACCAACGCGCCAAAACCGGTGCCTTGTTTGTCGCTGCGACTTGTGCGGGTGCCTTGGCTGCAGGTGTCGATCCGGCACCTTGGCGCAAACTCGGTGAGACCTTGGGTGAGGCTTATCAAGTCGCTGACGATATCCGCGACGTGATGATGCAAGCCGACCAATTGGGCAAACCTGCCGGACAAGACGCCCACCATGGCCGACCCAGTGCGGCTGCCGATTTGGGCTTGGCAGGTGCGCTGGACTATTTCAATGCGCTGATGCAAACCGCTGTGGAGTCGGTGCCGGCTTGCGAGAGCCGGGCTGCCATGCGGCAATTGGTGTTGAGCGAATCTGAGCGCTTGGTACCCCCCGATGCCTGTGCCTTGATTGCTCGCCAAACCGTCAAACAACCGAATCGGGTCAGCGCCTGATAGTTGTCCGCGATGAAAAGTCTTGATCTGGCCAAAACGCAGGCGACGCACGGCACAGAGCGGCCGGGTTGGCGACAGCAATGGGACC
The DNA here is from genome assembly GCA_005789825.1 of Burkholderiales bacterium. Classification (GTDB taxonomy): domain Bacteria; phylum Pseudomonadota; class Gammaproteobacteria; order Burkholderiales; family Burkholderiaceae_C; genus Limnohabitans. The sequence continues at coordinate 1,321 of SXWY01000057.1, read as the reverse complement.
AACGCATAGACCGTTGGATGACTTCGCCGACGTTTTACCGTTGGGCCATCAGCAACCCGCTCACCCGCTGGGTAACACGCCGACGTGCAGCGCAATTGTTTGCGTTGATGGCCGGGTTTGTGCACACGCAAGTGCTGCTGGCCTGTGTGCGTTTGCAAATCTTCGAGTGGTTGCGCGAACAACCGCGCTCGTTGTCGCAGCTGTCGCAGCATTGCCGCATGCCTACAGCGGCTATGCAGCGTCTATTGCATTCGGCGATTGCATTGCGCTTGATCGAACAACGTGGCCCTGACAGTTTTGGGCTGGGCGCCTTGGGCGCGCCCGTGGCCGCTGACCCGGGCTTGCGCTTGATGATCGAGCACAACGCGGTGCTGTTTGACGACATGCGCGACCCGTTGGCCTTGCTGCGCGACGAAGTGCAGCCGCATATGCAGGCTTATTGGCCTTACATGAACGGCGACAACCCGCAAGCTTGGGAAGCCGAAAAAGTCGCACGCTATTCCGAGCTGATGTCGGCGTCTCAGCGTTTCGTCATCGAGGAATTGTTGGCGGCTTATGACTTTTCCGCGCACCGCCAGGTGCTCGACATTGGCGGCGGCAAGGGCGGCTGGGTCATGGCCTTGGCGCAGCACGTTCCCAGTTTGCATTTGCATGTGATGGATTTGCCCCCGGTGGCCGCTTTGGCGGCTCAGCGCATGGAGCAAGCCGGTTTGTCGGGACGTGTCACGGTGCACGCGGGCAGTTTCATCAGCAACGCCTTGCCCGCAGCTGCAGACTTGGTCACCTTGGTGCGCGTGGCCCACGACCATCCGGACGCGGTTGTCAAAGCTTTGTTACAAAAGATATACCAAACGCTGCCCAATGGCGGGCGTTTGTTGCTGGCCGAGCCCATGGCCCAGCCTGCTGGCGAACCCCCTGTGGGAGACGCCTATTTCCATTTTTATTTGTTGGCCATGGGCAGCGGCAGATTGCGCACGCCGGCCGAATTGCGCGGTTTCATGTTGGAGGCAGGATTCGAATCGGTCGAGCCGATCGCCAACCCGATGCCACTGCACACCCGCATGCTGTTGGCCCAAAAAAGATAAGTAATTACCCTAGTACGGCGCATTAAACGTCAATTTGAGTTGACACAAATCAATGTAAACCCAAAAATACAAACCAGACCGATGAATTTTCATCGAGGCTGGTAAATGGAGACACCGATGCGCGACCCACAAAGCAACGAAAAGCCTGTTCAGTTTGTCGATCGCTTGCGCCAAGAAGCGTTTCAGGAACCCGATCCTGTGCACACCGGTGAGGTGACCAAAGAGACCCAAATCAT
>SXWY01000008.1 GCA_005789825.1 Burkholderiales bacterium | reverse complement strand
CGAGTTTTTGCGCGAATTTGAGCCCGATTTCATCTTCGACGACCAGACCCGACACATCGAATCTGCAGCCCGCCATGTGCCTGCAGGCCATGTGGCCAGCGGGGTGCAAAATACGCTTTTGCCAAAAGAATGAATTTTTATGCGAATTTTTAATCCCTTACGCTCAATTTGGCGCAAGACACGCATACACCTGGGCAAGGTTTGGGTGCTGTCATTGCCTTATTTCCGATCCGACGAACGTTGGTCGGCGCGTTTTTTGTTGTTGGCTTGCGTGGCGCTGAATTTAGGGATCGTGTATGTGCTGGTGCTGCTCAACGAATGGAACCGGGTGTTTTATGACGCCTTGCAAAACCGCGATGAAGTTGTTTTTTGGGAGCAGCTCAAGGTGTTTTGCATGCTGGCCGGCGCTTTCATCGTGGTGGCGGTTTACCGTTTTTACCTGACCCAGTTGCTAGAAATCCGCTGGCGCGCTTGGATGACCCGTGATTTTCTCAACCGCTGGACCACGCACCATATTTTTTACCAAATCGAGCTGCGCCAATCACATGGCTTGGGCGAAGGCTTGAATGGCGCCGACAACCCCGACCAACGTATCCAAGAGGACATCAAAATGTTCACCGAGCAAACGGTTGGGCTGAGCATGGGTTTGCTCGACGCCGTGGTCACTCTCGGCAGCTTTGTCGGTATTTTGTGGCTGATGTCGGGCGGCTTTAGCTTTGTGTTTCAAGGCGACGAATACACCTTGCCCGGCTTCATGGTGTGGATGGCCTTGTTGTATTCAGTAGGCGGCAGTGTGATCGGGCATTTCTTGGGCCGACGCATGGCACCATTGAACTTTGCGCAGCAGCGCCTTGAAGCCGATTTCCGTCACCATATGATCCGCGTGCGCGAATACAGCGAAGCCATTGCCATGGACCGAGGCGCTGCGTATGAAAACCAGTCGCTGCAAAAACGCTTTGTGCAGGTCGTGAAAAATTTCAGAGATTTGCTGTCGGTCCAAAAGCGCTTCACGTGGTTCAGCTCAGGGTACGGGCAAGCTGCCGTGGTGTTTCCGATATTGGTGGCAGCACCGCGCTACTTTGCCGGCACCATACAACTCGGTGAGCTGATGCAGATTTCTTCTGCGTTTGGCCGGGTGCAAGATGCCTTGAGCTGGATCATCAGCAACTACAGCAATTTGGCGGCCTGGTCTGCCACCACCCACCGTTTAAGTGTTTTTTCCACCCAAATGGAAACCCTGCGCGCTATTTCGTTTGCGGTGGTGCAACCTTTGGATGCGGACAGCCCTGCGGCCACCGAACTGAAAACCTCCGCCTTGACCGTCACACTGCCAGACCGCACGGTATTGCTGGATGACGTGGTGCTGCAAGTGCGGCCCGGCGACTCGGTATTGATTCGCGGTCCTTCCGGCAGTGGCAAGTCCACCTTGCTGCGTGTGTTGGCAGGTATTTGGCCTTATGTGCGTGGTTGGGATACCAAGCACCAACCGTTGCCGATTTCTCAAGCCGTGGTCCTGCCTGACAATGCCGTGTTCATCCCACAACGGCCGTATTTTCCAGAAGGCAGTTTGCGACATGCTTTGGCTTATCCCAATGCGCAGAACAACTTCACCGACGAACAATTGAAGCAAGCGCTGGAACATGCCCTGCTGCCGCAGCTTTGTTCGCAATTGGATGTGGTGGGTCAATGGAACCAGCAACTCTCTGGCGGTGAAGCGCAACGATTGGCCATGGCCCGGGTGTTTTTGAAACAACCCAGCTGGGTGTTTGCCGACGAAGCCACCAGTGCGCTCGATGAAGTCACTGAAAAAGTCATTTACGAGCGGTTGTTGCAAATGGTCACGCGCCAAGGCGGTGCCTTGGTTTCCGTGGCACACCGGCCCAGCGTGGCGGCCTACCACCAGCGCTTGTGGCAATTGGTGAATGTCAATGAAGGCAGCATCAAGAGCCATGTGCTGCAAGTCAGCCATTAGCCACGGATTTTTCATCGAAATTGGCGTGGCTCAAGCTTGCCAGCTTTGGACCGATCTTGTATGGGCGAGGGGTAAACACACTGTTTTCAGACCGTCCTCGCTCATAGCCCTGGTGTTAAGGGCGCGCCCTTGTGGCGCCGGGGACGGTCGCCTTTTTTAATCGGTGTCTGACCCCAATTATTCAATTATTTCAAGCGCATTTCTGCGGCGCGGGCGTGGGCCTGTAAGCCCTCACCGTGCGCAAGTACCGAAGCGATTTGGCCCAGTGTCTGCGCTCCTTGAGGCGAGACTTCGATCAAGCTGCTGCGCTTTTGAAAATCGTACACACCCAGTGGCGAAGAAAACCTGGCGGTGCCGCTGGTGGGCAACACATGGTTGGGTCCGGCGCAATAGTCGCCCAAACTTTCGCTGGTGAATGCCCCCATGAAAATAGCGCCTGCATGCACCAGCAATGGCTCCCAACGGTGCGGTTCGCTGCTGCTGACTTCCAGATGCTCAGGCGCGATGCGGTTGCTGATGGCGCAAGCCTCTGGCATGTCGCGGGTTTGTATCAACGCGCCTCTGCCATGCAATGACGCGGCGATGATGTCGCGGCGCGGCATCTGCGGCAACAAGCGGTCCATGGCGGCTTGCACCTCGTCTAAATAGTCGGCATGCGGACACAGCAATATGCTTTGCGCGAGTTCGTCGTGTTCGGCCTGGCTGAATAAATCCATGGCCACCCAGTCTGCCGGCGTGCTGCCGTCTGCCAGCACCAGTATTTCAGAGGGCCCGGCGATCATGTCGATGCCAACCGTGCCAAATACACGGCGCTTGGCGGCCGCCACATAGGCATTGCCTGGGCCAGTGATTTTGTCGACCCGTGGCACGGTGGCTGTGCCATAGGCCAACGCCGCCACGGCTTGCGCACCGCCAATGGTGAAGGCGCGGTTGACCCCAGCAACATAAGCCGCGGCCAACACCAGTTCGTTGCGTTCGCCGCGCATGGCCGTCTGGGCGCTGCCAGCTGCTCCGCCCGTGGCGACACTGCCGCGCACCGGCGTGGGAACCACCATGATGATTTCTCCCACGCCTGCGACATGCGCAGGAATGGCGTTCATCAGTAGGCTGGACGGGTAAGCGGCTTTGCCACCAGGCACGTAAATACCGGCTCTGTCCAGAGGCGTGACCTTTTGTCCCAGCAAACTGCCGTCGGCATCGCGGTACTGCCAACTTTCGCCACAGGCTTTTTTTTGTGCTTCGTGGTAGCTGCGAATCCGGGCGGCGGCATCTTGCAAAGCGCGCTTTTGCGCTTCGGGCAAGCCGTCAAAGGCCGCTTTGAAATCGTTTTGTTGCAATTCCAGCGCGGCCATGCTGTCGGCCTGCAAGCCGTCAAAGCGTGCGGTGTAGTCCAAGACCGCAGCATCGCCCCGCTGTTTGACATCGGCCAGGATGTCGGCCACGCGTTGTTCGATAGCGGCATCGGTATCGGATGACCAATGCAAGCGTTGCTGAAACAAGGTTTCGAAATCAGCTTGCGTGGTGGACAGGCGCAACGGGCGGGTATTCATGGGTACAACGCTGGTGGGTTCATGCCTGCGCGCGGGCGGCCGTGGCGCGGTCAAAGGCGTCGATCAATCGGCGAATGGCGGCGGTTTTGAGTTTGAGCGACGCTTGGTTGACCACCAACCGTGAACTGATGTCCATGATGCGCTCGACTTCGAGCAAATGGTTGGCCTTGAGTGTGCTGCCTGTCGACACCAGATCGACAATCGCGTCCGCCATGCCGGTGAGCGGGGCCAATTCCATGCTGCCGTAGAGTTTGACCAAGTCGACATGCACGCCTTTGGCGGCGAAAAAATCCCGGGCGATCGCGACATATTTGGTGGCCACGCGCAATCGCGCGCCTTGTTGCACCGCCGCTGCGTAATCAAAACCTTGCGGCACGGCCACACTCATGCGGCATTGGGCAATTTGTAGATCGAGGGGTTGGTAAAGACCGGCGCTGCCGTGTTCAATCAAAGTGTCCAAACCCGCCACGCCCATGTCAGCGCCGCCGTATTCCACATAAGTGGGGACATCTGAAGCCCGCACCAACACCACGCGCAAGCTGTCGTGGTTGGTCGGCAAAATCAATTTGCGCGATTTCTCGGGGTCTTCCAACACCGTGATGCCTGCCGCTTGTAACAACGGCAGTGTTTCGTCAAAGATGCGTCCCTTGGACAATGCCAGCGTGATGCTCATCGGATTCTTTCGATGTCCGCGCCCAAGGCGCGAAGTTTTTCTTCCATGCGATCGTAGCCGCGGTCCAAATGGTAAATCCTGTCGACCACGGTTTCGCCCGAGGCCACCAAACCGGCAATCACCAAGCTGGCTGACGCACGCAAATCGGTGGCCATGACGGTGGCACCGGAGAGTTGGGGTACACCTTCCACCATGGCCACTTTGCCATCGATACTGATGTGGGCACCCAAACGCAACAACTCGTTGACATGCATGAAGCGGTTTTCAAAAATGGTTTCGGTCACTTTGGCATTGCCTTGCGCCACAGCATTGAGCACCATGAATTGCGCCTGCATATCGGTGGGGAAGCCGGGGTATTCGGTGGTGCGAAAACTTTGTGCTTTGAGGTGTTGGTGGGCAGGGGATGTCGCTTGCACGCGCAAACCTGCGGTATCGGCTGTGTCGATCTGCACACCCGCGTCGCGCAATTTGTCGATCACCGCTTCCAAGTGGTCACCCCGCGCATGGCGCAGCATCACATCGCCACCGCTGGCCGCCACCGCGCATAAAAAAGTACCGGCTTCGATTCGGTCCGCCACCACTTGGTGGCGTGCACCGTGCAAACGCTCCACGCCTTGCACATGGATGCGGCTACTGCCGTGGCCGCTGATCTGCGCACCCATGGCGATCAGCAATTCGGCCAAATCGGGAATTTCGGGCTCTTGCGCGGCGTTCTCCAACACGGTTTCGCCCTCAGCCAAACAAGCCGCCATCAAAAAATTTTCGGTGCCGGTGACAGTGACCATGTCAGTGGCAATACGTGCGCCTTTGAGCCGAGTGAGTCCCGGCTTGAGACGCGCCACCATGTAACCGTGCTCGACATCGATCACCGCGCCCATGGCTTGCAAACCTTTGATGTGCTGGTCCACCGGACGGCTGCCGATCGCGCATCCACCGGGCAAGGACACTTTGGCATGCCCAAAACGCGCCAGCAGTGGGCCCAAGGCCAGCACCGAAGCGCGCATGGTTTTGACCAGTTCATAAGGCGCTTCGGGGGTGTGCAGCCCCGAAGCGTTCAACACCATGTCGCCGTTGTCCAAGCGATGGACATCCACGCCCATGTGCCGGATCAATTTGGCCATGGTGCTGACGTCTTGCAAATGCGGCACATTGGTCAAGGTGACGGTTTCTGCCGTCAGCAAAGCCGCGCACAACTCTGGCAACGCGGCGTTTTTGGCCCCAGCGATAGACACTTCACCGTGCAAAGCACGGCCACCGCGAATACGTAGTTTGTCCATGGGTTGTTGATTGCAAGCCGCTCAGGCCTGCGCCTTCCATTCGGCAGGCGTATAGGTTTTCATGGACAGCGCATGTACTTCGTCGGTGGCCATTTTGTCGCCCAGCGTCCCATACACCAACTGGTGACGTTGAATCAAACGCAAACCTTCAAAACGCTCGGAGACGATGGTGCCAAACCAGTGGCGGCCGTCGCCTTCGACATGCACATGTTCGCAGGGCAAACCGGTCGCAATCAATTCCTGAATCTGTTGTGCGTTCATCCCTCACCCCCGAATTTTGTAACCAATGCGCAGCAAATGCAGTGCAATGGCCCCCACCACCAGATTGGCGCCGCCTACTAATGCCAGACTGATCCAAGGCGAAACATCGCTGACGCCAAAGAACCCGTAACGGAATCCGTCAATCATGTAGAAGAACGGGTTGAAATGGCTGACCTGTTGCCAAAACGGTGGCAGCGAATGGATGGAATAAAACACGCCACTCAAAAATGTCATCGGTGTGATGAGGAAGTTTTGGAATGACGACATTTGGTCAAACTTGTCGGCCCACAGGCCCGCGATCAATCCCAAGGTGCCCAGCATGGAGGCGCCCAACAAAGCAAACACCACAATCCACAAAGGTGCCACTGCGCTGAGCGGCGCAAACCACATGGTCACCAGCAGCACACCGGCGCCGACAGCAAACCCGCGCACCACTGCCGCCAACACATAGGCAGCGAACCAACCCCCATGCCCCAAAGGCGTGAGCAAAATGAACACCAGGTTGCCCATCATCTTGCTTTGCACCATGGAAGATGAACTGTTGGCAAACGCGTTTTGCAACACGCTCATCATCACCAAACCGGGCAACAAAAAGGAGGTGTAGCCCACGTTGTCATAGACAGTGACACGGCCTTCCAGCAAATGGCCAAAAATCAGCATATAGAGCAATGCGGTCAGCACAGGCGCGGCAATGGTTTGGGCGCTGACTTTCCAAAAACGCAGCACCTCTTTGTAAAACAATGCGCACCATCCGGTCATGCGTTGGCTCCCATGACATCCAAAAACACGTCTTCTAAATCGGCTTTGCGGATTTCCACATCTTGCGCCACCAAGCCCGCGCTGCGCACCGCCGCCAAGTAATGTTCGATTTGTGCAGCGTCGTTGGCTGGGAATTGCACGATACGACCGGTGACCCTGGCCTGCGCCGCCAACTCGGGCGGAAGTTGCTCGTCGAGTTTGAAACGCAGCACATTGCTGGACGCGTTTTTCAGCAAGGTGCTGGTGTCGTCCAGTGCCACCACTTTGCCGAGCTTCAACATGGCGATGCGGCCACACAAGGCTTCGGCTTCTTCCAAATAATGGGTGGTCAGCAACACGGTGTGGCCTTCGCGGTTGAGCCGCGCAATGAACTGCCACAAGGTTTGGCGCAATTCGACATCGACGCCAGCCGTGGGTTCGTCCAGCACAATGACCGGCGGCTTGTGCACCAAGGCTTG
>SXWY01000056.1 GCA_005789825.1 Burkholderiales bacterium | reverse complement strand
GCCACATGCGCTTCGTGCACCTCTTTGTGCGCCAAGATGTGTTGACCGACGATGTCGCCTATGGCGAATATGTGCGGCACGTTGGTGCGCATTTGTATGTCCACATCAATGAAGCCGCGATCGGTCACTTGCACACCGGCTTTGTCGGCGGCGATTTTTTTGCCGTTCGGTGTGCGGCCCACGGCTTGCAACACCAAGTCATACAACTGAGGCGCGGGTGCGCCCTCGCCTTCGAATGTCACTTCAATGCCTTTGGCCATGGCGCGGGCAGACACGGTTTTGGTTTTGAGCATGATGTTGTCAAAACGTGGCGCGTTCATTTTTTGCCAAACTTTCACCAAATCGCGGTCTGCGCCTTGCATCAAACCGTCTGTCATTTCCACCACATCCAAACGTGCGCCCAGTGTGCTGTAGACCGTGCCCATCTCTAAACCGATGATGCCGCCACCCAATACCAACATGCGCTTGGGCACTTTGGCCAATTGCAACGCGCCGGTACTATCGACCACGCGCGGGTCATCCGGCATGAACGGCAAATGCACGGCTTGGCTGCCTGCAGCAATGATGCAGTTTTTAAAACCCACCACTTTGTTCACGCCGGTTTTTTCTTGGGCGGTGCCTGTGGTTTCTTCCACCACCAGATGGTGGCTTCCCACGAATACGCCGTAGCCGCGCAGCACAGTCACTTTGCGCATCTTGGCCATGGCCGCCAAACCACCTGTGAGCTTGCCGATGACTTTTTCTTTGTGGCTGCGCAACGCGTCGATGTTGAGTTTGGGCTTGCCGTAATCCACGCCCAGCGCGGCCAAATGGCTGACCTCATCCATCACCGCTGCCACATGCAGCAAGGCTTTGGAAGGAATGCATCCCACGTTCAAACACACGCCGCCCAACTGCGCATACCGCTCGACCAACACCACATTCAAACCCAGATCGGCCGCACGAAACGCGGCCGAATAACCGCCGGGCCCACCACCTAAAACCAAGACATCGCATTGCACATCCACCGTGCCTGCGTAACTGCTCGCGCTGGCAGCAGCGGGCTTGGCAGCGGCTGGTGCGGGTGTCGACGTCACTGCCGCAGAAGGCGCGGCTACAGATGCGGCGGCGGGTGCTGGCGCAGGCGCTGCAGGCGTGGCAGCAGCGACTGAACCACTGGCTTCCAAGCTCAGAATGACCGAACCTTGTTTGACCTTGTCGCCGAGTTTGACTTTCAGAGCGGTGACCACACCTGCATGCGAAGAAGGAATTTCCATCGATGCTTTGTCGCTCTCGACCGTGATCAGGCTTTGGTCAACAGCGACGCTGTCGCCAGGCTTGACCAACAACTCAATCACGGCCACTTCGTCAAAGTCGCCGATGTCAGGAACCTGAATTTCAATCTGTGCCATGTCTTGTCCGATCAATCAAGGGCAACCACTGGGCTGCCCGCAGCGTGTTTAGAGAAGAACCCGGCGGAAATCGGCCAGGATGTTTCCAAGGTGGGCGTTGAAGCGCGCGGCTGCCGCGCCGTCGATCACGCGGTGGTCCCAAGTGAGCGACAACGGCAACATCAAACGGGGCACAAATTCTTTGCCGTTCCACACCGGCTCCATGGTGCTGCGGCACACACCCAAAATGGCCACCTCAGGGGCGTTGATGATGGGGGTGAAATACCGCCCGCCGATACCGCCCAAACTGGAAATGGTGAAAGTGGCGCCTGACATTTCTGCAGGACTGAGCTTGCCTTCACGCGCCTTTTTGGCCAAATCACCCATCTCTTGGCTGATTTGCAAAATGCCTTTTTTATCGGCATCTTTGAGGACAGGCACCATCAAACCGTTGGGGGTGTCCGCCGCAAAACCGATGTGCCAATACTGTTTGTACACCAAGGCATCGCCATCGAGTGAACTGTTGAACTGTGGAAATTTTTGCAAGGCGTTGACACAAGCCTTGATAAGGAACGCCAACATGGTGACCTTGACGCCGCTTTTTTCGTTTTCCTTGTTGGTCAACACACGAAAAGCTTCGAGCTCGGTGATGTCTGCGTCGTCATGGTTGGTGACAGCAGGAATCATGACGGCATTGCGCAGCAAATTGGCGCCGCTGATTTTTTGGATGCGGCCGAGTTCTTTGCGCTCGATCGGACCGAATTTTGCAAAGTCCACTTTGGGCCATGGAATCAAGCCCAAACCGGCACCGTCACCTGCGGGTGATTTGCTGGATTGCGCGTGTGTTCTCAGATCGCCCACCATGACTGCGCGGCTGAACGCCTGCACATCTTCCGTAGAAATGCGGCCCTTGGGCCCGCTGCCTTTGACTTCTTGCAAAGGCACACCCAACTCGCGGGCAAATTTGCGCACCGACGGCGACGCGTGCGGCAATACACCGGTGGCTGCCACTGCAGGTTGGTGCGCGGGCAATGTCACTGGCACTGAAGCTGGCGGCACTGCGGCCTGCGCAACAACCGGTGCTGCAGCGGGCGCGGCGGCGGCTAGCGGTGCAGCAGCGATGGATGCAGCAGGGGGTGGCGAACCGACCGAGGCAGCAGCGTCTGCTGTTTCCAGCTTCAAAACGAGTGAACCTTGCTTGACCTTGTCGCCGAGCTTGACCGCCATGGCTTGAACAACGCCTGCATGTGAGCAGGGGATTTCCATGGAAGCTTTGTCGGATTCAACGGTGATCAGCGATTGCTCGGCACGCACCTTGTCGCCGGCTTTGACCAGCAATTCGATGACCGCAACTTCGTCAAAGTCGCCAATATCGGGAATGGTGACATCAATGATGGCCATGTGGTGTGTCCTCTTGCGTTAGGCGTTCAGCGGATTGGTTTTGTCCGCTGACAATTGGTACTGTTGAATGGCTTTGGTCACGGTCGACACGGGCACCAGACCTTCTTCACTCAGCGCTTTCAATGCCGCCACAACGATGTAGTGGCGATTGATTTCAAAATACTCGCGCAATTTGCTGCGGAAATCGGATCGTCCAAAACCATCGGTGCCCAACACTTTGTACGTGCGGCCAGCGGGCAAATAGGCGCGGATTTGATCGGCATAAGACTTCATGTAATCGGTCGAAGCCACCACCGGGCCGTCGTGACCCGCGAGTTGTTGCGCCACAAACGACACACGCGGTGTTTGCTCAGGGTGCAGTAAATTCCAACGCTCAGCCTCTGCGCCGTCACGCGCGAGTTCATTGAAGCTTGGGCAACTCCACACATTGGCGGCCACGCCCCAGTCGGCTGCCAACAATTCACGCGCAGCCATGGATTCGCGCAAGATGCTGCCCGAACCCAATAAATTCACGCGGGGCAATTTTTTCGCCCCTGCAGCGGGCTGCAACAAATACATGCCTTTGATGATTTGCGCCTCGGTGCCAGCAGTCAGCCCGGGCATGGCGTAGTTTTCATTCAACAGCGTCAGGTAATAAAAGACGTTTTCTTGTTTCTCAACCATGCGGTAGAGGCCATGCTGCATGATGACCGCCACTTCGTGCGCAAACGTCGGGTCGTAGCTGATGCAATTGGGAATGGTGCCCGCCAATATGTGGCTGTGGCCGTCTAAGTCACTAATCCAACCTAAATTCCACCTTTCAAAAGCAAATAAACTTGGTGCATTACTTTCAAAACTACTGAAACCCATATAACTAAACTCACCGGTGTATCTTAGGTTATCGTAGCGATTAGCCGAGTTACTTTGAGTAAACGCGTATAGATCTACTAATCCTAAGGTGTGGGTGACCTCGTGGTTTAACCAGATAGATTTCAAATTGTTTAGGTCATAAGCTGATGTAGCACCATTAGATATAT
>SXWY01000055.1 GCA_005789825.1 Burkholderiales bacterium | reverse complement strand
TTGGATAGATCTCTTCCAACCATTCGATGATGGCGGGCGACTGTATCAACACCTGATCGCCCGTATCAAGCGCCGGCAGAAAGCCCTGTGGGTGAATGGCTCTGAAGGTCTCTTTCAGGTGCTCCTCGGTGCGCATATCGACGGGAACGTAATCGGTGACAACACCTTTGAAGTTCAATGCAATACGCAAGCGATGTGATGAACCGCTACGAAAAAAACTAAAGAGTTTCATCGTGTTATTTCGCCGCACCGATAGTCAAAGTTACTTCGGCTACTCCTGCAACGCGGCCCGTAATTTTGTCACCAGGCACTACAGGCCCCACACCTTCAGGCGTGCCAGTGTAAATCAAATCTCCCGGCTGCAAGTGATAAAACAAAGACAGATCGGCAATGATTTCACGCACATTCCAAATGAGCTTGTTCACATCGGATGATTGTTTGGTTTGACCATTCACCTCCAGCGCAATCGCACCGCTTTCGATGATATACCCTTGCATGGGAACAATTTCGCTGCATACCGATGAATGCTCCACATCCTTGCCAAGATCCCAGGGACGTCCTTTATCTCGGGCAACCAATTGCAAATCGCGGCGCGTCATGTCAAGACCGGCCGCATAGCCATAAATTAATTCATGTGCTTTTTCTTGACTGACGCGAAAACCCGGCTTTCCAATGGCAACCACCATCTCCATTTCAAAATGAAAATTGCTTGTCTCAGGTGGATACGCCACCGTACTTCCACTGGCACACAATGTTTGTGGTGCTTTGGTGAAATAAAACGGTCGCTCCACCGATTTATCCACGGGCTTACCCATTTCAACGGCATGCGCATGGTAGTTCCGTCCGACAAAAAACAAACGGTTAATGGGATAGCGAACAGCTTGCCCTTTGGTAGGAATTGATTGAATTGGGTAAGGCTTGAACAAGTAGACAGTCATAAGGATTCCATTAGGGGGATTGAGATTTAACCCCGGTTTTCGTACACACCCAACTTGCGGTGCAGTGGGGACTCATCGGCGATAAACACAAACGTGGGTTGATCGGTTTGCAGATTGGTTAACGTGACAGCTTCATAGCCCGGCGCACAACAGGTGTCGGCCTCCACCAAATGGAAATGGCTGCCCACGATATCGGCCTGCACCTCGCCTTCAATGACATGGAACACCTGTGCCGGTGAACGTGCAGGCAAGCGCAGGCTTTGGCCGGGGCGCAACATGAGGGCGTAAAAGCCCAAAATATTTTCAGCGTCGCTGCCAGTTTCGGGGTTGGTGTAGGTGACTTGCACTTGTTCCAAGCCGGGGTTGTCAGTGGCCAGTGTTTGCAAGGCCGCCTTGGCCTCGGTCCACGGATAGCGCAGCATCGGGTAGGCCTTGTGGCTGCGCTCAAACACGTGCGTAGGCACCAGTCCACCGTGCGCGTATTGCTTGTCGCCACGGCCCACATGCACATCTTGCCGGTCGCCATTCACATGGTAGGAGGCTTCCATGTAATAGACCAAAGGCAAGTCGAGCACATCGAGCCAAATCACCGGGTCGGTGCCATCGTGGCCATGCTCGTGCCACAAACCGGTGGGCGTGAGAATCAAGTCGCCTCGGCTCATCGGGCATTTCTCGCCGTCCACCGTGGTGTACGCGCCCTCGCCTTCCACAATCATGCGCACCGCATTTGGGGTGTGGCGGTGACTGGGTGCCCATTCACCGGGCATGAGCAATTGCATGCCCAAGTACATGGCGGCAGAGGCTTGCATTTTTTCTAATCCATGACCGGGGTTGGCCAAGACCAAGACCCGGCGCTCGGCTTTTTCAATCGGTGTCAGTTCACCCGCTTTCAGCAACAAGGGCTTCAGGGTTTTGTAGGGCCAATGCGTGGGTTGTGTTTGGCGTGTGGGGATCTTGGGTGGCAGCACGCCGCGCAAACTTGGCCACAGCGGTACCAAATTCAGGTCGCGCAAATCTTGCACATAGTCTGCTGGCAGGTCTTCCAAGCGGCCAAGTTCATGGGTCATTGTGGTGTCCTTTGAAAGCGGTTTGGCGTTCAAGCCATGTTGACGAAAACGCGCTTGTTCTCGATGCGCACCGGATACACCCGTAGGTTATCGGTGAGCGGAGCGCACATGGCTTGGCCAGTGCACACATCAAAACGACCTTGGTGCAGTGGGCATTCGATTTCACGCCCTTCCAAAAAGCCATCGCTCATGCGGGCTGCACCGTGGGTACAGAGATTGTCGGTGGCGAAGATCTCACCTTCCACCTCGTAGAGCGCGATTTCTTTGCCCTCGGCATACACAGCAGTTACATCGGCTTCGGGCACGGACTCGACGGCCAGCACATCAATCCAGTGGTCAGACATGGTGTTTCCTCAGATGGGGTAGATGATGGAGTTGGCGATCATTTCGCTGTCGTATACGCACAAACGCGATTGAAATTTCAAACCGTCTGGGGTGCGCACGATGTCATCGCTGTAATAACCCACGCTCAGGATGGTCGAGTCACCATCGAACTTGGTTCGAATCACGGTGTAGTTGGCCTCGGCATGGATGCGCTCGCCATCAGCTGAGATGGACAGCAAGCGCGGCGTGCCCACGATGTGGCGTTGGTAGTAGGGGTCGTGGTAGAGGGTTTCTTTCACGCCATAGACCCGGTCTTTGATCATGGCCTTGCTTTCCAAGGCCAACAAGCACAAGGGCAGGCCTTGCTCGAAATTTTCACGCGGTTGCAAATGGTAGGTGCCGTCTTCCATGAAGAACTCGGGCCATTTTTCCCATTCGGCTGAATCACACACCATGGCGTAATCGCTGTAGAGGTTCAAGAGTTCAAAGTAGGTTTTGAAATCGATCATGCTCATTCCCCCATCACTTTGCGCCAGTACTTGTACATGCCGCGTATCAAGGTTTCGGTCACCATGTGGTCGGTGTCCTCCACCTCGAAGCCACCCATTTCCACCACGGTGCGGTGCGCTGGTTTTTGCTCGAAGCCTTCTTGCGACCACTCGATCACTTCACCGTCATCGGCAGACACAAAACCGGCGGGACCAAACAAATTAGCTTGAATCAAACGGCGTTGTTCCATTTCAGGCGTGTCGTCTTCAAAGCCAAAGTGGGTCCAGACAAAGTCAAACGAACCATGGCCGTTGGGCTGGATGTGGCGTGTCGACACGCTGTTGACCTGCTGCTGAACGATGAGGCTGGGGAAGATTGTGGTCATGACGGCGGTTGGGCCATTCCACCAAGCCTCGGGCACGATGTCGAGCAAGCGCATGTCGTTCAAGGTCATCTTGTCCTTGAAGCTGTCTACACCACTCACCACTTCTGCATTCTTGCCGCCTTCACCGCGCGTGGAAATCATGGCGGCGTGGCGAAAGTGTTCGTCCATCTTTAATTCTGATTTGTTGTCCGCTCGCCAAAGACCAAAGGTGGAAAACCAGGTGTGCAACAAACCGGGGTGATAAGGGTCTTTGATGTTCTCTTGCATCAGCTTCCAGTTGCCTGGAATACGTTGACGGCGGTAGCCCAAAATTTTCAGCTTGCGGCCATTGAAGGTGCGGTCAAAGTAGCTCAGGATGGTGGGGCCCAAGAAGACTTCCAAGGGCTCAATGTCGTGGTCGAACGACGCGAACACCACGCCACCGCGTGTGGCCACTTTCAACTTGGTCAGGCCATGCTCTTCCAGTTTGAATTCTTTGGGCATGCCGCCATTGATCTTGCCGTCTTGCTTGACACCACGGCGAAAGGGCACGCCTTGCAAGTCGCCTTTGACGCTGTAATTCCACTGGTGATAGGGACACAAAAAATCTTTGGCCTGGCCATGACGCTCGCGGCAAAAACGCATGCCACGGTGAGCGCAAACGTTTTCAATCACATTGATGCTGCCATCGGGGTCGCGCACCATGATAACCGAACGCTCGCCCACCACGGTGCGGCGAAAGTCGCCAGCGTTGGGGATTTCAGCCTCCAAGCCCACGTAACACCAGTGGCCGTTGTAGAAGAAACGGTCGAGCTCTTTTTTGTACAAATCTTCGCGGGTGTAGGCCCAAAACGGAATACGGCTCGTGCCCTCGCCTTCCCACTTGGGGTCGGCTGGAAAAACGCTGGTCTGTGTCATGCAAGTCTCCTGAAACAACTGTCAAATGCCCGAGGGGTAAAACGCATCGGCGTGGGTATTGTCTGAAGGCAAGCCCAAGGATTGGGCCAGGGTGTTCAAGGCTTCCACCATCGCGGGTGCGCCGCAGAAGTAGCCTGCAAATTTTTTCAAGTCTGGCAGGTCGGCTTGAATAGCGTCGGTCACCAATCCACTGCGCTGACCCTTGGCCACAGGACCAGTGGCCACCACCACGTGCAGTGTCATGTGGCCGTGCGCTTGAGCGAGTCGACGCAGTCGCTCGACGTCGTAACAGTCTTCTTGGCTGCGCACACCGAAGTACACGTGCACGGGGTTGTGCATGTTGGCCGCCATGGCACCGCGCAAGATGGAGACGATGGGCGCAATGCCGGTACCGCCGCCCACACACAACATCGGGCCCGTGTGTTTTTGACGCAAGTAGGCGGTGCCCAAGGGGCCGCTGATGCGCACTGCGTCGCCCACATTCAAATGGGCAAACACATGCTCGGTGACGCGGCCACCGGGCACTTGGCGAATCTGGAACTCCATCTCTTCATCGTCTGGCAAACCGGCCCATGAGTAAGGGCGAATGTGGTCGGGGGTGAATTGCAAGCTGGCGTACTGGCCTGGCGAGAAGGCCATCGGCTTGGCCGGTTTGATGCGCAAGCGGCGAATGTCATGGGTCAGTGCTTCAATGCCCACAACATTGCCTTTGATGATCTTGGCCGGGTGAACAACCACCTCGTCCATGTCCGGAATTTCAATCGTGCAGTTGTCGGTCAACACCGATTGACAGGCCAACACATAGGGGTCTTTATCCATCTCGGGACGCCCCGTCTCTGGGCCACTGTGCTGCACCTGACCTTGCGTGACTTTGCAGCGGCAGGTGCCGCAGCGGCCCGACATGCAACTGTAGGAAATGGGCACCGCGTTCTCGCGCAACACGTCCAGCAGGTTTTGTCCGCTTTGTGTTTGCAAACGCAGGTTTTGAGGCTGCACCACGAGTTCCATGAGAATTCCATTTCAGTGGGAGTGAGGGAATTGTGGGCAGGCCGGTGTTATTTGTAAATAAGCCAACTCTTATAAGGTATATTTGTTTAGCGAATAAAGGGAAGACCATGAACCTCAGAGACATAGACCTGAATTTGCTAGTTATCTTCAATCAATTGCTGATAGACCGGCGCGTGTCCACCACCGCTGACAAACTGGGGCTGTCCCAGCCCGCGATCAGCAATTCCTTGAAGCGCTTGCGCACCCTGTTAAAAGACGAGTTGTTTGTGCGCACGGCTCGCGGGATGGAACCGACACCTTACGCCTTGCATTTGATAGAACCCATTGGCTACGCGCTCAGCACCTTGCAAAACGCCTTGAACCAACGCGACAGTTTTGATCCTGCAACCAGCGAGCGAACGTTCACCTTAGGCGTGACCGACATAGGTGAGATTTATTTCATGCCCACGCTGATGGCCATGCTTTCCAGCGAAGCCCCGAATATCAAGATCAGTACTTTGCGTCACAACACCGGCCACCTGAGCGACGACATGGCCGCAGGCAACGTAGACATTGCCATTGGTTTGCTGCCCAGTCTGACCACCGGTTTTTTTCAAAGACGCTTGTTCAAGCAGCGTTATGTGTGCCTGTTCCGCCAAGGCCACCCCACAGCCCGCAATCCGATTAGCCTGGCGCAATACAAATCACTGCCACACGTGGGCGTGACCTCGACTAATACCGGGCACGGTGAGGTAGATGAATGGATGATCCGCAAAGGCATTTTGCGTGACATCCATTTGCACGTCCCGCACTTTGTAGCTGTTGGTCATATTTTGCAAAGCTCGGACTTGATTGCCACCGTGCCCGAGCGCTTCGCTCAAAAGTGCTCTGGGCCTTTTCAGTTAGAAACTTCGCCCCTACCCTTTAAGCTGCCTGAAATTGCCATCAACCTTTTCTGGCATGCCAAATACAACCGGGAACCAGCGAATATGTGGTTGAGACAAAGAATAATTGAATTGTTTAGTCATTGAATCGGTTAGCGAACGACGTATCCAACTTTACCTAGACTGATAGAGCTTTTCTGTAGTCCTCAGAAATCAGGACTTGGGACCGATATGACCACGCAACATAGCTAGTCCCACCGTGGTGACCACCATTGATCCACCCAGCAAATTTAAATAAGCGTTTGAACCTCCAGCAGTGATCATCGCAGCACCGGCAAATGCACTTACAAAAGCACCAATCCTGCCAAATGCCATCGCAGTGGCTGCCCCTGTCGTTCGAATTTCAGTCGGGTATAGATGGGCACACAACGCAAACATGGCGCATTGCAAAGCGGTAACGAACAAGCCATGAAACCCAAGACCCCATAAAAAGGTTTCAGGCGTTGCTGTAATGTTGACAAGCTTCAAACCGAAAGCGGTAAATGCTGACATTGCCGCCCAAAAAATCATGGGGCGACGTGAGCCAAAGCGATTGATAGCAGCTGCACAAAGAATTGCGCCAAAAATACCGCCAAAGTTATACGCTGTCAAACCCATGCCAGACATGGCAGGCGACAAGCCTTCAGTTGCCAACATCGTTGGGAGCCAACTGTAAGCGGAGTAAATCGACAACTGAATCATGAAAAAAGCAAGCCATAGCCACGATGTGTCAAAAGCTCTGCCTGCACGAAATAATTCGGTGATATGACCTTGCCGCGCTGTCATGACGACACCATCTGTGAATTGTTTTACATGAGAAACATCGTGTGCCATTTTTTGTAACAACCCACGCAACTCTTCCCAACGCGAAAATTGACGAGCTAAAAATTTTGGAGATTCATGCAGTGTGAAATACAAAAGCAAAGCAAATGCAATCGCAACGCCTCCGCCAAAATAGAAAAATACACGCCACCCCTGATTTGGCAATATTTGTGCAGCTACGAGTCCGGCAAGCATTCCACCAGCGGGATAGCAGACGATGGCAGTTGTAACAGCCATAGTTCTGTGTCGCATCGGAACAAATTCAGCTGTCAATGTGGTGGCGGCAGGTAGAGCAGCACCAATGCCTAAACCCGCAAAGAACCGAATTATTGCAATACTTTGCACGTCGGTTGAAAGTCCAATTAGCATGGTTGCAGTACCAAACAACAAGATACTAGCGATCAATACAGGTTTTCTTCCGAACTTGTCCGCCAATACGCCAGCACTCAAACTGCCAATGGCCATCCCGGCGAGTCCACTGGCCACTGCAATCGAAAATGCTGCTCTGGTTGTTCCCCACTCCTTCATGATAGAAGGGATTGCGTACCCGATCATTTGCCCATCAAAGCCGTCCACGACGATTGCTAATGCAGCTAAGACATAAATCATCTTCTGGAAAGAAGTGAAGTTGCCATGATCTATCGCATTTGAAACTTCAAAATACTGATTTGTCGACGAATTTGTTTCGGACCCCATAATGCCTCCAATCGCTTAGCGATTCATTTCTTTATTAATTTTCAAAAGGCATTCTAGGAAGCAAAATTTATTTGAATAGACGACAACATGATTAAAGCCTATTCAGCGGATGAATAATGTCTTTAATGTGATTTTCTCATCTCAATTGCTATGGAAACGAATCACTTGACTTTCATCAACTTAGCCATTGCTGGACATTTTTCTTGAAAGTTCAACAAATAAAAAAATACATCCATTAAAGTGAATAAACAAAGTCAAAGGTTCGTTACATAATGATCTGCACCTGCCATATTAGTTGCTGTCACAACATTTTTTTCAAACTCCAAAATGGGCATCCGAAGCGTGGATGCAATTAGCTAGAAAAGTATCGAGCGTCCTTCATGGAGTCGAACTTTGGGCTTTTTCAGTTCGAGTGCTGGTTGTGATACCAAATTTCGGCAAATAACAAAATAATCTACACCTAAAGAGCGGAACTTCGTCTGTGTCATCGAACTAGTCAAAGTTGTTCTGTATGAATCAAAATTCAACAAAGCAAGAGGCATGGGCAGACTAAGTTTGGAGCTTGGCTAAAACATGCCGTTCTCGTGGCTGGCCTCGGCAGGGACAACTTGCAGAACGTCCCAGTGTTCAATGATTTTCCCGGCTTCATCGAAGCGGAAGATGTCGATGCCTGCCCAGTCCTTGTTCGCATCGGTGGGCTAAACTTGATGGCAGTGAAGTACCACCAAGTTGCCTTCTGCCACGGTTCGCTTGAA
>SXWY01000054.1 GCA_005789825.1 Burkholderiales bacterium | reverse complement strand
CAAGGTAGACAAAATCGTGATCGGATGCACATAGCTGTCATACAGCACACCCAGCACGATGTACATGGTCACCACTGCGGCCAACACTAACCACAGGTTGTGGCGCAGCGACGACTGAAAAGCCGTGGCAGCGCCCTCGAAGCGAGATTCGATGCTGGGTGGCACGTCTTCTTGTTCACGCATGCGTTGCCATGTCTGGTCAATCGCTGCCACCGCTTCCCCGAGCGACACGCCATCGGCCATTTGAAACGACACCGTCACCGCAGGAAACTGGTTCACATGCACCCGACTCAGCACGCTGTGGCGCTGCTCGATGCTGGCCACGCTGCTGAGGGGCACCTGCGCCCCACTCACCGAAGGCACGGTCAAGAGAGACAGCGCTTCAGGGCCCATGCGGTGAGCAGGATCTACCTCCAGCACCACCCTGTATTGGTTGCTTTGCGTGAAGATGGTGGACACCAGCCGCTGACCGAATGCGTTGTAGAGCGCGTTGTCGACCGCCGCCACCGAAACACCTAAGCGACTGGCCGCATCCCGGTCGATCTTCACATAGGCTTGCAATCCTTGGTCTTGCCAATCACTGGCCACATCCGACAAAGCCGGTTGTTCGCGCAAACGCTCCAGCAAGCGTTGCGACCACATGCCCAGTTGTTCGTTGTCCGGCCCGCTCAGCAAAAAACGGTATTGGGTACGCGCCACCCGGTCTTCCAAGGTCAGGTCTTGTAACGGCTGCAAATACATGCGCAAGCCGCTGAGGTTTGCCGCAGCGAGCGAGAGTCTTTGCAAGATATCGGGCAACGGGGCATCGCGTTGCGATTTGGGTACCAGGTTCAAAGTCATGCGGCCGGTGTTGAGCGTGGTGTTGGGGCCATCGACCCCAATGAATGAACTCAGGCTTTGCACCGCTGGGTCTTTGAGCAGTACCTCGGCCAGCGCCTGCTGACGCTGCGACATGGCGGCGAAAGACGTGGCTTGCGTGGCCTCGGTGATGACTTGCACCGCACCGGTGTCTTGCAACGGAAAAAAACCTTTGGGCATGGCCACATACACCGCCACAGTGGCCAGCACTGTCAACAGAAACACCACCAGCGTGCGCCAAGGCCGGTTCAACACCGCACGCAACGCCACGGCATAACGGTGGATGGCCCACAACAACCAAGCCGGTGAGGCATGTACCCCCGTGCCTTGGCCTGAGGACGCAGACACAGGCCGCAACACATGAGCGCACATCATGGGTGTGAGTGTGAGCGACACCACCGCTGAAATCAAAATCGCCACGGCCAGCGTGATGGCAAATTCATGGAACAAGCGCCCGACCACATCGCCCATGAACAGCAAAGGAATCAACACCGCGACCAAAGAAAACGTCAGCGAAATGATGGTGAAGCCCATTTGCTTGGCGCCTTCCAAAGCCGCTTGCATGGGTGAAAGCGCTTTGGTCGGGTCTTGCAAATAGCGGCTGATGTTTTCAATCATCACAATCGCGTCGTCCACCACAAAACCGGTGGCCACGGTCAATGCCATCAAGGTCAAGTTGTTGACGGAAAAACCGGCCAAGTACATGACACCGAACGTTCCCACCAAAGACAAAGGCACCACCACCGCCGGAATGACCGTGGCCACTGCACTGCGCAAAAACAAAAAAATCACCATCACCACCAAGGCCACCGACAACAGCAACTCAAACTGCACATCCCGCACCGATGCCCGAATCGTGACGGTGCGGTCAGTCAGCACCTGCACTTTGACACCGGGCGGCATGGCTTCTCGTAGCACGGGCAATTGCTGTTGGATGCGTTCCACCGTTTCAATCACGTTGGCACCGGGTTGGCGTTGAATATTGACGATGATGGCCGGTGTGCGATCGGCCCAAGCTGCCAGACGGTTGTTTTGCGCGGCCTCGACCACATCGGCCACATCGCCCAAGCGCAGCGGACTGCCTCTGACATAGGCCAATACCAAATCGTCATATTCTTTGGGCGACCGCAATTGGTCGTTCGCATCCAAACTCGATGCACGTGCCGCACCATCCAGACTGCCTTTGGCCATGTTCACGTTGTTCAGGTTGATGGCGTTGCGCACATCTTCCAATGACAACCCGGCGGCGGCCAAAGCCTGGGGATTGACCTGCACCCGTACCGCGGGCCGCTGACCACCGGCAATACCCACCAAGCCCACGCCACTGACTTGTGACAAGCGCATGGCCAAACGGTTTTCCACTAAGTCATGGATCTGGGTCAAGGGCATGTCGTCGGCGCTCACCGCCAAGGTCATGACCGGCGCATCCGCCGGATTGACTTTGCTGTAACTCGGCGGCATGGGCAAATCAGCAGGCAAAAAATTGGCGCTGGCATTGACCGCGGCTTGCACTTGCTGCTCGGCGATATCGAGTGGCAGTTTGAGCGAAAAACGCAGCGTGATGACAGACGCACCGCCAGAACTCACCGAGGTCATCAAGGCCAGTCCGGGCATTTGTCCAAACTGCCGCTCGAGCGGTGCGGTGACGGATGCGGTCATCACCTCGGGGCTGGCGCCCGGATAAAGCGTGCTGACTTGGATCGTTGGGTAGTCGACTTGCGGCAGCGAAGCCACAGGCAAAAACCGGTAGGCCAATGCCCCCGACAGCAGCAATGCCAGCATCAGCAACGATGTGGCCACCGGGCGTCGGATGAACAACGCCGACAGGTTCATGGCTTGGCGGCTTTCACCACCTCAACTTTGCTGCCTGAGCGCAAACGGTCCGCCCCGTCGGTGACCACGCTGTCGCCTTCTTTCAAGCCGTCGGCCATGACCGCCTGCCAATCATCTTGCACAGACAACAACTGCACAGGCACCGCGCTGACAGTGCTGTCGGCTTGCACCACCAACACCCGGTTGCCTTGCGCACCACGCTGTACAGAGGCCGTCGGCACCGCCAAGGTGTTTTTCAAGGTGTCTAACTGCAATTCAATGTGCGCAAATTGGTTGGGAAACAACTGACCGTCGCGGTTGTCCAGCGAGGCTTTGAGTTTGAGGGTGCCGGTGGCCACATCGATGGCGTTGTCGGTGGTGTTGACCCGTCCGCTGGCGAGCCGCTGTTTGCGGTCCCGGTCCCAGGCTTGCACTGGCAAGGCCTGACCCGACTTGAGTTTGCGCATGATCAACGGCACATGCATTTCAGGCACGGCAAACACCACGGCCATGGGTTGGGTTTGGGTGATGCTGACCAAGCCATTGGGGTCGGAAGCGCGGACCAAGCTACCCAATTCGGCTTGCTTCAAGCCCAATCGACCGCTGATGGGCGCGGTCACACGGGTGTAGGAGAGTTGCAATCTGGCGGTATCGACATTGGCCTGATCGGCTTGCACCGTGCCTTGCCACTGGGCCACCAATGCCGCTTGGGTTTCCACTTGTTGTCGGGCGATCGCGTCTTTTTTCAGCAGGTCTTGGTAGCGTTGCAAATCCAGTTGTGCGTTCAACAACTGGGCGTTGTCTCGGGCCAATTGGCCCAACGCTAGGTTCAATTGCGCCTCGAATGCACGCGGATCGATTTCGGCCAGCAATTGGCCGGCTTGCACCTGCTGACCTTCGGTGAATCGCAAGGACTTGAGCACCCCATCCACCTGCGAACGCACAATCGCCGTGTTCATCGCGGTCAAAGTGCCTAAGGCTTGCACTTGCAACACCATGTCCATGCGTTTGACCAGATCGGTTGTCACCGGCGTGGGCTTGCCAGAGCTGTCGACCATGTCCTTGTTGCCGGGCCGCCCACCGCTCCAAGGGGGCTTGTTTCCCGGCTTGCCCGCAACGCCCTCTCGAACTGCCGAGGTTTCTTGGGTGGTGGAAGCCAGCCACGAAGGACGCAGATCGGCAAAACCCCACCACAGCACCGCTGTGAAGGCGACCAACAAACAACCCATCAGAGCAACCGATAGCCAGCGAGATCGAGAGGTTTTCAACATGTTCAACTACTTTGGGGCTGCACAACAAGCCATATTACCCCTGTCAAATTAACCTTGCGATCAAAGCGCAGACCATGCTCAAAATGATGGTGGTGGTCAAAGGAATGAAAAATTCACGGCCAAACAAACGAAAGCGCATATCGCCAGGCAAGCGTCCAAAGCCCAGTTTGTTCAACCACGGCGTCAGACCTTGAATCAGCAACAAGGCGAGAAAAACCACCAGCAACCAGCGAAACATGTCAAGCCTTACAAACGGTGCGATCGGTCGCCTTGCACAAAACCCATGGGCTCCCATGGTGGCCCAGCGCCCAAGACCAGTACCTTGAACAACTCACCCATTTCATGGTCTTGGATCAGCATTTGCGCCTGCTGCCGTTCGGCCACGGAGGCATTCTCCAACAACGACAACAAACCGCTGTTGATCAAGAAATGCGCTTGGCTGGTAAAGCCCAAACACTGCAAACCTGCTTCTTGCGCGGTCAACGCCATGGCCGTGAAATCCACATGCGCGGTGATGTCCTTGCGGCCAATGTCTTGCAACGGGTTGGCGTCACTTTGGTGATCGCGGTGACACATCAGCGTGCCCATGTGGCGTTGCGGGTGGTAGTACTCGTGCGCCGCAAACCCGTAATCGATGAAGAACGCTGCACCTTGGCGCAAACGCTCGGCCAGACTGCCCATGAACGCCTGTGCTTGCAAAGGGATTTCACACAGGTAGTCATGGTTCCCTTCAATCTCGCACGGCGGCCGCAAATCGGTCGCTTGGTCTTGCCACACATACGACGAAGTCTGGGTATGCCAAGCCACACCGCGTTCATGCCACACGCCGTTGACCCGGTGCAGCAATTTGACCGGCATGGCATCCAACACCTCGTTGCCCACCACAACGGCATGAATGTTGT
>SXWY01000053.1 GCA_005789825.1 Burkholderiales bacterium | reverse complement strand
TTCGAGCGCATGGCGGCCGTGGTGGATCAACAAAATGCAGGCGACCCGTTGTACCAACCCATGGCCGGACATTTCGCCACGTCCAAGGCTTACCTGGCGGCCACCGATTTGGTGTTCCATGGCATGGAACAACCCAGCGGCTACACCGAGCCCTTGCTGCATGCTTGGCGGTTGAAAGTCAAAGCGGCAGCTTGACGGTTGGCGCCTTCAACGGCGCAGCAACTGCGGCAAGGTCAGGCGGTAGCGGTTGACCTTGCTCCACCAGGCTGAAAACGATTTGCAATGTTCGTCTTGCAGGGGCCACAAACGCGGTGGCGCATGGCGCACCCACGGCACGCCCGGCAAATCGGGCAGGCAGCGGTGGTCCCACACATGCACGGCTTTGGCCTTGCCCAGTATCTGACCCAGCGTGGCCGCATCCTCAAACCAGCAATGGGAAGCCAGTGCATGCATACCGTGCGCAACAAATTTCCAGCGCGCTTCGCTCCACGGCCTGGCCTCGGTCCATTCCAACCAGCAGGCAGCGATCTGCATCGCATCCGCGGGCACACTGGCTGGCAATTTGTCGGTCAATGCCCAAGGGTGTATCCACCAGACTTCGCGCCCGCTCAACTTTTCTGCAGCCAAACCGGCGGCTAGCAAATCCACACTGGGCGGTGGACGCTTGAACAATTCAGGTTCGTCAATACGCGCAAAGGTTTTGGATGACTGGGTAAAGGTGGCACGGCTGCGCGCAATCATGTCGATGATGTCCAACTCTTGGTCGACCACGGTGTTTTTGCTGTGCCAAGGTTCGGGCGCGTGGATAGCCACGTTGGCCGCATTGAACAAATACGGCTTGCTGCTGCCGGTGCCTGCCACCCATTGCCAGCTCAGATCGTTACTGGCCACGTCACCATCGAGCAAATGGCTGTACATCCAATCGGCACCCACGCGCCAATGCACTTTGCGTATGTGCACCAAATAACTGGCCAACCACAAACGTGCATGGTTATGCACATAACCATTGAAATAGAGTTGCCGCACCGCTTGGTCAATCACCGGCACGCCAGTGGCTCCATAGCGCACATCGTCTGGCATGTCTTGGCTGTAAGCGTCTTGCGGCAACACGCCTTCGTGCAAATTCGCATGGATGGCGTCGCCCAGCACCTGATGCACATGCTGGAAATATTCGCGCCACGCCAATTCATATATGAATTTGTGTTGCGCCCCCATGCGGTGCACCCGGTACATGTAATCAGCCACATCGGGAATGGTCAAGATACCGTGCGTCAAATAAGGCGACAGCATGCTGACCGCGCCATGCACATGGTTTCGGCTTTGAGAATATTCAAAGGGCCTGACCGCATTCAACCGCTCCTTGGCGGCGTAGGCGTAAGGCTCGAATAAAGCTTGTTCTATAAAGACCTTCATCACTTATGTACAGCGTGTGTGTGGGCCATGGCGGCTCAGGATGGGCCGGCCAGACAGTGCTCAAGCGCGTCGATGAACAGCGCAGGCACATTGCAACCGGTTTGGTCTGTGATCTCTCGAAAACAAGTGGGGCTGGTGACATTGACCTCGGTCAGGCAGTCGCCAATGATGTCGAGACCCACCAGTAACAAGCCCCTGGCAGCCAACACAGGGCCTACCGCCTTGGCGATTTGCCAATCACGCTCGGTCAGGGGTTGCGCCACGCCTTTGCCGCCTGCCGCCAAATTGCCCCGAACCTCGCCGCCTTGAGGAATACGCGCCAGCGCAAACGGCACGGCTTGCCCGTTGATGACCAAAACGCGTTTGTCGCCCTGTGCAATGGCTGGCAAAAACTTTTGCAGCATGACGCTGGTGCTGCCTTCGCGGTTGAGCGACTCCATGATGGCGCCCAAGTTCAGCCCGTCGGCTTTCACGCGAAAAATACCCATACCACCCATGCCGTCCAAAGGCTTGAGAATGATGTCTTGGTGCAAGGCATGAAATTCGCGAATCGCTTGCGGGTTGCGCGTGACCAGCGTGGGACTGGCAAATTCCGCAAACTCCATCAGCGCAAGTTTTTCGGGATGCTCGCGCAATGATTGCGGCCGGTTGAACACCTTGGCGCCTTCGCGCTCGGCCTGACTCAGCAAATGCGTGGCATAAAAATATTCATTGTCAAAAGGCGGATCCTTGCGCATGAGTACCGCATCCATGTCGGCCAATGCGCGGTTGTGGGTCGCGACCACCGAGAACCAATCCAGCGCATGCCCGGTTAACGAAATGCTGTGCATATTGGCACTGACGCGGTCACCACTTTGCCAATACAGGTCAGCGGTGGTGCAGGCCCACACCCCATGGCCACGCCTTTGTGCTTCCCGCATCATGGTGAATGTGCTGTCTTTTTCGGTATGAAAAGAAGACAAGGGGTCGCAAACAAACAATACATTCATAGCGTTAGGTTAACAGCGAAATCCCTGAAGCATTGGCAGCCATCAAATCTCGATTTTGCTGCCCATCTCCACCACCGCGTTGCTGGGCAAATTCAAAAAGTCTGCGGCGGCACTGGCGTTGAGGTACATCTGCGCAAACAATTTTTCGCGCCACTGCGACATGCCGCCATCCACGGTCGGCACAATGCTGTCGCGAGACAAGAAATAGCTGGTGGTCATGGGATGGATATCTCCCAGTTGACCGCGCAGCAAAGACAGAGCAAACGGTACATCCGGATCGTCTTTGAAGCCGTAATGCACCATGACCTGCCAGCAATTGCCGCCCAAGTCAGAGAACTCAATGCGTTTGTCATCTGGGATCCAAGGAACCTCGTGGTTACGTACCGTGACAAATAAATTTTGGGCGTGCAGTACTTTGTTGTGTTTGAGGTTGTGCAGCATGGCGTTGGGAACAATGCCGTCTTCGGAGGTCAGAAACACGGCCGTGCCCTCAACCCGGGTGGGTGGCGCGATGAACAAAGCCTCTAAAAAAGACGACAAGTTGATGGCTTCGTCGCGGGTTTTATGGTGAAGCAAAGAACGGCCATCGCGCCAAGTCAACATCAGCACCAAAATCAATCCGCCGATGAACAATGGAAACCAACCGCCATCGGCCAACTTGAGCAGGTTGGAACTCCAAAATGCCAAGTCCACGACAAAAAATACCGACGTGGCCGCGATACACAACCACAGCGGGTATTTCCAAGCGTAGCGAATCACGAAAAATGTCAGCACCGTCGTGATCAACATGTCGGTACACACCGCAATGCCATAGGCTGCCGCTAAATTACTAGAGGTTTTGAACATCACCACCGCCAGCACAATCACCACAAACAAACCCCAGTTCACCAGCGGCATGTAAATCTGGCCCGTTTCTTTTTCGCTGGTATGCAAAATTTGCAAGCGCGGCAAATAGCCCAATTGAATCACTTGCTTGGTCACGCTGAACGCGCCGGTGATCAAGGCTTGAGAAGCAATCACAGTCGCCGCAGTCGCCAGAATCACCATGGGTATCAAGGCCCAGTCGGGGGCCATGTTGAAAAACGGGTTTTTAACGGCCTCTGGTTCGGCCAGCAACAATGCCCCTTGACCGAAATAGTTCAATGTCAAACACGGCATGACGATGGAAAACCAAGCCACGCGTATCGGTTTTTTGCCGAAGTGGCCCATGTCTGCATACAGCGCTTCGCCGCCGGTCACGCACAGCACCACCGCGCCCAAAATAATGAACGCTGTGAACGGTTGGCTCCAAATAAACATGACCGCGTAATGTGGGCTGATGGCCCACAAAATTTCTGGATGACCCACGATGTGATAAAGACCGAGTATGGCAATGGCAATAAACCACACCAAGGTGATCGGGCCGAAAAATTTACCAATACCGCCCGTGCCACGTTTTTGCACCGAGAACAAACACAGCAATATCAACAGCGTGAGCGGTATGACGAATCGCTTGAAAGTTGGCGACACCACTTCCAAGCCCTCGACGGCGGACAGCACCGAAATAGCTGGCGTGATGACACCATCGCCATAAAACAAACAAGTGCCAAAAATACCCACCACCAGCAAAACACGACGCAACTTGGGTTTGTCTCTGACCGATGAAGAAGCCAGCGCCAACATGGCGACCAAGCCGCCTTCGCCGTTGTTGTCGGCGCGCAGCACCAAGGTCACATACTTGAGCGACACAATGACGGTCAGTGTCCAGAAGAATATGGAGAGAATGCCGTAGACATTGTCAGGCGTGAAGGCCACATGGCCTGAGCCAAAAACTTCCTTGATGGAATAGAGCACGCTGGTGCCAATATCGCCATACACCACACCAATGGCACCCAATGTCAAACCCATCAACGACGATGGCCGTTGCCCTTGGCTTTGCGCTTCACTCATAGGACCTCAAGCGGCTGTTGTCCGCCTACCCGTAATCAGTAAGCGCAGAGTTTAACGATTCCGCCATGCGGCAAAAGAACTATTTTTTATTCGTAAACCTCGGCGTCAGGGTCGGTGGCCTCAAGCTCATAGCTGGCAGCCAACATGGCCAATCGGGCGATAACGCCGTACATGTAAAAGCGGTTGGGGGCGCTGGCCCCAGGTTTCATGCCGGGCTGCGGGGTGTGGGCGCTTTGTTCGAACGCCAACGGTACAAAACTCGCGCCAGGCGCGTTCAGGTTTTCGTCGATGCCACGCTCTGCGTGAACCCGGTAAAAGCCGCCGACGACATAGCGGTCCATCATGTAGACCACGGGTTCGGCCACCGCATCATTGATGCGTTCGTTGGTTTGCACACCCTCTTGGATGATGACTTGGTTGACCTCTTGGCCGTCTTTGACCACGCTCATTTTGTTGCGGGTTTTGCGGTTGAGCACATCCAAGTCTTTGACATCGCGCACCGTCATGATGCCCATGCCGTAAGTGCCGTTGTCGGCTTTGACGATGACAAACGGTTTTTCATGGAT
>SXWY01000052.1 GCA_005789825.1 Burkholderiales bacterium | reverse complement strand
TTCCAGCGCCGTTCGTCACGCGCACCGGCTTCTTTCAGACCCAGGTAAAACTCTTTGATGTCGTCCTTTTCGCGCAAGCGCTCACAGGTGTCTTCCATCACGATGCGTCCTGACTCCAGCACAAACCCATAGTCCGCCACGTTGAGTGCCATGTTGGCGTTTTGCTCCACCAACAACATGGTGGTGCCGCGTTCGCGGTTGATGCGCAGCACGATTTCAAAAATCTCTTGGGTGAGTTTGGGGGACAAACCGAGGCTGGGTTCATCCAGCAAGATCATTTCTGGGTTGCCCAGCAGCGCTCGTGCAATCGCCAACATTTGTTGTTGGCCGCCAGACAGCAAACCCGCTGGCTGCGCAGAACGCTCGCGCAGTATGGGAAAGTAATTGAATGCGGTTTCCATGTCACGCGCAATGCCGTCGCGGTCACTGCGTGTGTAGGCGCCCATCACCAGGTTGTCACGCACGGACAGCAAGGGAAACACTTCGCGCCCTTCGGGCACTTGCACCAAACCGCGCTGAACAATATGCGCCGGGTCCATCGCCGTGATGTTCTCGCCTTTGAAAAACACCGTGCCTTTGCGCGGGTCCAAAATGCCGGAGATGGTTTTGAGCACGGTGGTTTTACCCGCGCCATTGGAGCCAAGCACCGCAGCGATTTGTCCACGTTGCACACTCAGGCTGACACCGCGAATGGCTCGCACCGGCCCGTACGCGCTCTCGACATTGTTGAGTTGCAACACGGTATCGCTCATGCGGCCCCCGTGGTTTCGCGCCTGAACGCTGACACATCTAAGCTGCCACCCAAATAGGCCTCGATCACAGCGGGATGCGACTGCACTTGCGCTGCCGTACCCACCGCCAATACCTCGCCTTGGTTCATGGCCAGGACACGGTCGCTGACCTTGGACACCAAACTCATGTCGTGCTCAACCATCAACACCGTGATGCCCAAATCTTTTTGTATGTCTTGGATCCAAAAAGCCATGTCTGCGGTTTCTTCCACATTCAGGCCAGAGGACGGTTCATCAAGCAACAGCAACTGGGGTTCGGTGCACAGCGCTCTGGCGAGTTCCACCACTTTGCGAATGCCATAGGGCAGGCCGGCCACACGTGTATCGCGGTAGTGTTGCAAGTCGAGAAAGTCGATCACTTCTTCCACTTTTCGGCGGGTGGCAATTTCCTCAGCCCGCACCGACGGCAAAAACAACATCTGCTGCCAAAAACCTGTACGGCGGTGCACATGCCGGCCGATCAACAGGTTGTGCAACACGGACGCATGCTCAAAGAGCTCAATGTTTTGAAAAGTACGCGCTATGCCTGCTGCGGCCACCGAATGGGCGGGCATGTCGTTCAATGCACGTCCTTGGTAGCTGAGGTGTCCCGAGGTCGGCGTGTACAAACGGCTGATCAAATTGAACACCGTGGTTTTGCCCGCACCGTTGGGCCCAATCAAGGTGAACACTTCGCCTTGCCGCACGTCGAAACTGACTTTGTTCACAGCCAGCACACCGCCAAAGCGAACGCTCAATTCGTGAGCACTGAGGAGGATATCGGTCATTTGAGTCGGTCCGATTTCTGAAAGCTTTTCTGGCGCTTGAACATGCCCTTGCGATAGAAAGGAAACAGCTCAAACCAAGTGCGGATCTTGAGCCAGCGGCCATACAAGCCCATGGGCTCAAACATGACAAATGCGATCAACACCAGCCCATACACCACCGATTGCAAGCCCGGGGCCTGCCCGATAGCAGCCGGCAGATAGTCTTTGCCCAAGGTGATGAATTGCGGCAAGGTGATGAGAAAAATCGCGCCCAAAAATGCGCCGTGTACCGAACCCAAACCACCGATCACCACCATGAGCAGCAAATCGATGGACTGCAAAATGCCGAACTGATCAGGGCTGATGAATTGCATTTTGTGCGCATACAGCGCACCGCCCACACCCGCGAGGGCTGCCGACATCATGAACGACAGCGTTTTGTAATAAGCCAAATGAATGCCCATGCTTTGGGCGGATATTTCGGAGTCTCGGATGGCGACAAACGCCCGACCGGTGGAAGAGCGCAACACATTGAGCACGGCCAGCGTGGAGAGCACCGTCACGCCCAGGCACACTGCATAAAACGATTCGGCGCTGTTGACTTTCCAACTGCCCATGACCATGGCTTTGACATGCATACCGGCATTGCCGCCGGTGACACTTTCCCAGCGGGCCAGGCCTTCTTCCACAATGAAACCGAACGACAGCGTGGCAATACCCAGAAAAATACCTTTGACCCGCAAGGCAGGCAAACCCACCACCGCGCCGACCAAGGCAGACAAACCCGCAGCCACAGCCAAGGTCACAGGAAATGGTGTGCCGTGGGCGGACAGCACCGCCGCCACATACGCGCCCACCCCCATGAATGCCGCATTGCCAATCGAAAACAAGCCGGTGAAACCGGCCAACAGCATCAGGCCCAAACCCATGATGCTGTAGATCATGACAAACGTCAGTTGCGCCAGCCAATATTCTTGCAACCACCAAGGTGCAGTGACCAAAGCCAGCAACAACATGCTGTACCAAAACACTTGCCCGCCATGGCGGGCCAGTTGTATGTCTTGTTGGTAGCTGGTTTTGAAAATAAAGCGCATGCGTCAGACCTTTTTGCGCAGGTTGTCGCCAAACAGGCCGTTCGGTTTGAACACCAACATCAGCAACACCACCACATATGCGGCGACATCTTTGAAACCTTCGGGCAACCAAAACCCCGAGAGTGACTCCACCACGCCAATGATGATGCCGCCCACAATCGCGCCGGGCAAACTGCCAAAGCCGCCGACGACTGCCGCAGGAAATGCCTTCAAGCCGATGAAGCCCATGTTGGCATGCACAAAAGTGATGGGCGCGAGCAGCAGCCCTGCAACCGTCGCCACCACTGCCGCCAAGGCCCACACCATGCTGTTGAGCCGTTTGACAGGTATGCCCATGTAATAAGCCGCCAACTGGTTTTGTGATGTGGCTTGCATGGCAATGCCCATGCGCGTGTACTTGAACATCAGGTAAAGCAGGCCGCAGAGCACGGCGGTTGTGGCCATCACCACCAACTGCGTAGCGCCCAACACCAGGCTGCCCAGCTGGAAAGAGGTGTCTGCATAGGGCACGGGCAAGTTGTGGGTTTCGGTGCCGATATTGGGCACCATGGTGACCAAGCCACGGGCCACATAACCCACACCAATTGTCAACATGACGATGGCAAATGCCGGCTCACCCAGCACCGGGTTGATGACTGCCCGCTCTACCAACCAACCCACACAAGCCATGACCAACAAGGACACCATGACGGCCAAACCAAACGGCCAACCCAAGTAAGTGACGCAAGCCAAGCCCGCGAACGCACCCAGCATCATCAGCTCGCCCTGGGCAAAGGTGACGGTTTCGGTGGCTTTGTAAATCAGCACGAAGCCCAGTGCGATCAACCCGTAAATACAGCCTTGGGCAACACCGCTGAAGATGACTTGCAACACTTGCATGGATGGATGAGAAAAAGCGGCCCTGTGGATGTGGAGAGATTGTCAACGCGGTCGACGCCTTGGCATGCTAGGCATATCCCTGCATTGACAGAGGGTTGAGCTGGGTTTGTGTGGGTTTGTGTGGGTCTGTGGTCGTGTGTGAAAAGTTGCCGTATTTAAACAGGCCAAGCGCCAGGACCTGTTTGCCGCTTGCAACAACATGGCCAAACCACCCAGTAAATTGAAGGCAAATAATACTATTAAATTAATGCATGAATTTAAATTGCCTAAACTTAATTTCAAATTACACATGCAAGCATTACTTCATCAAACATTTCAATTTATTCTTTCAAAGGTTTAACCATGTCCACCCTTTTACTCAAAGCCGCCGCCGCCAACATCAAATCGGACAACAGCGATCTCACCATCGGGCGCACCCACAGCCAAACCAAAATGGCACCCTTGCTGGTCAAGTCCAAGCCGGGTATTTTTTACAGATTGGTGGATGAAAAAACCGGACAAATCGTCAAAACACAAACCTTGGTGCGCAAGGGCAAAAACTTGCAAGTGTTGGTGGACCAAAAGCTGGTGCTAGAGCTCGAGGACTTTTTCGCCCACCCCACAGACCCACAAACCAGCTTGGCAAGCTTGCCGGGTTATCTGGTGGACACCAGCACCAGCGCAGAGACGGAATGGGGACTGATATCGCCAGCCAGCGCCAGCACCACTGCTGTCAATGGCCAGGATCTGGTCTGGACCACAGGCATGCCGGTGGCGCATACCTTAGAGCCGCAGGCCATTGGTCTGCCTGCGGTTGCCGCCTTATCAACCGGCAGCGTAGGTATGGGTGGCTTGGCGGGTCTGACTGCGTTGGCAGGTGGCGCAGCCGCAGCAGGCGGAGGTGGCGGAGGTGGCGGTGATGCTGCGGGTGGCGCACCGGCATTGCCCAAAATTGGGGGGACGCTGTTTGCAGGACAAGTCAAAAGCAACGGCAATGGCGACCTGACCGTCGATGCCTATGACAGCAGCGGCAACAAACTCGGCACCGCTGTCGTCAATGCCGACGGCACGTTTGAAATCACCTTGAACCGTGCTTACAGCGGCATCGTGGTGCTCAAGACCTATGACAAAGACACCAGCAATGCAGATAAACCTACGCACCTGGACGAAGCCACCAACGCCGACAAACCCCTGACCGACATGTTGGCGGTGTTGAATTTCTCTGGCACCACCATCACAGGGGTGAAAATCACGCCGCTGACGCACGCCGCCAGTTTGAAAGCGGGCGTTACGCTGAAGACAGACGGCACACTCGATTTAGCCAAGACCAGCAGCAGCGAAATCAACGATGCCAACGCAGTGATCGCCAAAGCCTTTGGCATCAGCACTTTAGACCTGATCACCGCCAATGTGGATCTGACAGAAAACTCACCCGGCGCAAGCGCGAACGACTACGGGGTACTGTTGAACCTGTTTTCCCAAATGGAAAACAACGGCGTGTCCATGACTCTGATTACCAATGGCATCGATGACGATGGTTTGCTCAGCGCTGATTTGAAAAAAGCCCTGAACCAAGCCGGTGCAGCTGCACTGCAAACTGCCGACAACAACAGCGAATTGTTTACAGCATTGTCCAAAAAAGTGTTGGACTTGACGGGCAACAACTTACCCACGGGCACCGTCAAGGTGACAGGTAATTTCAGGCAAGGGCAAACGTTAACAGTCGATCTCACCAATATCAGTTCAGATATCACAGACATTGACGGTTTACCCAAAGCCAACGATGGCAGTATCGATCTTTCAACATTCAGTTACCAATGGCAGGCCTATGACAACAGCAGAGGCCATTGGAAAAACATCAATAGCGCAAACAGCAAAGACTGGAAATTGACGCAAGACCAAGTGGATAAAAAAATCAGGTTACTGGTTAGCTATGAAGACGACGAAAACAACAAAGAAACTGTCGCCAGTCAACCCACATCTGCTGTTGCGGATGTGAATGATGCCCCAATTGGGAATAACAAGGAAATTCTTATCACCGAGGACGGAGAACACACTTTCAGCTTCGCTGATTTTGGCTTCCAAGATGTGGATGGCCACCAACTGAAAGCAGTCATCATCACCTCTTTGCGTGCCGAAGGTGATTTGACACTTGATGGAGTTTCAGTTTCGCTGAATCAATCCATCGACACATTAAAAATTCCCTTGCTCAAATTCAAGCCTGCTGCCAATGGCAACGGGGATGGATACGCCAGTATCGTCTTCAAACTCCAAGACGATGGAGGTACAGATAACAACGGTAAAGACACCAGCAACCCAGAAAACACACTCACCTTCAATGTCTCCCCTGTCAACGACGCGCCGGTCAACACGGTCCCTGCACCCATCACCAACATAGAGGCGAACAACAAATATCTTGCTGATGGCACGACACTGTCGGGTCCAGTCTCTTTTGTCCTCAACGGGCTGGGCGTGGCAGACATAGACGCGGGCGATGGCAACATCACCGTGAAGTTGTCAGTCAACAACGGCATATTAAATGCCCAGACGTCTCAGGACCAAAACTTTACTGTCCTTGACAACGGCACTGCCAGCATCACCCTGACTGGCAAAGCAACCGATTTGAACAACTGGTTGCAAACCACCAATGCGCTGTCTTACACCCCGAACACTGGTTTCACCGGTAGCGACACGTTGACCATGCTGACCGACGATGGTGGAAACACAGGAGACGGCGGCGCTAAGACACACCAAGTCAGCGCCGATTTCACGGTCGTTGATACACGTGCGCCGACGTTGCTGAGCAGCAGCACATCCGCTGATGGCAAGCAAATCGTGTTGGTGTTCGACGAACTGTTGGATACACAAAATTTACCGCCTACAAGTGCTTTCACGGTCACGGTCACCTCAAACAACCCAGTAACCAACACCACGTTCGCAGTTTCAGGCATCGCAGCAGACGGCAAGACAATTTTTCTGGATTTAGGTGACCACAAAGTCGAGCCACAGCACAGCGTGTCACTGAGCTACACCACCAACACGCAAGACCCAACCAAGCCCATCCAAGACACCAGCGGCAACGATGCGCAGTCATTCAGCCAGCGAAACGTCACGGTGACTGTGCCCGATGAACAACCCCCGTCATTTGTGTTTTCAGGCCCAAACGACAACCAGTTCACTTTCACCTACGCAGAAAACCGAACCACAGGGTATGAGTTTGGCCAAGCCAAAGCCATTGACAACGTGGCTGTGACTCGGTTTGAGTTTTCTGACTCGGGAACCCAAACCAGCTCAGATGGTTGTTTGACCATCAGTAACACCGGGGTCATCACCATCACCGCAGTCGGTATTGCCCATGCCAAGTTAAACAATTTTGAATCGACCGACAACCCCAGACAGTTTGATTACAGCGTCACCGCTTTTGATGCGAGTGGCAAACAAACTTCCACAGTGGTCACGCTGAAGCTCACCGATGTCAATGAAGCGCCTGTTGTCGCCAACAACAGTTTTTCATTTGCCGGATCCGAGGATGAATGGCTGGAAATCACCTACGCTCAGTTGGTGGCTGCCAGCAGTGCCACTGACGGTGACGCTGGCGACAGCTTGTCATTCAAAGTGACCAATGTGGGGCAAGGGCAATTGCAAATCAAAGACACCAATGGCAACTGGAGCACGGTCAGTACCCAGCCCGGCAGCACCAACAACACCATTTCCAGTTCAGACACCATCCGATGGAAACATCCCACGTCGGATTTCCACGGAAATATCAGCAGTGCATTTTCTGTCGTGGCGGTGGATTCGGCAGGTTTGCAATCGGCGGGTATCACGGTTGGTGTCAATGTCGCGGCTGTGAACGACGCGCCCGTGGCTACTGGCTCGGCGACATTGGCCGCAGTTGACGAAGACACCCCCAGCCCAGCGGGTGCAACCGTGTCGTCCTTGTTCAACAGCAAATTCAGCGACACCGCCGATGCCGTGACTAACGGCAGCAGCGCCAACACCTTGGCGGGTGTGGCCATCACCGCTAACGCAGCGACTGCAACGCAAGGCACATGGCAGTGGAAAGCCGATGGCGGTGACACTTGGAACGACATCGCCACCACTGCCCTCGCTGATGCCACGGCTTTGTACTTGGCCGCCAACACCTTGTTGCGGTTTGTGCCTGTTGCCAATTACAGCGGCACACCGGGCGCACTGACTGCCCGACTCGTGGACTCCAGCGCCACAGGCTTGACCAACGGCAACAGCACAAACGTGTCAGCCAACGGCGGCAGCACGGCCTTCAGCTCTGGCACGGTGTCGTTGAACACCACCATCACCGCTGTCAACGACGCACCGGTGCGCACGGCAGGTACAACCACCCCCATCGTGGTCAACGAAGACAGCGCCAACAGCACAGCCGTCAGTTTGGGTTTGAGCAGTTTGAATTACGGCCCGGGCGG
>SXWY01000051.1 GCA_005789825.1 Burkholderiales bacterium | reverse complement strand
CCCGCAAATACAACTCATTCGCTGCGGGTGGAACAAGATAGTCCCGCCAAATTGCCCAATTTCGATGCTGCTCAAGTTACCAATGCCTAAAAAAATTATTGCTATCGATCTAAACCGCGTTAAGTTCATCCGTTTATTCGTTTGACATTCGATGCCGCCATGGCCTGTTTCACAGCACTGGCCAAAAACCCTGAACGGGTCATATGGTGCGCTTCGGCCCAAGCGTCTATTTGCTGCACCAAATTAGAAGGCAGACTCACATTCAAGCGTACAGGTCGGTTGTCGATGCGGCTCAGGTCAATTTCTACCAACATCCAAATGCCACCTTCGTATTCAGGTTGGTTCACTAAATTTTCCAGCGGAGTTGGCGGTGGCACTGCGTCTGGCTCGCCATTGAAATGCGCTTCAACTGCCTCTTGCACGGCGGCGGGCAAATCGCTCCACGTATCGGCCGCAGAAAAGCAACCCGGAAAGTCTGGAAACGACACGCCATGCGCATGGTCAGCATCACCAACTTGAACATAAACGGGATACAACATGGGCAACTCCTTGTTTGTATGGGGCTTCACAGACCGGCTTGCTTCAAGATGCTGCGAACTGTTGGTAGCGGCAAGTCTTTTCTCGGATGAGGTACTGTCACCTTGCCTAGCTTAAAAGGGTGTTTGAACTGGTGGTGCGAGCCCACCACGTGCACCAAGTACCAACCATCGGCCTTGATTTTATTGATAAGGTCAGTGCTTTTCATGGAAATTATACACACGAATACACAAAATTTGTATTTCAGATGCCAGGAAGTTTGATACGGCAGGTCGAAGAATTTGAGACAGAGCAGTTATTTGAAATGAATCATGATCACTAATGAAGTAGTAATAAGCTAATTTAATAGAAGTAAAAATTAAAAACTAATAAAAATCTTTATAGCTCAAACCTCCCAAGTATGACGTGCTCAATTGTGGCTATAAAAGCCATTCGATCCGCTTTTGTCTCACTACTCATCCTCAACAGGCGATGCCCTTAACATCCCCCCTATGAATTGGCTTGATCACATCAAATGGGACGCGCAAGGCTTGGTGCCGGTTATCGCGCAAGAACAGGGCAGCAAAGACGTGCTGATGTTCGCCTGGATGAACCGCGAGGCCTTGCAACTCACCGCAGAGCAAGGGCGGGCGGTGTATTTCAGCCGCTCGCGGGGCAAACTGTGGTTCAAGGGCGAAGAGTCAGGCCATGTGCAACTGGTGCACGACATACGCCTTGACTGCGACAACGACGTGGTTTTGTTGACCGTGACCCAAACTGGCCACGACCCGAGCATCGCTTGCCACACCGGGCGGCACAGTTGTTTTTACCAGCGCTGGCAGACCGGCCCTGACGGTGGCCAGTGGCTGAGCAGCGAGCCAGTGTTGCAAGACCCCGCCTTCATTTACAAGAAAACACCATGAATACCATTGACAGCTTGATGCGCTTGGCCGCCGTCATCGAAAGCCGAAAAATCACCCATGGCGGCAACCCCGACACCAGCTATGTGGCGCGCTTGCTTCACAAGGGGCCAGACGCATTTTTGAAGAAAATTGGCGAAGAGGCCACCGAAACCGTGATGGCTGCCAAGGACTTGACCCATGGCGGCGACCCGCAGCAGTTGGTCAATGAAATGGCCGATTTGTGGTTCCACTGTATGGTGGCCTTGGCCCATTACAACTTGGGGCCTTCCGACGTCGTCGAAGAATTGGCGCGCCGAGAAGGCCTGGGGGGCTTGGAAGAAAAAGCTTTGCGCAAAGCCTTGCAACGAGACGCAGGAGAAGACTGATGTCAGCCGCACAAGATCCCGATTGCATTTTTTGCAAAATCATCCAAGGCAAGATTCCTTCACGCAAGGTGTTTGAAGACGATGACATGTTCGCGTTCCATGACATCAACCCTTGGGCACCTGTACACTTTTTATTGATCCCCAAGTTGCATATTGCCTCCATGGCACAAATCACCGAGGCTCATGCGCCGTTGTTAGGGCGCATGATGGCCAAGGTGCCGCAACTGGCTTTGCAAGAGGGTGTCAATCCCTACCCGCAAGGTGGTTTTCGGCTGTTAACCAATACGGGCGCAGAGGGCGGGCAGGAAGTTCACCACCTGCATTGGCATGTCATGGGCGGGCCCCGCCCATGGTTGCGTGGCTAAGACTAGAATTCCTGTAGTTTATTGAGGAGCATTCCATGGGGACGTTTTCTGTTTGGCATTGGTTAATTGTTTTATTGATTGTGATTTTGGTGTTTGGCACCAAAAAATTGAAGGGGCTTGGCGGTGACTTGGGCGGTGCGGTCAAGGGCTTCAAAGACGGTATGCGCGATGGCTCTGCCGCTGCAGAAGACAAGTCTGCCGCGCCTGCTCAGCAGGTTTCTGGCACTGCGCCAGCGCATGCCGAAAAGTCCACCATCGATGTTGAAGCCAAAAGCAAGTCTTAAATATGTTTGATTTAGAGGTATCCAAGCTGGCGGTCATCGGTGCAGTGGCACTGGTGGTCATTGGTCCGGAAAAAATGCCGCGTGTGGCGCGCACCATGGGTACCTTGTTTGGCAAAGCACAGCGCTATATCTCCGATGTCAAGGCCGAAGTCAACCGGACCATGGAGATGGAAGACCTGAAAAAAATGAAGGAATCCATGGACTCGGCCATGACCGATGTGCAGTCCAGTGTTCTTAATGCCACCACGCAACTGAACCAAGGCATCGCTGACCTTGGTCAGGAAGCCACTTCAACTGACAACAACAATTCCTTCCTTCCTTATTGGCAGCCGCAACAACCCGAATACAAGCACCCTGGCAAGAACTGGCGGCTCAAGCGTTCGGCCATGCCGCATTGGTACAAAGCCCGACAGGGAGTCCGAACCAAGGCCTTATCCGGGGCCGCGCGGGTGGCGCGTTTTCGGCCGACCGGTTTAAGTTAGATCAAAGTTTGATGCTGAATGTCTGATACAGGTTCCCAAGAAAAAGACCCGCTCACCGGCACTGAACAGCCGTTTGTTCAACACCTCAAAGAGTTGCGAGACCGTTTGGTCAAATCGTTCATTGCGGTGGCGGTGATGTGCGCGGTTTTGGGTGTGTACCCTGGACCAGGTGAGCTGTACGATTTGTTGGCCGCGCCGTTGGTGGCGCAGTTGCCGCAGGGTGCCACGCTGATCGCTACATCGGTGATTTCACCTTTTTTGGTACCGCTCAAAATCCTATTGATGGCAGGTTTTTTGCTCGCCTTACCGGTGGTGCTCTACCAAGCATGGGCGTTTGTGGCGCCTGGTTTGTATGCCCATGAAAAACGTCTGGTGTTTCCTTTGGTCATGTCCAGCACTGTTTTGTTTTTCATTGGCGTGGCATTTTGCTATTTCTTTGTGTTTGGGCAGGTTTTTAAATTTATCCAAAGCTTCGCGCCCAAAAGCATCACCGCTGCCCCTGACATTGAGGCTTACCTGAGTTTTGTCATGACCATGTTTATTGCTTTTGGTTTGGCATTCGAAGTGCCTATTGTGGTGATTGTGTTGGCCCGCATGGGTATGGTCAGCATCGAAAAACTCAAGGCATTTCGTTCTTATTTCATCGTGCTGGCTTTTGTCATTGCCGCCATCGTGACGCCGCCGGATGTGGTTTCGCAATTGGCCTTGGCTATACCCATGGTCATACTTTATGAAGTTGGCATTTGGGCGGCAAAAATATTCATCAAGCACACCAAGGCGCCGGAGGATGAAGTAACCGGCGAGAAACCCTGACCATGCGGCGTTTGTGGCTGTTGTTTGCGCAATCGGTCACCGTGCTGGTGGCGGTCTGGTTTGTGTTGATCACACTCAAGCCGCAATGGTTGCAGCAACCCAGCTTGTGGGGCCCAGAGGTGCAGGTATTCCAAGCGCCTGCCACTGCCTCGACGGCTGCAAGCGCGGGCAGTTTGAGTGTGGCAGCCAAACGCGCATCGCCTTCGGTGGTCAGCATCAACACGGCTTCGCGAAAATCCAGCCAAGCAGACCGGATGCGGGACCCTTGGTTCAGGTATTTTTTTGGCGACCAAGATGAAGATCCCTCCAACGTTGGGCTGGGCAGCGGCGTCATCGTCAGCGCCGATGGTTACATCCTGACCAACAACCATGTGGTGGAAACTGCCGATGAAATCACCGTGGTGTTGAACGATGGCAGGCGCACACAAGCGCGTTTGGTGGGCACCGATCCAGATACCGATTTGGCGGTCCTCAAAATCAAGCTCGATCGTTTGCCCGTGATGGT
This sequence comes from Burkholderiales bacterium, assembly GCA_005789825.1. Lineage (GTDB taxonomy): Bacteria > Pseudomonadota > Gammaproteobacteria > Burkholderiales > Burkholderiaceae_C > Limnohabitans. Next base: position 12,129 of record SXWY01000051.1, on the reverse strand, counting down.
CATGAGCAATTCTGACCAATTGCAAGTGGGTGACATTGTGCTGGCGATTGGCAATCCTTTCGGCGTGGGCCAAACGGTGACCAGTGGCATCGTGTCTGCGCTCGGGCGTAGCCAATTGGGCATCAATACGTTTGAGAATTTCATTCAAACCGATGCTGCTATCAATCCGGGCAATTCAGGTGGCGCTTTGGTCGATGTCCAGGGCAATTTGCTCGGTATCAACACAGCCATTTACTCCCGCTCCGGCGGCAGTTTGGGCATAGGCTTTGCCATACCCGTGAGCACCGCTCGGCAAGTCCTGGAGGGCATTGTCAAAGACGGGCAAGTGGTGCGCGGATGGATTGGTGTGGAGCCCACGGAGCTGACCCCAGAGCTGGCCAAAACCTTCAATGTGCAACGCGCCGATGGCGTCATCATCACAGGGGTGTTGCAATCGGGTCCGGCTGCGCGCGCTGGTGTGGTGCCAGGCGACGTGTTGCTTGCTGTGGAAGGGCAAGCGGTTCAAACCGTCGCCGAGTTGCTGGCCAAAGTGTCTGCACTCAAACCCGGCAGGCCCGCGCGACTCAAGTTTTTGCGCAACAACCAAGAAATTGAGTTTGCGGTTACCCCAGCACAACGGCCCCGTGCCAAATCGGCGCCGCGTTGACATGGCCCAGCGCAACAACGTTTTGGCTTATTGCAACCAAGTGTTGCAACCGCAGTTGTTCAAAGATTACTGCCCGAATGGTCTTCAAGTGGAAGGCCGCTCAGAGATTCGAAAAATCATATCTGGGGTGACAGCGAGTCGCGCTTTGATCGAAGCGGCGATCGCGCAAGGTGCGGATACTTTGTTGGTTCACCATGGTTTGTTCTGGCGCGGCCAAGACGGCAGCGTGACCGGTTGGCTCAAGCAGCGCTTGGCGCTGTTGCTGGCGCACGATATCAATCTGTTGGCCTACCACTTGCCACTCGACGCCCATGCGCAATGGGGCAACAACGCGCAATTGGGCGAGTTGATGGGCTGGCAAGTGACAGACAGGTTTGGCGACCAAGCGCTGGGCATGGTTGGTCGCCCCGCGCAAGCTGAAGTGAATGCCCAAACCTTAACCCAGGCGTTGAAAGACAAATTGGGTACCACCCCGGTCGCTGTGGTGCCAAACCCTTCACGCGCTATTCAACGCATTGCCTGGTGCACGGGCGGCGCCCAATCGTGGTTTGAGAGCGCGATTGCTGCGGGTGCTGATGCGTTTGTCACGGGTGAAATTTCCGAGCCCCAAGCGCATTTGGCGCATGAAACCGGTGTCGCATTTTTTGCCTGTGGGCACCATGCCACCGAGCGCTACGGTGCGCCTGCATTGGCCGCGCATGTCAGTGAGCATTTCGGTATCGCGCACGAATTCATTGACATACCCAACCCCGCCTGAGTTGCAGACACGCCATGGCCTCGTCGCAACCTCTTTTGCCGATCGCCCTCACCATGGGTGATCCGTCAGGCATCGGACCCGAAATCATTCTCAAGGCATTTGCCACCCAACCAGAGCAAATGCGAGGCTGTTGTGTCGTGGGCAATCTCGCGTCCATGCAGCAACACAGGACAATACTGTCCCAGCATTTGCCTGCGCATTTGCGTTGTGTTGAGGTTTTTGCGCTCAGCGATGGCTTGCGAATGCAAGCGGGCCAGATTCCAGTTTGGAACATCACCCCAGATGCCCCGATCACCCTCGGTGCAGTGGGTGCCGCTGGCGGAAAAATGGCAGCAGATGCAGTGCTGTTTGCTGCCCGCGAGGCCTTAGAGGGCCGTGCAAAGGCCGTGGTGACCGCTCCCCTGCACAAAAAAGCCTTGTCTTTGGCGGGTATCGAATTTCCAGGCCATACCGAGATGCTGCAAGCTGTGGCGGCCAACCATTTAGGCGTTTCGGTCACGGCTGTTCCCGTGCGCATGATGCTCAGTCGGCCAGGTTTGCGGGTGGTGTTGGTCAGTATCCATGTGTCGCTGCGCCAAGCCATTGATGCGGTCACCGCCGCCAATGTGCTGCAGACTTTGCAAGTCACAGACCGAAGTTGGCAAAAGCTCTATGGTTATCGTCCCCATATTTGGGTCGCTGGTTTGAATCCGCATGCCGGCGAAGAAGGTCTGTTTGGGCAGGAGGAAATGGTGGAGATTGCCCCTGCCTTGGCTGCAGCCAAAAAACAAGGCATTCAGGTCAGTGGACCTTTTCCGCCAGACACCGTGTTCATGCAAGCAATGCAAGCCGGCGCCCAGCCAGCGCCTGATGTGGTGGTTGCCATGTACCATGACCAAGGCCTCATAGCGGTGAAGTTGGACGGTTTGTCCCAAGGGGTTAACCAGACCTTGGGCTTGCCCTTTGTCCGAACCAGTCCTGACCATGGCACGGCATTCGATATTGCCGGACAGGGTTTGGCAGACCCAGCCAGTTTGTTGGCCGCCGTAGCTGCAACCAGTCCCCATGAATGCTTGCTTAATTGCATGGAATAAAAAAATACTAAATACTTATATCCATACAAAGTGGGCGCAAATGCTCAAAACCCTATCTGACCCGACCTCTGGTTTTCACCTAAGTCGCTCGGTTAGAATTGAGGGTTTTCGATGATCCCAATGAAATTCAGAGGTCTTACATGAGTGAAACCACTTTAGACACCGGTAAACGCACTTGGCTCATCGCCACAGGTTGCGCCGGCGTTGCCGGAGGAGCCGCGGTCGCTGTTCCCTTTATCAGCACTTTCAGTCCCTCCGAGCGTGCCAAAGCCGCCGGTGCGGCTGTTGAAGTGGATATCTCCAGCATCAAGCCGGGAGAAAAACTCACCGTGGAATGGCGCGGCAAGCCCGTGTGGATCATTCGGCGCACTCCCGAGCAACTCGAAGCCTTGAAAAAGGTCGAATCCCAATTGGCTGATCCGCAATCCAAGCGCAATCCGGCGGAATTGACACCAGAATATGCACGCAACCCGATGCGTTCAATCAAGCCCGAATTTTTCGTGGGTGTGGGTATTTGCTCTCACTTAGGATGTTCTCCCAGCGATAAATTCCAAATGGGACCCCAGCCATCTTTGCCCGACGATTGGCAAGGCGGCTTTTTTTGCCCATGCCACGGTTCTACGTTTGACATGGCCGGCCGTGTTTACAAAAACAAGCCTGCGCCAGACAACCTCGAAGTTCCTCCCCACATGTATCTGTCAGACAGTCGCTTGCTGATTGGCGAAGACAAAAAGGCTTAAAGGCGAAAACCATGGCTGAATTCAAAGAGATTTCCCCCCAAGCCCCATTGGCGGAAAAAGCACTCAATTGGGTGGATAACCGCTTCCCGTTGTCCAAGTTGTACAAAGAGCATTTGAGCGAGTACTACGCGCCCAAAAATTTCAATTTCTTGTATTTTTTCGGCGTCTTGTCGATGCTGGTTTTGGTTCTGCAAATTGTCACGGGTATTTTTTTAACGATGCACTACAAGCCCGACGCTGACAGCGCTTTTGCTTCTGTGGAATACATCATGCGGGATGTGCCTTGGGGTTGGTTGGTGCGCTACATGCACTCCACCGGCGCGTCTGCATTTTTCATCGTGGTCTACATGCACATGTTCCGTGGCTTGATTTACGGCTCTTACCGCAAGCCCCGGGAATTGGTTTGGTTGTTCGGTTGTGCCATCTTTTTGGCCTTGATGGGCGAAGCGTTCATGGGCTATTTGTTGCCATGGGGCCAAATGTCCTACTGGGGCGCACAAGTGATTGTGAACTTGTTCTCTGCCATTCCATTCATTGGCCCCGATTTGGCGTTGCTGATTCGCGGTGACTATGTGGTGGGAGACGCCACCTTGAACCGCTTTTTCGCCTTCCACGTGATCGCGGTACCGTTGGTGCTGCTTGGCTTGGTCGTCGCACACATCATCGCGCTGCACGAAGTAGGGTCTAACAATCCCGATGGCATTGAAATCAAAGCCACCAAAGACGCCAACGGCAAACCCTTGGACGGCATTCCTTTTCACCCCTACTACACCGTACATGACATCATGGGGGTGACCGGTTTCTTGTTGGTTTTCTCGGCCATCATCTTTTTTGCACCTGAGTTTGGTGGTTACTTTCTGGAGTACAACAACTTCATACCCGCCGATCCGTTGAAAACTCCTTTGCACATTGCCCCGGTGTGGTACTTCACGCCTTACTACTCCATGTTGCGCGCCATCACCAATGAGATGATGTATGCATTGATCGTTTGCGTGATTGCAGCGGCTTACTTGGGTGCCACCCGCGCGGCCATCAGCAACATGCTAAAAGGCTTGGTCATGGTTGGCGCACTGGTCTTGGTGGGTTTGATGCTGGCGATTGATGCGAAATTCTGGGGTGTGATGGTCATGGGTGGTGCTGTCATCATCCTGTTCTTCTTGCCATGGTTGGACCACTGTGCGGTCAAGTCCATACGTTTCAAACCGACTTGGCATGCCTACCTCTACACATTGTTTGTGATCAACTTCATTGTGTTGGGATATTTGGGTATCAAGCCGCCTTCACAAATCAATGAGCGTATTTCACAAATTGGCACATTGTTTTATTTCGGCTTTTTCTTGCTGATGCCTTGGTGGAGTCGCTTGGGTGAGACCAAGCCCGTGCCAGCACGCGTCAACTTTGCTGCCCATTGAGCACCGGCAGGAGCACATAACCATGAAAAAAATCGTTCTCTCCATGCTCTTGAGCCTGTGGACCAGTTGGTCGGCTTTTGCTGCCACTGACACCATTCCTTGGGACAAAGCGCCGAACAAAATCAACGACCTGGCCGCTTTACAAAATGGTGCCAAGCTGTTCGTCAACTATTGTTTGAATTGTCATGCTGCAGCTTACATGCGGTTCAACCGACTCACAGACATTGGTTTGACAGAGCAACAAATCAAAGACAATTTGCTGTTCACCACCGACAAAGTGGGCGAGACCATGAAAATCGCCATGGACCCCAAGCAAGCCAAAGATTGGTTTGGCGGCACCCCACCTGATTTGACAGTGATTGCCCGTTCACGTTCAGGAAAGGGCGGTACAGGGGCTGACTACATTTATACCTACTTGCGCACCTATTACCGCGATCCGAGCAAAGTCACTGGTTGGAATAACTTGGCTTATCCGAATGTTGGCATGCCGCATGTGCTGTGGGAATTGCAAGGCGAACGCAAGCCAATCTACAACACTGTCAAATCCAACGGCCAAGATACGCAAGTGTTTGCAGGTTGGGAGCAAGTGTCTCCTGGCAAACTCAGCCCCACAGATTACGACGAAGCAGTTGGCGATTTGGTCAACTACATGCAATGGATGTCAGAGCCTGTTCAAAGCCTGCGGGTCCAGGTGGGCGTGTGGGTGATGATTTTTCTGTTGATTTTCATGTTCATCGCTTGGCGATTAAATGCCGCTTTCTGGAAAGACATTCGCTAAGCGCGATCTAATTCAACCCGCCATAGCGGGTTTTTACAACGGGCCTACCCTGGCCCGTTACACTTTTCGTTTTCTGGAGCCACGCGCATGATGGTCTTGTACTCTGGGACAGTTTGTCCTTTTTCCCACCGCTGCCGTTTCGTGCTGTTTGAAAAGGGCATGGATTTCGAGATCCGCGATGTCGACCTCTACAACAAGCCCGAAGACATCAATGTGATGAATCCTTATGGCCAAGTACCTATCTTGGTAGAGCGAGATTTGATCTTGTACGAATCTAACATCATCAACGAATACATTGACGAGCGCTTTCCGCATCCGCAACTCATGCCGGGCGATCCTGTCGACCGCGCACGCGTGCGTTTGTTTTTGTTGAACTTCGAAAAAGAACTGTTCACCCATGTCAGTTCATTGGAGTCACGCGCACAAAAGTCCAATGAAAAAGCGCTGGAAAAAGCACGTTCACATATTCGCGACCGGTTGACCCAACTGGCTCCCGTGTTCTTGAAAAACAAATTCATGTTGGGCGACAATTTTTCAATGTTGGATGTGGCGATTGCGCCCTTGCTTTGGCGGTTGGACCATTACGGTATTGAGTTGTCGAAAAATGCTGCACCATTGCTCAAGTATGCAGAGCGTATTTTTTCAAGACCTGCTTACATCGAAGCGTTGACACCTTCTGAAAAGGTGATGCGCAAGTAATCTTTATGGTGTCTGACACGTCGTCATCTTCCACACGGCCTTACTTGATTCGGGCTTTGCACGAATGGTGCACGGACAACGGTTTCACGCCGTATGTGACCGTGTCTGTCGATGACAGTGTGCAGGTGCCGCGCGAATATGTGAGCAACGGTGAAATTGTTTTGAACGTCAGCTTTGATGCCACCAGTGGCTTGCAATTGAACAATGGGTTCATCCAATTCAAAGCCCGTTTTGGTGGCGTGGCCAGAGACATCGTGGTGCCCATGGGCAGGGTCATGTCCATTTATGCGCGAGAAAATGGACAAGGCATGGCGTTTCCTGCGCCAACCGTGGCTGAACCTGCCGTCCCGCCACAGCCGCAGGCTTCCCATCCGGCTGACAGCGCGTCCCCCGTTCCAGCGGGCAGTCCACATATCCGCCCAACCCTCAAGCGCATCAAATAAAAGCAACTGGCGTCTTGGGTAGAATGTGCACATTGCCGATTTAGCTCAGTTGGTAGAGCAACCGCCTTGTAAGCGGTAGGTCATCAGTTCGAATCCGATAATCGGCACCATTTAAAAAGACCTGACTGGCTCAGGTCTTTTTCTTTTTGGGCTTCACCCCAGTGTTTGCGGGTTCTCGGCCAGGCGGTTTGCAAGCATGCATGCGCCGCGAGCCACAAGAAAACCGCCCTTCATCACCTCGAAAGGTTCTTCATCAGCTCCTCATGCTCACCCCAGTTGGGCGGGAGCGTCTTGCGGACAAAGAATTCGAGCGACAAGCCAATGGGGCCTTTGACCTTGGCGATGGCTTCCACATACCGAGGAGCCAGTCGGGCCATTTTCATGATCTTGTGTAGCCGCACCTTGTCCATGCCCTCAAGTAGGGCAATGTCCATCAGATAGACCACCCGGTCCGTGTCGTGCGTTTGACATGGGCTTTTCCCGAATGTTTTTCAAATGATTTGTTTCTTATGACGTATTTCTGTAGAAAGTGCGGCGTCAGTGTTTTTGTATTACGCAATGTTGTACTTCGTGAATTGATTGCCATCTCGGCTCAGAAGTAGCATCAGCTTGCGGTGGATAAACAATTTTTCTTTTCCTAAAGACATTTCCCGAAGAATGCCTTTCTCTGTTAATTCTTTCAAATATCGCGATGCTGCTTGGCGTTCGGCCACACCTTTGTTCACCAAATCTGAGATTCGGCAATAAGGTTGCTCAAAAATCACATCGACGAGTTCTCTCGAGTAAATCTTGGGTAAGCTGTAGCGAACATGTGCTGTGGTGTGTTCTGCCAAATCTCTGATGGCACCAATTTTTTCAGTTGTCCAACGTGATGTGTCTTCTACTGCCTTCAGCATGAAGAGGACCCATGATTCCCAGTCGTGGTCTTGCGTGACAGCGAGCAACAGACGGTAGTAGTCAGGTTTGTTCTGAATGATGTGACGGCTTAAATACAGTATGGGTAACTGAAGCAGGTCCTGTTCAATCAAAAAAAGTATGTTGATCACACGGCCTGTACGACCATTGCCGTCGCTGAACGGATGAATGGCCTCAAATTGGTAATGCGCTACGGCCATGCGGATAAGGGGATCAATGTCTACTTCGTTATGAATAAAGCGTTCCCAATTCGCCAGCATGTCACGCAGCAGTGCTTCACCTTCAGGCGGCGTGTAAATGATTTCGCCCGTTTTGTCATTCTCAAGTTGAGTGCCCGCAGTCTTGCGGATATCCATGTCCACAGCTTTGAGGGTTCGACAAATCTCGACGGCTGTGGCCGTGCAAAGTGGGCGTTCTGTTAGTGATTGATACCCTCGGTGCAGGGCGGACCTGTATCTAAGCGCTTCTTTGGTCGCAGGGTCTGCTTGGCCGTGCCCATCGGTCTGGGCGTATAGAAACAACTTGTCCGTTGTGGTGACAATGTTCTCAATCTCAGAGCTGTCCTTTGCCTCCAACAACGGAATCGTATTGATCAGCATAGTTTGGTTAGGAATCAGCTCTGCTGCTTGCTTGAGTTGCGCCAAGGCCGCGCGGGCTGTGATGCAAGCTTTCAGTACCGCGCGACTTTCCAGTTCCTGCGGAGGCGGGAGTGGCGGGAGTTGGTTATGGGGCTTTTCTGGGTGCCATGCAACTGGTTTGGCGTTTGTCATGTTTTCGTAATTCATTTTTATCGACACGTTTTTATCATATGTCGCTTCTGGCGACATATCCAGATGATGTGTCGATATTTTTTGATTTCAGCGACACGTTCTGGCAACGTGTCGCTGAGGACGCCATATTCGAAAAACGTGTCGATAAAGCGTCGATTGGTCGATATGACGGAGGCTGTGCCAACGGATCGCCCCGACCAACGATTGCTCCGACTGCTTAACATTCCGATAACACCAGAATCCCAAGACGCTGGTTGAATTCACAGCGGATGAGCTGGTCAGCCACACAGCACCCTTTAAAAAGCCAGCACCTTCCAAAGAGGTCTGGTTTTTTTCATGCTTTTTGGGGCCGTGCAATTCGAAACAACTATGCGGACCGCCAAGGTGACAACTGCGGGTTGAAAACTGTCGGTAAAACCGGCGAATAAAACGGCTTCAATCAAAAAAGTCATAACTTTATACCTAAATAATAGTACTTATTACTTTATAATTCAAATTTTTTAGTTATTCAAAAGGCAAATGTAAGATGAATATGAAGACAACGACTGTGTCAGTCGTCACCCTGTTGTGTGCTCTGCAACCGGTTCATGCCAGTGAATCAGGTGCTTACTATGTAGAGTTATTTGGAGGTGGGGCAAAAAACTTGATGGGTCAACCTCAGTCGGCTTCCAACCGATCTGGCGCTTACTTGAATGGGGTCACAGACCAAACCCAACTTGCTTCGGGTGGAATCTATGGATTGCGAGCCGGATATGCAATTTCTAAATCTTGGCGATTCGATCTCAGCTATTGTGATACCAGCAACGATTTCACTTGGAAAACTGTTTTTTCACCCGGAAACTATGCAAATTTCAAAGGCACTGTACTCACCAAATCGCTGATTGCCACCGGCTACTACAACTTCAAGCCCACAGGTAACGTTTCCCCATATGTGGGCCTGGGCTTGGGTGCTTCACAAAAAACTTTGAAATCCGCTGCAGAATACTATTCAACAACGCCATACGCATACATCGAAAATGGCGACACCACAGGTTTGGTCTACCGACTGGCTTCGGGCGTTGACTACGGTGTTACCCCTCAACTCAAATTGAACTTAAACATATCCGCCATGCATTTGGGAGACGTGTCGTCTGGTCCACACCGAACCATCAATGGCACAAAATCTTCTATCGGTAAGTATGAATTCAAAGACTTGGCGTTGGCAGACATCACGCTTGGCCTGAGATACAGTTTTTGATGCCCAAAAGGCTGGGTTGTGGGTGGTTTCAATTCGCACCAGTAAGGCGTATGAATCAGGGCTAATCTCGCCAAAATCACCTTCAAAGCGGTATCTTGAAATAATAGGCCGATAAATTTTTCTGGTCTATTTTTCATGCCTTATTTTCAAAATCTTTGGTCATGCCTGCTCGTCATGGGAAGCTGCTGGTTTTCCATGACGGGTGTGTATGCACAAGATGCCACACATGCCAGTCACAGCACGCTCGAACCGCAAACCGTATCGCGTATGTGGGCGTTCATCAAAAGCAAAACCGATGCACCGACTGACTTGGCTATTCCACCGATTGTGGTGGATGAAACGCTGCCAAAAAATGTGCGATTGATGTTTGAATACCCAAGCCAATATGCGCCCGACACCGAAATGCGGATACGCTTAAACCCGCAAAACATGGTGGCTTGGAACAGTGGCATGTGGCATTGGGCACTGGGACATGAAATGACGCACTATGCGTTTTTGTTGCGTGAAAACGGATGGCAAGAGAAGAAATGGTATGAAAACCGCTTGAAGCACCACTGCGACCATGAGTTCATGACCATCACGCAAAACATCGCCGAGTTGCTGTGGGAGATATACGAAAAAAGCGAGGACAGGCTGCACATGTACATCGAAGCCAACAAAAGCTGCAGGCACCAGCCCAACCAGTGACCGCTCAGCGGGACATCAGTTTGATGCGAATATTCTGCACAGGATGGCCTTTGCTGCGCAAATGGGCGCCGATGTCAGGCAACAACTGGCGCAACTTCGCTGCCGCTGAATTGTGGGTGGCCAGCAAACACCAACCGCTTTCGTCGACAGGACCGGCTTTGATTTGAGCGAACAAATCAGGCGGCAACAACGGCTTTAATGCGTTCAGGTAGGTGTTAGATGTTTGGTGCATGGACAGCATGACAGACAGCGTGTCAGATTGGGCAATCGCTTCCATCACGCTGGTGCGTTGGCCTGGGGACGGGGTGGGTCTGGACATGGGGAATTATGAACCTGGGCACGGGTAAAATGGTGAGCTTCGAAAAAGGAACCAGCGTCCATGGCCCGCCATCCGGCAAGGCATGGCCGTTTTGCTTGTATGGCCTTCAATCCACTGACTTATATTTTCGGCAGCCGCAATGACCGGTTGCTCAAAACCTATCGCAAAACGCTAGAGCGCATCAATGCCCTGGAAGTTCCCTTGGAAGCGTTGAGCGATGAACAATTAAAAGCCAAAACCACAGAATTCAAGCAACGGCACCAAACAGGCGAGAGCTTGGACGATTTGCTGCCAGAAGCGTTTGCTGTGGTGCGCGAAGGCTCTAAGCGCGTGATGAAAATGCGCCACTTCGATGTGCAAATGTTGGGCGGTATCGCATTGCACCAAGGAAAAATCGCTGAAATGCGCACCGGCGAAGGAAAAACACTCACCGCTACGCTGGCCGTTTATTTGAACGCATTGGCCGGACTTGGCGTGCACGTGGTCACGGTCAACGATTACTTGGCCAACCGCGATGCGCAATGGATGGGACGTTTGTACAACTTTCTGGGTTTGAGTGTCGGCGTCAATTTGTCGCAACTCAGCCGCGAGGAAAAACAAAACGCCTACCGCAGTGACATCACATACGGCACCCATAACGAATACGGATTTGATTATTTGCGTGACAACATGGTGTACGAGTCTGCAGACCGGGTGCAGCGCAAACTCAATTACGCGATCGTCGATGAAGTGGACTCGATTCTGATTGATGAAGCTCGCACGCCATTGATCATCAGCGGGCAAGCAGAAGACCACACCGAAACCTACTTGGCCATGAACAAGGTGGTGCCGCATCTGACACGCCAAGAAGGCGAAATGGATTTGCGAACCGGCGAAGGCGTGATCACCCCGGGCGATTTCACCTTGGACGAAAAATCCCATCAGGTGTATCTGACCGAAGCGGGGCACGAAAAAGCAGAAAAAATCCTCTCAGACATGGGTTTGCTTCCAGCTGGCGCGTCGTTGTATGACCCTTCGCACATCGGCTTGGTCCACCATTTGTATGCGGCACTGCGCGCCCATCATCTCTATCACCTCGATCAACACTATGTGAACCAAGGCGGTGAAATCATCATCGTTGACGAATTCACAGGCCGATTGATGTCAGGTCGTCGTTGGAGCGATGGATTGCACCAAGCCGTGGAGGCCAAAGAAGGTGTGCCGATTCAGGCTGAAAACCAGACCATGGCGTCTATCACTTTCCAAAACTATTTCCGGCTCTACGACAAATTGAGCGGCATGACTGGCACGGCGGATACAGAAGCTTACGAATTCCAAGAAATTTACGGTTTAGAAACCGTCATCATTCCGCCCAACAAACCCAGTCGGCGCGAAGACCAACTCGACCGCGTGTACAAAACCACCGAAGAGAAATACAAGGCGGCGATTGACGACATCCAAGAATGCCATGGCAGAGGCCAGCCGGTGTTGGTGGGAACCACTTCTATCGAGTTGTCAGAGTTGCTCTCGGGCATGCTCCAAGCAGCTGGGCTCAAGCACCAAGTGCTCAACGCCAAGCAGCATGCCAGTGAAGCCGATATCGTGGCGCAAGCCGGTGCGCCGGGTGCCATCACCATCGCCACCAACAGGGCCGGTCGAGGTACCGACCTTGTG
>SXWY01000007.1 GCA_005789825.1 Burkholderiales bacterium | reverse complement strand
GGCTTTGGCAACTGATAGAGAATTTGCGTGATCGAGGGATGACAATTTTGTTGACCAGCCATCATCTTGCAGAAGCTGAGAGGCTTTGCAACAAAGTGGCCCTGATGCGCAACGGCAAAGTGGTGGCCACTGGTAGCGTGGCCGACTTGCTTGTTCGCATGCCAGGTCAGGCGGTGGCCATGGTTCAGTCCGAAGACCCCGAAACCATCACCCAGCGTGCGATGCTGCGGGGATGGACTGTTAGAAAGCAAGCGGGGCATATCAAGCTCTTTCTGCCGCAAAACTTGGACCTGCGTGACATCATGGAGGCGCTGGACGGCGCCAAGCTGACATCACTGAGCGTTCAACCTGTCAGCTTGGATGATGCTTATATGGAGTTCATTGGTGAAGATTCGTTGATCCAAATTTAAAGACAAAAAATCGCAGATTTTGGCTTTTGCCTATCAGTGTGTGAATATATGAGTGAATAGGCTCTCAGCACCAGCATGATCTGTTCGCATGCATTCATCGTCCGAGACTCTGTATGACCACCAGTCCTTTGGGTGTGTCTAAATGGACAGAAATATTCGCATTGCCATGGGCTATTTCTGCATCCTTGAAATGAATCGCTTCATAAGCAGTTCGCAATTTTTCAGCAGCAGGATGCGAGACCGTGATTTTTTGCAAACCCACGCCAGAAAGAGGCAAGTTGTTGCACGGGTGCATCCGCATGGGCTCAATGGCATTCGGCTTACCCCATTGGATCAAAGTCGGCAGTGCGCCATTGAATTGTCTTTGACCGTCATTACGCACGGTGATTTGCCAATCAAGCAGTCCTTTATCGGTTTGACGCTGGGCAAGTACGACCGGCCCGATGTCCAAACCCTGCGCTTTCCAAGTATTGCTTGCGGCATGAATATCTGTGGTGCTCACGACAAAATGTATCAAAGTAGGCTGTTGAGCAATCGATGCTTGTAAAGCATCGTCATCCAGGTCGAACCAACGCTTGTGCGTACTGCTTTGGGAGGTGGAGGCAAAGGGATTGATTGCGATGATTTCAAAATAAGCCGAGGCAAAACGCGGCGTTGCAATTTTGAACAAACGATTGTGTGTACCGAATTGTTCATGTGCACCGCCCGCATGGGGTGTGATGCCCAAAGTGGCTTCGCACCAAGCGACGCCCTGTTCAAGGCTGCGGGCCGCAACCACCAAGTGGTCTATATTTGATTCAAGAATGGCCAAATCTCACTGTGAGCAACATACCTTCATTTGTATCACACCCAAAGCAATGAACTAGGCAAACGAATTGCCAATCGAAACCTTCCCCTTGGGGAACCAATGCCAACCTTAGATCAAATAGAAATGAACCGAAAAAATTCCTAAGCGCTCATGTGGAATCTTCACATTTACCACTGGGCTTCAAACTTTAAACAGATGCAGCCCTATGCCAGAAATCGATGGTTTTTTACCTGATGTGCGCATGCGCGATGGCATCTGTACCTACCAGCGCGCTCGCAACAAAGACGTTTGAAATTGAACTTTATGAAAGCCCATCTGAAATATGGTCAATGTTCTTGCTCAGAAATGGGGGGCAATACCACCATAAAAACATCACCCAGACAGAGCAAGCCACATATAGCCACAAAAAGAAATTGATTGGTAAGTCCCAGTACAACAAACGGCTGAGATGATGAGCCACAAAAGACTCTTGGGCCGCAGTACCTCGCAGATAAGCCTCAATGGTTGTGAGTGGACAGGTCATACCAATCACTGCCTCGGCCGCTACAAAAACCATTAGCCCTGCGTGCACAGTGCGAAAAGTCCTGTTGCGTACCCATTGCCAACTGCAAATAGCCCCCACTGGAATCAATAGCAATCCCAACGTCACAAAAGCAGCCAATGCAAAGTGAATCGCTAGAACAAGATCTGCTAACCAAAACATTTCTGCTCCTGATAAAACAAGTTCTCTCACGCAAGATCTGACTATTCTTATTTGGCAACTTGCTCAGCAAAGCTGAACCCCGTTTTTCGCATATCAAAAAACAAGCATCACCCTGCGTTTTTCAATGGTCCCATATATTTGATGATTACGTCTTTGGTTCTAGATAAAGTTGAACAATCCACACCATTGAGCTGGAAACAAATTCTTCAAGCTGTGGGTGTAAGCTTGGCAACAAGATGCATATGTCGATTACCGTTCTCAGGTTTTTTTTAGGGGTTTGGTTCCTACCAGCCTTAGCCCATGCGGATGAAAATTGGCTGCGGGCGATAAATCAACCCGGCGTGATCATCTTGATGCGCCATGCGCAGACGTATCCAGGTTTTGGCGATCCCCCAGGCTTTCAAATGGATGACTGCAAGACTCAACGCAACTTATCACAACAAGGCATTGCACAAGCCCGCAGGTTGGGTCGCTGGCTTGAACAACACCAACTTCATCCACAACGAGTGCGCTCTAGCCAATGGTGCCGATGTATTGACACTGCCCATGCTGCTTTTGGTCAACGAATAAAAGTGACACCTTGGTCAGCTCTGAATTCGTTTTTTCAAGGACAAGGAGACCGTTTGGCTCAGTTGAATGAAGCACGTGAGACCGCTTCAGGGATCAGTTCAGGTTTTGAAGTTTGGGTGACTCATCAGGTTGTGATCTCTGCGCTCACCGATAAGAACCTAGCCATGGGTGAGTTTGTGGTTATCAAAGCCCAATCCAATGGCTTGATAGAAGTCCTTGCCCGTGGCCAGGTCAACTGAACACGTTGTCGTTGCAAACATGGGTTGAGCCCGGTTCAACGGCTAAGGCTTTGGGGGTGACACCAAAGTCCAACCTCTTTTAGCCCATTCGCTCATTCCGCCACGAACATACTCCACGTTGGTAAATCCGCGCGAGCGCAGTTCTTTTGCAACAGCGCTTGAACGATTTTGTGTGTTGCAAATCAAAAGCACGCGAGAGTCAGGATTTCTGGGTATTTCACGAAGTCGAGACTCTAAGGTGCTCATGGGAATCAACTTCATACCTTTGGCAACACCCGTTGCATGCTCCTCTGGCTCACGAATATCTAAAACAGTCACTTTGTCATTGCCAACCAATGCGCGAGCCTCTTCCAAGCTGACTTGTGCATGCGCAACGCTCAGCAAGGTGACCAAAAAATAAATGGGTAGAAATTTCATGTTGTGCGGACAGATCGATTATTTGTATCCCTGAACAAATATCTATTGTGGCAGACCTTTTCGATGTTTGACTCGCCGCATCACTCAAACCCAATGCCATTTCAGTGACGGGATTTCCAGCGTCAAACCACTTTCTGCGCTGGGCAAAAGTGGTGACTGAGGGTAAACCCACTCCAAGTAATCCAAAATATAACGAGAGTCAAAGATGCTGCTGCGGTCTTCTAGCAACAAGACTGCAAGCTTGGCCAGTGGGTTGTGCTGCTCGGTCAAAGCACCTTGGTTCCATGGAACTTCAGTGATCAGTTCAAATGCAATATTTTTTTCAGCCAGCGCAATCCTCACCTTTCAGGCAAAGGGGCTGGGTGTTGCGCTGATGAGTTTCAACATGGAAACATATTTTCGTTTTCAATGAATACTTTGTGATTCGGGCCTATAGGCATCTAGGATGCTGGGGTTTTTCATTGGTTCTGATCGGTTGGTTTCATTTAACTTACTATGAGACTTATCTTCATCAAGTTGGAACCGACATGTTAATCAATTCATACACAAACCGCACAGCCCTCACATTGTTCGCTGTCAGCCAACTTCTGATGCTCTCTGCTGTCAATGCGCAAACCGTGGACCCCGTAACCATGGTGAATGCATTTGAAGCGGCCGGTGGAAAATTTGAAGGCTTTCGCCGCTCGGGTGCCAAAGGCATATGTGCCACGGGTGAATTCGTCGGTAGCGCTGATGGTCGCAACTTGTCCTCTGCTTCTGTTTTCAGTGGACAAAAAATACCTGTCATCGTTCGCTTCTCCGTTGGCGGCGGTAACCCCAAAGCGGTTGATAACGCCAAGAGTCAACGCAATATGGCGTTGCAATTCAACATTCCTGGCGGTGAAACGTGGCAAATGGGCAATATTTCTGCGCCTGTTTTTGGTTCCTCCACACCAACCCAATTACTGGGTCGCTTAGAGTCACTTGCGCCTGACCCATCCACCAAAGCGCCCAATCCTGACAAGGTCAAAGCGTTTGCAGAAGCCAACCCTGAAGTGCTTTTGCAAGGCAAGTACTTTGCCAGCCAACCCGTGCCAGCCAGCTTTGCAACCGTCAACTACTGGGGCGTGCATGCCTTTGCTTTTGTCAATGCCAAGGGTGACAAGCAGTTTGGCAAATGGATTTTTGAGCCTGCAGGTGGCGTGATGGGTCTGAGCGATGAGGAAGCCAAGGCCAAGGGACCCAGTTTTCTGTTCGACGACCTGCGCCAGCGCGTCAAAGAGAGCCAAGTCTCTTTCAATTTCAATCTGCAATTGGCAGAACCCGGTGATCGGCTTGACAGTGCCACCGTACCCCTGCCCGAGAGCCGACGCAAAGTCACGCTTGGCAGTTTGAAAGTCACCGCTGTGTCGGAAGATTCAGGTGGAGCCTGTCGCGACATCACATTTGTACCCACGGTCTTGCCCAAAGGGGTTGAACCCTCTAGTGACCCGATGCTCGCTGCCCGCGCCGCGCCTTATGCCGTTGGCATTGGTCGCAGACTCTCAGAAGGTTCTAAACAGTGACCCAGGGCTTAATAGATCTCACCTTTGGCTGACTGCAAGGGTGTTGCTTTTCGAAACAAAACGCAACAACACCCTTCTCGCTGTGCCTATGGTCGGGTTGCAGCCCGGGACGGGAAGCTCCTGTAGGCCGCCATGAAAGTGTCGTTGTCTTCAAAATAAGGCATGGCCCCGGTCTGCATCACCGTGACATGCCAATGGGGTCGATCACGAACCAACGCTAAAGCGCGGTAATCGGTGAAATCGCCCCGTGTGCCATGCACTACCCATACAGGCAAATTGAGGCTTTCGTATACGTTGTGGATATCAGCGCTGAACAAACCACCGCAGAGGAATGGAACAAGCCCGGTGTCTGCATCGCCACACGGGCTAAAAATTCGCACGACAGCGACACACCTATGGCTTGAAGCGGTTGGCTTGTGTGCCTGTGCGCCACCCAGTTTGCCACCAACCGGACGGCGTTACACATGTCTGCCACCGAGTAAGCACGAGGCAAACGTTCAGACAAGCCATAGCCTGGCAAGTCAATGGCATAGACGCTGTTGCCTTGTCGCAATGCGTCAAACAAAGGACGAACTTCAGCGGCAGATGCCAGCGCATTGATGCTGTGCACCAACACCACAGGAGGCCCAGACTCACCAGCGTAAACAGCAACCGCACCAGCGGTGCCATTAAGCATGTGAAGATCGGCATTCAGCGGCTTGGATAATCGATCAGACTTGTCCATTTCTTCTGCGCTTCCAAAAAAATCAAACACCATACTCACCAATTGCCATCCATGCGATCCGTATCCCAGTGTTGACCGAACTGCAGATATTCATTGGCTAACATCACAAACCACCGTTTGTATTTTTCAAAAGGATCACGATGAGCACACTTTCTGTTTCTGAAAATATAGAAAACCATCCGCGCGTCAAGGCTGTGTTTGACGACATCAGACAAACCCGTCAAACCGATTTTGTCAACAATATGTGGCGCTATCTTGCATTTGACCCTGACTTGCTCGAGAGCACATGGCGTGAAGTCAAAGCGGTCATGGTAACTCCCTCTGCTCTTGATCCACTGACCAAAGAAATGATTTATATCGCGGTATCCATCACCAATGCTTGCAGTTACTGTGTTCATTCGCATACGGCAGCGGCCAAAAGCAAAGGAATGTCCCCGGCTCAGTATGCCGATTTGCTGCGCGTGATCGCTTTGGCAGGAAAAACCAATCAGCTGGCCTCAGCGATGCAATTGCCAATTGATACAGTTTTCACCCATGATTGATTTATTTGTCTAAAACATTCGCTTTTGAAAAAGGCTGCAGTCATTTGCTTTGGATGCAAGCGCAGAATTTTTTTTAAGCGTCGCATCCCAATACTGGCGTCGCATCCTAAAACAACGGGATTTGCCGCGAGCGCAGCAAATAGTCAGCGACAAATTGCGCCAACAACACATGGTGCTGGTTGTCATGCCACTGGGGTTGCATGTATTTCTTGGTGTACCAATGCGCTTGGCTTTCTAAATGACAGCCCACCAAGCCCACCGCACCTTGCACCATAGCCATAGGGTCGCCATTGGCATAAGTGGCCACCGTTTCAAATTCGCCGTTGACGAAAGTCGGGCCGTCATAAAAATACATGCGATGCGCTTGCCCCCGCCATTGAACAGGGGCGGTGGTCCCATACGACGAGCGTATGTCAGCTCGCGGACGCTTGATGTATTGCACGCACCTTGTTGTTTTGAGAAAGTTGAAATAGTAGGCATCTGCCCAATACGCGCCCATACAAATACCCAAGTACTTTCCACCGCGCTGCATAAAAGATCGCACATCAGATATGTTTTGTTTGAGCAGGCCGCGAAATAGCATGGCTTCGCCGTCTCCGCCAGGAAACACCACGAGGTCAACATCATCGAAAAAACCCTCAGCCACTTTGTGTCGGGTAAACAACTTGATGCCAGCCAGTGGCGACAACGCTGCCATCACACCATTCACCGAATCGGTCGAACAGGTGGGATGGTGTATGAAAAGCGCGATGGTTTTCTTCATGCCGAACATCACTCAATGGTTTTTCGCTTGGCGCTCTGGGGTTTCGCCAACAAACCCATGCCGGGCTGGCTGCGCAAAAATTCCATGCAACGATCCCATAGGCGGGCGACCAAGGCTACCTGTTTCGGTAATCCCAAGGCGCCACCGGTCGAGGATCCGACCACAGGCCCAATTGCTGGCTTTGCGCAGATATTTCGCTGGCACTGTAGGCTTCCCGGTCCCTGATCGACTGCTCGTTTTGGTATTTTTTGTAATGCCAAGCCAAGCCTGATTTGATTTGTTGATGACAAATATCCAGCGCCCCCACAAACACTTGTCCAACGATACGTCCGTATTTGTCTTTTTTGTTGAAAACAATTCGTACGTTTTTGCCATGTGCCAATTCAACCAGCGATTGCTTGGATTTTTCGCCAAAGGCCTGCTTTTTTTCCGGGGCATCTATGCCCAGCAGCCTGACCTTGTATGGCGTTTGGCGGTTATCCAGTACGGTGAGGGTATCTCCATCCGCCACAGACACCACTTTCCCCTCCAAAATCGTATTCGCACTGGCATCAAAAAATACGAAATTTGCCAACAGCGAAATAAAACACAAATAAAACTTCATCAATGAAGTTTATGTTGTTTTTGGCGAATTTATGTATTTTGACCCCTGGCCTGTGTTGGCCGCCCGTTGGAATCTTGTTTGGAGGAATCACCGCGCCCACCCACGCGCCTGGCCAGTGACGAACCCGGGGTGTCTAAGTCAGCCAGTTCAGCAGGCCTGTGATCAGCAATGCGTTGGTGAAATCGATGAAAAATGCACCCACGATCGGCGCCACCAAAAACGCACGTGGCGATGGTCCGTAACGCTGAACCACAGAGTGCATCACAGCCATGGCGTTGGCCGTGGTTCCAAGCATGAAGCCGGTGAATCCGCCACTCATGACAGCTGCATCGTAATCACTGCCCATGACATTGAACACCACGAACCAGCAAAAAACACAAACCACGATCACCTGTATTGCCAAATTCACCAGCAAGGGTAAGGCGATAGAGGACAACTCCCACAGCCGTAAATTCATCAACGCCACTGCCAGGAAAAGGGTCAAGCAGACCACGCCGACCCGTTCGGTCACACCATGGGGAATCTTGAACCAACCTGTTTTGTCGTCTATGTTGCGAATGATCGAGCCGACGAGCATGGCGCCCACATAGCCAGGAAGCGTCAAGTCGGCAGACTTCATCACACCGCCCAACCAAGCCCCGATACCCATGGCGATGAGCAACACGCCAATCCCTGTGAGCACGGCCAGCATGCTGGCCTCATCGTCATTGAATACCTCAGAGGATGGGGATTGATCTGGTTTGCGCGACGCGGACACATTGGTTGAGCGCAGCTGGTGGCGCTCTAGCAATTTTGTGACAACAGGCCCGCCGACCAAGCCACCCAAAACAATGCCAGACATGGCCGCCGCGATGGCCACAGACTCTGCAGCGGCAACGCCAGCAGCTGCAAACTGCGGCGCGAATGCCAAGGCAGTGGCTGGCCCACCTGTCAAAGCAGCTGGCCCCATCAAAACACCGAGTAGCAAAGGCTGGTCAAAAAGCAGTGCAACCCCCATGCCAATCACGCTTTGGATCACCGCGATAAAGGAGGCCAAGGCGAGAAATACCAGCGCCTGGCGGCTGCCTGTTTGCAGCATTTTCAGACTTGCGCTCAGTCCAATGGAGGTGAAAAAAGCCGTCATCAATGGCGCCTGCAGCGTGG
>SXWY01000006.1 GCA_005789825.1 Burkholderiales bacterium | reverse complement strand
TGGTGGCGGCGCCATGATCGGTTCGCCGTTGGCTGCAGAGTTGATGAAGTACTTTGCCACTGACCTCGAAGTGGGTGTGTGGCAAACCTTTGTGTGCATGGCCGTGGTCTATTTCGTTTTCATGATGTCAGGTGCTTTGGGCTACCGCATTCCAGCCACGGGTTGGAAGCCAGCAGGCTGGACCCCACCGGTGCAACAAACCAGCAACACCATGATCACCCAAAACCATGTGCACGTGAGCAAGGTCTGGGGTATCCCCCAATTTTGGATGGTCTGGGTAGTGCTTTGCATGAACGTATCTGCTGGCATTGGCGTGATCGGCATGGCCAGCCCGATGTTGCAAGAGGTTTTTGGTGGCGCTTTGATTGGTATTGAAGCCAAATACAACGACTTAGACAAAACACAACTGACCATGATTGCCAGTGTTGCCGCAGGTTTCACGGCCTTGCTCAGTCTCTTCAACATTGGCGGCAGAATCATTTGGGCCAGTCTTTCAGACAAACTGGGCCGCAAAATCACTTACGTGGTGTTTTTTGTTTTGGGCGCCGCCTTGTATGCATCTGTTCCTGCTTCGGCCATGGCGGGCAACCAACTGTTGTTTGTCGCCGCGTTTTGCATCATCTTGAGCATGTACGGTGGCGGCTTTGCCACCATACCTGCCTATTTGGCCGACTTGTTCGGTACGCAAATGGTGGGCGCCATCCATGGTCGCTTGCTGACGGCTTGGGCAACGGCAGGAATTTTGGGCCCCGTGGTGGTGAATTACATGCGCGACTACCAGTTGAGCATTGGTATTCCCCGCGATCAGGTCTACAACCAAACCATGTTTATCTTGGTGGGTATGTTGCTGGTGGGCTTGGTCGCCAATCTGATGATCCGCCCAGTCAACGCCAAGCATTTCATGACACCCGAAGAACTCGCGCACGAGAAAAAACTCGCGCACGAAAAAGCCAGTGCGTCTGAAGTGGGCACCGCCCACGGTGGGCCAGTTCAATCCAATCCGCTGTGGGTGGTTTTGGCCTGGACAGCTGTTGGCATTCCGCTGGCTTGGGGTATCTACCGCACGTTGCAAAGTGTGGGCAAATTTTTTAACTGAAAACATCTATGAACAAATCCGTTGAAGCGCCAGAACTGCAAACCGTCAGTCGACTGTTGCCCGAATTCACCGAGATGCCGGGCGGTTTGTTGCCTTTGCTGCATGCTGTGCAAGACGCCCTCGGGTTCATTCCCGCAAGTGCAGTGCCGCTGGTGGCTGAGGCGATGAATTTGTCTCGCGCTGAGGTGCACGGGGTCATCACTTACTACCATTTCTTTCGCAGCAAAGCGCCTGGAAAGCATGTGGTGCAAGTGTGTCGTGCCGAGTCATGCCAAGCCTGTGGTGGCGAGCAATTGTTGTCTGAGATGGAGCAAGCATTGGGTTGCAAATTGCACGAAACCAGCGCCGACGGTTTGTATTCACTCGAACCCGTGTATTGCCTGGGTTTGTGTGCATCCTCGCCTGCGGTCCAAATTGACGACAAGCTTTACGCTCGCATGGACAGTGTGCAACTCAAGCGGGTGGTGGCTGAACTTGGGAGTCACGCATGAGCATCACCGTGTTTGTTCCGTGCGATTCGGCGGCTTTGGCCGCTGGTGCAGAGGCCGTGGTCGATGCGCTGCACAAAGAAGCAAGCGCACGCGGTTTGACCATTGACGTGCAACGCAACAGCACCAGAGGCATGTTTTGGCTTGAGCCGTTGGTAGAAGTGGTGACGGCGGCCGGGCGCACGGCGTATGGCCCGGTGAATTTCCAAGACGTGCCGTCATTGTTTGAAGCCAACTTTTTGCATGGCGGCCAACACCGCTTGTCACTGGGCTTGACCGATGCGCTGCCTTATTTGTCAAAACAACAACGCCTGACCTTTGCCCGCATGGGCATCACACGCCCGTTGTCATTGGATGATTACGCGGCGCACGGCGGTTGGGCGGGTTTGCAAAAAACGGCAGCCATGGACAGTGCCGATGTCGTGCAAACCGTGCTCGATTCTGGCTTGCGCGGACGCGGTGGTGCCGCATTTCCAGCCGGCATCAAATGGAGAACAGTACGTGCCACCGATGCTGCGCAAAAGTATGTCGTGTGCAATGCCGACGAAGGCGACTCCGGTACGTTCTCTGACCGCATGACCATGGAAGGTGACCCTTACATGCTGATCGAAGGCATGGCCATCGCCGGCTTGGCAGTAGGAGCCACGCAAGGGTATGTTTACATTCGTTCGGAATACCCACACGCGATTGCCACGATGACCACCGCCATCCAATTGGCGCAAGCGGCAGGTTTTTTGGGCGACAACGTCATGGGCAGCGGCAGAGCCTTTCATTTGCATGTGCGCAAAGCTGCTGGGTCTTATGTGTGCGGCGAAGAAACCGCCATGCTCGAAAGTTTGGAAGGCAAACGCGGTATTGTTCGCGCCAAGCCGCCCCTGCCTGTCCTCGAAGGTCTGTTTGGCCAGCCCACTGTCATCAACAACGTGATCACCTTGGCCAGCGTACCCATCATCATGGCCAAAGGTGCTGCGTTCTACAAAGACTTTGGCATGGGCCGATCCACGGGCACATTGCCGTTTCAAATCACAGGCAACATCAAGCACGGTGGCTTGGTAGAACGTGCCTTTGGTTTGACTTTGCGTGAACTGATTTACGACTTTGGCGGCGGCAGCAGAAGCGGTCGCCCGATCAAAGCGGTGCAAGTGGGCGGGCCACTGGGTGCCTATGTGCCACCCTCGCAATGGGATGTGCCACTGGATTACGAAGCCTACGCAGCTTTGGGCTTGGTGGTGGGACACGGCGGTATCGTCGTGCATGACGACACCGCCAACATGGCCAAGTTGGCGCGTTACGCCATGGAGTTTTGTGCCATCGAGAGTTGTGGCAAGTGCACACCTTGCCGCATCGGCTCTACAAGAGGTGTGGAAACGATCGACCGCATCGCAAATGCCCAAGACAAAGAGCAACAAGTGCATTTGCTGCGCGACCTGTGCGACACCATGGTGCATGGCAGCCTGTGCGCGATGGGCGGCATGACACCCTACCCTGTGCTTTCTGCACTCAACCATTACCCCGCAGATTTCGGTCTGCAAACCACCGAAGCCACTGCTTCTTAAGAAAGTCCACCATGTTGATGTACCTCAAACAAGAACGCGACCATGGCACCCCTGCACGCACCTCGGAAGAAACCGTCAGTTTGCGGATTGACGGCTATGAGGTGAACGTACCCAAAGGCACTTCGTTGATGCGTGCAGCGGTTGACGCGGGTATTCAAGTGCCCAAGTTATGCGCGACTGACAGCCTGGAACCTTTTGGCTCATGCCGTTTGTGTTTGGTGGAAATCGACGGACGCAAAGGTTATCCGGCCTCTTGCACCACACCTGCAGAAAACGGTATGGTGGTGCGCACACAAACGCCCAAGCTGCAAACCTTGCGCAAAGGCGTGATGGAGTTGTACATCTCCGACCATC
>SXWY01000050.1 GCA_005789825.1 Burkholderiales bacterium | reverse complement strand
TTTTTTGAGTTCCTTGGCAAACTCGGCAACCGTTGTGATGGTCATCTGTGGTGTTCCTCTTCATGACCGTTACGCTTGACCCGCAAACCAATGTTCGCGCGCCTTCAGGATCAAAGTTTTCGCTTCCTCTTCAGACTGACCAGTGATTTCCACCAGTTCGTCCACCGCTAAATCAGCCAAATCGTCACGGGTATGCACACCACCCATGGCCAATTTGGCAATCAATTCGGCATCCAGACCTTCGAGGTCTCGCAAATCTTGCGAGACTTCTTCGACGCTTTCTTCCATGACAATTTCCATGGTCAGCAAAGCATCTTTGGCGCGGGCGCGCAATTCATTGACTGTGTCTTCGTCAAAGCTTTCAATTTCCAGCATTTCCTGCAAGGGGACATAAGCGACCTCTTCCAAGCTGGTGAAACCTTCGGCGATCAGGATGTCTGCTACCTCTTGGTCTACATCGAGCTTGGCCACAAACAAAGCGCGCAAGCTTTCGGTCTCGTTGGCAGATTTTTGGGCAGATTCAGCCGCGTCCATGATGTTGATCTTCCAGCCGGTCAGGTCAGACGCGAGCCGGACATTTTGGCCGCCACGACCAATGGCCATGGCCAAATTTTCGTCGTCAACCACCACATCCATGGCGTGCTTTTCTTCGTCCACCACAATGGAGCTGACATTCGCCGGCGCCAAAGCGCCGATGACGAACTGCGCAGGGTCTTCACTCCACAGCACGATATCGACACGCTCGCCAGCCAGTTCATTGGTGACGGCATTGACCCGGGTGCCGCGCACACCGACACAAGTGCCAATCGGGTCTACGCGTTTGTCGTGGGAAACCACCGCAATCTTGGCGCGTGAACCGGGGTCTCTGGCGCAAGATTTGATTTCTAGCAAGCCTTGTTCTATTTCAGGCACTTCTTGGCGAAACAATTCGATCATGAATTCAGGGGCCGAGCGGGACAAAATGATGGGAGCGCCACGCAAGGTGGTGTCAACTTCCATGATCATGGCGCGAACACGGTCGGCATTTCGCAAGTTTTCTTTGGGAATCATTTCGCCGCGGCGTAAACGGCCTTCGACACGCCCGCTTTCGACAATGATGTCGCCTTTGTCCATGCGCTTGACGCTGCCGACAAAAATTTTGTCGCCACGCGCCAAAAAATCTGACAACAACATTTCTCTTTCAGCATCGCGAATCTTTTGCAAGATGACTTGTTTGGCGGCCATTGCACCGATACGGCCAATGGGCAGGGACTCGACACTTTCTTCGATGTATTCGCCCTCTTCCACGTCGGACAAACGCTCTTTGGCATCCATCAACATTTCTTCAGCGTCAGGATTTTGCAGACCAGCTTCATCAGGCACGACCAGCCAGCGGCGGAAGGTTTCGTATTCACCTGTGTCACGGTCCATCGCTACGCGAATATCAACATCACCCTGGTAAAGTTTTTTGGTGGCTTGCGCCAACGCAGATTCCACCGCCCCAAACACCAGATCGCGCTCGACGTTTTTTTCGCGGGAGATGGCATCCACCAGCATCAGCATTTCGCGGTTCATGATTCGTTGCTCCTGTTCTCAGCAGGCCTGCGGCCTTTGAAATTCACAATAGGTGCCAGTCGGGCGTCACGCAATTCACTCAAGGTGAACTGCAACGCTTGCACCGGCAAGTCTTTTTTGACCCTGGCAGGCCGCATTCCCGGCTTGCTGGGCGGCTCATCACGCCAGGTGATTTGCCAAGTCTGCGGGGTGTCTGTGATTTCCAACACACCCCTGAATTTTTTTCGGTTGGCGGCCACCAAACCACCCGCCGCCGCCCCCATGGGCGCTTTCAACGTCACGTCGATTTGCTCACCGACGAAACGCAAAAAATCGTTTTCTGTACGAAGTGGCCGGTCGATACCCGGTGAGGAAACCTCTAGCCGGCTGTAAGCGGTTCCTTCCACCTCCAACACAAATTGCAACTGACGGGTGACTTTTTCGCAATCTTCCACTTGAACGAATTGCTCGGGCTGACCTGGTTGCCACGGCAAATCGATGGTGATGCGCAACAACCCGCCGGCGGATCGCTCCACGTCGACCAACTGATAACCCAGACCACTGACGGTTTGTTCAATGATGTCTTGCAATGGCACCGCTTTTCACCCGACCAAAAAAAACGGGCGGTTGGGATGTCCGCCCGTTATCGTTCATTTGCCTGCAATTGTAACCACTTATTGACCCGCTTGGCCAGCCCCTGAAAAAGAGGCGGCCAAGAGGCTGCGGGTGTATTCCGATTGCGGCGAGCGCATCAAATGCTCGATGCTGGCCGATTCCACCACTTGCCCGTCCTTCAACACCAACACATGGTGGGCCATGGCCTGAATCACATCGATGTCGTGGGTGATCAGCAAGTAGCTCAAGCCGCGCTCGCGTTGCAGACGTTGCAGCAAATCCAGCACTTGCTTTTGAATAGACACATCCAGCGCGCTGGTAGGTTCATCCAACACCAACATGCGCGGCTGCACGATCAACGCCCGAGCGATAGCCAACCGTTGTCTTTGCCCCCCGGAAAACTCATGGGGATAACGGGCCAGCAGGCCGGGAAACTGCGCTTCGTCCATGCCTACTTCTTGCAGCGCCGCCAATACCTTGACTTGGCGGTCCAGGGCATGGAGACCGGGCGCATGCACCAGCAAACCTTCGCCCACGACTTCCTCCACTGTCATGCGCGGCGACAACGAGGAAAACGGATCCTGAAACACCACCTGTATGGCGCGACGCAAAGGCAAATCTGCTGAAGCGTTTTTCTGCCACGACTGGCCTTCGATTTGCAGCTGGCCTTGGAACGGCAACAAGCCCAGCGCGGCCAACGCCAGGGACGATTTGCCAGAACCTGATTCGCCAATGATGCCAAGCGTTTGACCGGTTTGGATGTGAAAGTCTGCCGCATGCAAGGCCACAAATTCTGCGTGTCCAAACCAGCCACGCCAACCTGCTCGGGGGACGGGATAGACCACACGAAGGCCTTGAGCCTGCAAACAAACCGGCGCGTCGTCCACCGGTTCGAACACATTTCGTTCGGGCTGGCTGTCGACCAAGCGACGGGTGTATGGGTGTTGCGGATTACTCAGAACTGAGTTGACATCTCCTTGCTCAACCAAATAGCCGTTTTCCATGACCATCACACGGTGCACAAAACGCCGGGCCATGTTCAAGTCGTGGGTGATCAGCAAGATTGCCATGCCGTGTTTTTGTTGCAAGCTGTCCAACAAATCCAAAATTTGCCC
>SXWY01000005.1 GCA_005789825.1 Burkholderiales bacterium | reverse complement strand
GGGCAGGGACTCACCCTTGGTCAACAAGTCTTGGATGAGTTTGTTCGCGGCATCTCTGCCGGTCAGCATCTTGCCGTTGAGCAGCAAAGTCTGGCCGGGTTTCCAAGCGGCGACTTGCTCGCGCGTCAAGGTATTCAAATCGACGCGTTGGCTTTTTTGGGTATCGGGTACCCAGTCCACTCTGGGCCACAGGTCCAACGAAGGGGGATTCAAGTAAACCGGGCCACTGCCATCCATCACAAAATGCGCATGGCGGGTGGCTGCGCAATTGGGAATCATCGCCACCGGTTTGCTGGCGGCATGCGTGGGGTACATCTGTATCTTGATATCGAGCACAGTGGTCAGCCCACCCAAACCTTGCGCACCAATACCCAGTGCATTGACCTTTTCATACAGCTCTAGGCGCAGCTCTTCCGTGGGGGTCAGGTTCTCGCGCTTGGCTGCTTTGGCTTGCAATTCATGCATGTCCAAGTCATCCATCAAACTTTGCTTGGCCATCAACATGGCTTTTTCAGCCGTGCCGCCAATGCCGATGCCGAGCATGCCCGGTGGGCACCATCCCGCGCCCATGGTAGGCACGGTTTTGAGCACCCAGTCGACCACACTGTCACTGGGATTGAGCATCACCAGTTTGGATTTATTCTCGCTGCCACCACCCTTGGCAGCCACCGTGACTTCCAGCGTGTCGCCAGGCACCAACTCGGTGAAGATAACCGCCGGTGTGTTGTCACCGGTGTTCTTGCGAGCAAACTGGGGATCGGCCACCACACTGGCGCGCAAACGGTTGTCGGTGTGGTTGTAAGCGCGTCGAACCCCTTCGTTGATGGCGTCGTCCAAACTGCCATGGAAACCGACAAACCGCACACCCATGCCTACTTTGAGAAACACATTCACGATGCCCGTGTCTTGGCAAATGGGGCGGTGGCCGGTCGCGCTCATTTTGCTGTTGGTGAGGATTTGTGCCATGGCGTCTTTCGCCGCCGGACTTTGCTCGCGTTCGTAAGCACGGGCCAAATGCGCAATATAGTCGGTCGGGTGGTAGTAGCTGATGAACTGCAAAGCAGCGGCCACAGATTCCATCAAGTCGTTTTGTGTGATGTTGCTCATGTCAGTCTCGGTGTTTGGGGCCGGGTGGTCAGTGCGATCCGCCCAAGGCACGGGTTTGGTTCAGTAACTTGTCGGTGTATGCAATCGCCATGGCACTGAGCAAAAAAGCGATGTGAATAATGGTTTGCCAGATCAATACTTTTTCATCGTAGTTGGCCGCATTGATGAATGTTTTGAGCAAATGGATAGACGAAATACCGATGATCGCCATGGCCAATTTCACTTTCAATACCGACGCATTCACATGGCTTAACCACTCGGGTTGGTCAGGGTGTTCCTCCAAGTACATGCGGGACACAAAGGTTTCATAGCCGCCAACGATGACCATGATCAACAAATTAGAAATCATGACCACGTCAATCAAAGCCAGTACCACCAGCATGATGATGGTTTCATTCAAACTGACCACAGGAGGGTTTGCTTTGTAACCAATGCTGCTGACCAACGCCTGCAAGGCAGT
The DNA here is from genome assembly GCA_005789825.1 of Burkholderiales bacterium. Lineage (GTDB taxonomy): Bacteria > Pseudomonadota > Gammaproteobacteria > Burkholderiales > Burkholderiaceae_C > Limnohabitans. The sequence continues at coordinate 2,911 of SXWY01000005.1, read as the reverse complement.
TTGGCTGCCAAATGCAGCCTCAAGCAAATGCACTACCTCAACCCAGAAATGCACGGCATACACTGCTTGCGCGGCTATCAAACCCAGGTACAAAGGCAATTGCAACCAGCGACTGGAAAAAATCAGACGCGACAAGACAGAGGTATGGCGCGGTGGGTGGACAGATGGGGGTTCAGACATGGGTATTGCTTTCGTCAAATGGCAAACATACAGCACAAACCTTGGATTCTAGGGAACGAAATGGTCGCAGGCGTAAGAATCAAGCCAGTCAGTGGCATGTAAGAGGCATCGACGACAGTCTCGCTCGAACCAGAGTCGCTCAGCGACTATTCAACACCAGGAGACAAGACATGAGCCACGACCACCCTCTGCCGGTGTATGCCCCACCTGCTGCCTTTGCCAAACAAGCTGCAGTATCTGGCATGGACGCCTACCTTGCTTTGGTCAAGCATGCGGACGAAGACTACGAAGGTTTTTGGGCGGCGCAGGCCAAACGTTTGTTGCATTGGCAAACCCCATTCACCCAAACCTTGAACGCAACCAACGCACCTTTCTTCACGTGGTTCGAAGACGGCAAATTGAATGCGTCATACAACTGCTTGGACCGCAATATCGATCGAGGGCTGGGTGACAAAACCGCGATCATTTTTGAAGCCGATGGCGGTGAGGTCACGCACACCACCTATTCGCAATTGCTTTCCCGCACTTGCCAATTAGCCAACGCCATGAAATCTCTGGGCGTGGGCAAGGGCGACCGCGTGATCATTTACATCTCCATGTCGGTCGATGGCGTTGCCGCCATGCAGGCGTGTGCCCGAATCGGTGCCACCCATTCCGTGGTATTCGGCGGATTCTCTGCGCAAAGTTTGCGAGACCGCATAGAAGACACCGGTGCCAAATTGGTCATCACCGCCGACCACCAATTGCGCGGCGGTAAGCAACTGCCATTGAAATCGATTGTGGATGAAGCCCTTGGATTGGGTGGTTGTGACAGTGTCAAGCATGTGTTGGTCGCCAAGCGCTCTGGCGCAGAAGTGACCATGCACGCTGGCCGTGATTTGTGGTTGTCTGACGTGGCTGACAAACAACCCACAACATGCACCCCTGAATGGGTGGAAGCTGAGCATCCGCTGTTCTTGTTGTATACCTCGGGTTCAACGGGCAAACCCAAAGGCGTGCAGCACAGCACCGGCGGTTATTTGATGCACGCGGCGCTCACCACCGAATGGACCTTCGATCTGAAACACGATGATGTGTTCTGGTGCACAGCAGATATCGGATGGGTCACGGGCCATACCTACATCGCCTATGGGCCCTTGGCGTTGGGCGGCACACAAATTGTGTTTGAAGGTGTGCCCACTTTCCCAGATGCAGGCCGGTTTTGGAAAATGATCCAAGACCACAAAGTCAGTATTTTTTATACCGCACCGACAGCGATCCGCTCATTGATAAAAGCAGCCGAGAGCAACCAAGCCGTTCATCCGGCGCGTTATGACTTGAGCAGTTTGCGTTTGTTGGGTTCGGTGGGTGAGCCCATCAACCCAGCGGCGTGGGAGTGGTACCACCAGCATGTGGGCGGCAGCCGTTGCCCCATCGTCGACACTTTTTGGCAAACTGAAACTGGCGGTCACATGATCACACCGCTGCCGGGTGCGACGCATTTGGTGCCGGGTTCTTGCACCTTGCCATTCCCCGGTATACAAGCGGCTATCGTCGACGAAACGGGCAAGGATGTACCAAACGGCCAAGCGGGTATTTTGGTGGTCAAAAAACCTTGGCCATCCATGATTCGCACCATTTGGGGTGACCCAGAGCGCTTCAAGAAAAGCTATTTCCCCGATGACTTTCAAGGCAAATACTATTTGGCTGGTGACGGTGCGATTCGCGATGCGCAAACGGCTAACTTCACCATCACCGGACGCATTGACGATGTGTTGAATGTCTCTGGGCACCGCATGGGCACGATGGAAATCGAATCTGCTTTGGTGAGTTGCACTGAATGGGTTGCTGAGGCAGCGGTGGTGGGACGCCCAGACGACACCACGGGTGAAGCCATTTGTGCGTTTGTGGTGTTAAAGCGTGCTCGGCCAACGGGTGATGAAGCCAAACAAATTGCCAAATTGTTGCGTGACCATGTGGGCAAGGAAATCGGGCCGATTGCCAAGCCCAAAGACATACGGTTTGGCGAGAATTTGCCCAAGACCCGGTCGGGAAAAATCATGCGTCGGTTGCTGCGTTCTATTGCCAAGGGCGAGGCGATCACGCAAGACGTGTCCACTTTAGAAAACCCAGCGATTTTGACGCAGTTGTCTGAAAGTGTGTGAAAGCCCCGCTTTGGCTGATTCATCTGTAACAGTTTGCATGCACGTAGTTTGAATGCTCTGCTTTGGCCGACCCATCCGGTGCGATTTTTTTCTGCGCTTTCGCTCGAAAAAAACGCCCCCTCCGAGTCGGCCTGAGTAGATGGCTTGGCTTTGGTGCTGTTTTGTTGGCGTGGTCGCTTTTATTTAGCTGAATCGAATGCATGCTGTCGGAGAAAAAGTGGTGATCGGACAGACGACATGACGGTCGGGCCGACGCGAACGTTGCCGCAGGCGGTGAGCGGCGACCGAGCCGGCATGGCGTGAATACTTCGCTCAACAACCACACATCAGAAATTGGTGTCTGACCCCAATTAACCAATCAATGGAGTCAGCCTGGCGTGAGCCACTCAAACACCAGGCAAAAAAAGAGCAACCTCAGTTGCTCTTTTTAGGAAAGCTCAAAAAATTATTTGAGACCCAAAATCCAGCTGGTCAATTTTTTGGCTTCTGCTTCGCTGACTTGCGGGTTGGCAGGCATCGGAATCGCGCCCCACACACCGCCGCCGCCCGCGCGGATTTTGGTAGCCAAAGTGGCAGCAGCTTCTTTG
>SXWY01000049.1 GCA_005789825.1 Burkholderiales bacterium | reverse complement strand
TGAGCAAATTCAGGGCAAATATTTGTTGGTGAAGCAACACGATCGGGTGGGTCGCATGGCCGACACCTTGGAGTACAGCAATGTGGCTTTTCCGCGAGAGCGTTTTGAAGATGAATTGATCGAAGAAATTCAAAAATACGCTCCGAGCCAAATTGAAATCAATGCTCGCCCTGACAACGGCAAACAAGAAGTTGTCATCAAGCACGCCTACATTGAACGGCGCATGATTCCGTTGAATATCTATTTGCAAGAAGCGTTTGACACAGGCTTGGATGAACCGCGCGCCAAAACACAAATGGAACGTGCTGTCATTGAATACGGCAACGCCATCAAAGACCTGGTTGCTGCCAATATTTTTCCGGGTGATATGTTGTGGAAGAACTTTGGCATCACGCGGCACGGCAAAGTGGTGTTTTATGACTACGATGAAATCGAATACATCACCGATTGCAATTTCCGCCGCGTACCGCCACCGCGCAATGAAGAAGACGAAATGTCTGGCGAAGTTTGGTACCACGTCGGCCCACGCGATGTGTTCCCCGAAACATTTGGCCCGTTCTTGTTGGGCAATCCGGCTGTGCGCGAAGTGTTCATGAAACACCATGCCGATTTGTTGCAAGCGGATTTTTGGCAAGGGCACAAAGAAAAAATTGCCCAAGGCCATGTGCACGATGTGTTTCCGTATGAAGCGGACAAGCGGTTCGAAGTGCAACGCGCCATGCTTGCTTGAGCCAGTCGGTTTTTTTGAAGGAGTGAAAGATGTCAGATGCGATAGTCATTGTCAGCGCAGCCCGTACCCCGATGGGCAGTTTTCAGGGCGATTTTTCATCGCTCAGCGCCCATGATTTGGGAGGCGTTGCGATCGCGGCCGCTGTGGCACGCGCAGGCATTTCACCTGAGGCAGTCACCGAGGTGTTGTTTGGCAATTGTTTGATGGCGGGCCAAGGCCAAGCCCCGGCGCGACAAGCCGCATTTAAAGGGGGATTACCCAAAAGCGCAGGCGCTGTCACGCTTTCCAAAATGTGCGGTTCGGGTATGCGCGCAGCCATGTTCGCCCACGATATTTTGCAAGCCGGTTCCCAAGACGTGATGGTTGCAGGCGGCATGGAGAGCATGACTAACGCGCCTTATTTGATGCTCAAAGGCCGGGGTGGATACCGCATGGGTCACGACAAAATTTACGACCACATGATGCTTGACGGCTTGGAAGACGCTTATGAAGCCGGACGCTCTATGGGCACCTTTGGCGAAGACTGCGCGGCCAAATACCAATTCACGCGCGAGGCGCAAGACCATTTCGCCATGACCAGCGTACAGCGTGCCAAAGACGCTTCGTCCTCCGGTGCATTCGGCAAGGAAATTGCGCCAGTGGCCGTCAAAGACCGCAGCGGCGAACGCGTGGTGACCCTGGACGAAGGCCCCGGCAAAGTCAAGCTCGACAAAGTCACCAGCCTCAAGCCCGCTTTCAAAAAAGACGGCACCATCACCGCGGCCTCCAGTTCATCCATCAACGATGGTGCGGCTGCCTTGGTCATGATGCGCGAGAGCACTGCGGCCAAACTCGGTTGCAAACCGCTGGCACGCATCGTCAGCCATGCCACCTTTGCGCAAGAGCCCGAATGGTTCACCACGGCACCGGTCGGTGCAACCCAGCAGGCGCTGTCCAAGGCCGGTTGGAAAGTCAGCGACGTGCAACTGTGGGAGGTCAACGAAGCATTTGCCGTGGTGCCGATGGCGTTGATGCACGAACTCAAAGTGCCGCATGAGATCGTTAACGTGAACGGCGGTGCATGCGCGTTGGGTCACCCGATTGGTGCCTCCGGTGCTCGCATCATCGTTACCTTGCTGCATGCATTGCAAGCACGCGGATTGAAAAAAGGCCTGGCGACTTTGTGCATTGGTGGCGGTGAAGGTACTGCCATGGCGTTGGAATTGGTCTGAGGTCTGGCATGAGCGTTCTCACCTCCCACTTGTCAACCCGTTCAGCGGCATTCATCGCCAATGCGCAAGCCATGCAAGCTGCGGTGGATGATTTGCGTGTGCAAATGGCGTTGAGCGCGCTAGGGGGAGGAGAGGCCGCCCGCGCCAAGCACATGGCACGCGGTAAATTGCTGCCACGCGACAGGGTGGCGTTGCTGCTGGACGAGGGCACCCCATTTTTAGAGTTCAGCCCATTGGCGGCGCACGGCATGTACAACGGCGACGCACCAGGGGCGGGGGTGATCGCAGGCATTGGGCGGGTCAGTGGTGTCGACTGTGTGATCGTCTGCAACGACGCCACAGTCAAAGGTGGCACCTACTACCCGATGACCGTGAAAAAGCATTTGCGTGCGCAAGAAATAGCCATGCAAAACCGCTTGCCGTGCATTTATTTGGTGGACTCGGGCGGTGCCAATTTGCCCAACCAAGACGATGTGTTTCCTGACCGCGACCACTTTGGTCGGATTTTTTACAACCAAGCCAATATGAGTGCGCAAGGCATTGCGCAAATCGCGGTGGTCATGGGCAGTTGCACCGCAGGCGGCGCCTACGTGCCTGCGATGAGTGATGAAACCATCATTGTGAAAAACCAAGGCACCATCTTTTTGGGTGGGCCGCCTTTGGTCAAAGCGGCGATTGGCGAAATCGTCAGCGCGGAAGACTTGGGTGGTGGCGATGTGCACACCCGTTTGTCTGGGGTGGCCGACCATTTGGCCGACAACGACGCCCATGCGTTGGCGCTGGCGCGAGAAGCGGTGGCGCGTTTGAACCACCGCAAAACCTTGCATGCCGCCGTGATCCCTGCCCGTCCGCCTGTGTATGACCCGCAAGAAATTTATGGCGTCATTCCGGTGGACACGCGCAAGCCGTATGACGTGCGCGACATCATTGCGCGTG
>SXWY01000048.1 GCA_005789825.1 Burkholderiales bacterium | reverse complement strand
GGTGGAAGTGTTGTGCGGGCATCCTGAACAAAACCAAGGTTGGCGGTCCGCTTTGACTTCCAGCACCTGCATGGCGTTGTGTTTGGCGTCGAGCACCGCGAGTTGCGCGTCTATGCGTGCGGTGGTGTCGGCGTCCAAACCCATTTTCTTCAAACGCTTGGCGATGGCTTGCGCGATCAAGGCCGGTGTCAGATCGGCATTGGCTCGCAACAAACTGTGGCTGATCGGGTTGGGTGCGGACCATTCGCCGCCGCTGTCGCCGTCCACCTGATCGAACTTGCCCAGCACCCTCGGGCGCTTGGCGTCCGGCCAGTTGTAGAGCTCTTCCTTCAGTTGGTATTCGATGAGTTGGCGCTTTTCTTCCACCACCACAATCTCTTGCAACCCATCGGCGAATTCGCGGGTGCTTTGCGGCTCGAGCGGCCACACCACGCCCACCTTGTGAACACGGATACCCAAACGATTGCACGTATGGTCGTCCAAACCCAAATCGAGCAAGGCTTGGCGGGTATCGTTGTAAGCCTTGCCGCTGGCCATCAAGCCGAATCGGTCTTGGTGACCGCGAATCACGGTGTGGTTCAACCGGTTGGCGCGTATGTAGGCCAGGGCTGCATACCACTTGTAGTTGAACAAGCGAGCCTCTTGCGACAGCGGATCATCCGGCCAGCGGATATGCACACCACCGGGCGGCATTTCAAAATCAGGGACAGCGATTTGCAAACCTTGCGGGTCGATGTCGACGGTGGCACTGGACTCGACAATTTCCTGGATGGTTTTCATGCCCGCCCACACGCCGGCATAGCGGCTGAGCGCGATTCCGTGCAGGCCAAAATCCAGCACTTCCTGCACCGACGCCGGGAAGAACACCGGCAGGCCGCAGGCTTTGAAAATATGGTCACTCTGGTGCGCGGCGGTGCTGCTCTTGGACACATGGTCGTCACCGGCAATCGCCAGCACGCCGCCCCATGCGGTGGTACCCGCCATATTGCCGTGCTTGAACACATCTGACGTGCGGTCCACGCCAGGGCCTTTGCCGTACCAAATGCCAAACACACCGTCGAATTTGTTGTTGCCAGGCGGCGCAAAGCCGAGCTGCTGCGTGCCCCACAAAGCTGTGGCGGCGAGTTCTTCATTCACACCCGGCTGGAACACGATCTGCTGCGCCTGTAAATGCTTGCGGGCGCTCCACAAGGCTTGGTCGTAATTGCCCAAAGGCGAGCCACGGTAGCCGCTGATAAAGCCCGCCGTGTTTTTACCGGCCAGCTGGTCGCGCTGACGCTGCAACATGGGCAAACGCACCAGCGCCTGCACACCGCTCATGAAAGCCCGTCCTTGCTCCAGCGCGTATTTGTCGTCGAGCTGAACCGTTTCCAGGGCCAGGCGAATGTGTTCGGGCAGGGGGGCGTTCATGGGTACTCCAACTTCTGACGGTGATTGATCAGTTTAGCGGCACAAAGCCCCTGACAACAGCTGGGTTGTCCCTTGCTTTATGTCACGCCATAACGGTCGCGGTAGGCCTGTACCGCAGGCAAATGCTGCGCCATGGCGTGGCCGCTTTGCGTGCCCAAGTAAGCGAGCAAATCGCTCAATTGCGCCACCGCACAGACTTTGAGACCCAAGGTTTCACGCACATATTGCACGGCGCTGTGCGGCAAATCGCGCAAACCGCCGTCAGGCGTGACTTCAGTGGCCATTTCCTGGCGATCCAGCGCCACGGCCACGCCATAGGCCGTGGCCCCGGCTTTCTCGATCAGCGCGATCGATTCACGCACCGCCGTGCCCGCGCTCATCACATCGTCAACGATCAACACCCGGCCTTTGAGCGGCGCACCCACCAAACTGCCACCCTCGCCATGGTCTTTGGCTTCTTTGCGGTTGTAGGCAAATGGCAGATTGCGCCCGAATCGCGCCAACTCCACAGCCACGGCGGCCCCCAGCGGTATGCCTTTGTAGGCCGGGCCAAAAATCATGTCGAACTGCAAATCGGACTGCAACAATGCTTGTGCATAAAACCCGGCCAAGCGACTGAGCTTGGCGCCGTCGTCAAACAAACCCGCGTTGAAAAAGTACGGCGATTGGCGGCCTGCCTTGGTGGTGAAGCTGCCAAATTTCAGCACCCCCGATTCCAGCGAGAATTGAATGAACGCTTGCGCCAGCGTGTGGTCTGGCGTGGGTGGCAACGACATAGGGGAATTCCTTGTTCAAACTCACCAGCCTCAACCTCAACGGTATCCGTTCAGCCAGCAGCAAAGGGCTGGAACTCTGGCTGGAAAAAACTTCGCCGGATTGTATGTGTGTGCAAGAAGTCAAAGCACAGGAAGCCGATTTGGTGGGCAAGTTTGAATTGCTCGCGGGCCTGTCCGGCTACTTTCATTGCGCAGAGAAAAAAGGCTATGCCGGTGTGGGCATGTACACGCGGCACGAGCCCAGCCATGTGATCCAAGGTTTTGATGGCGGCGAGTTTGACGCAGAAGGTCGCTATTTGGAGCTGCGGTTCGACACGCCCCAACGCAAGCTGTCGTTGATCAGCTGCTACTTTCCCAGCGGCGCCTCAGGTCCCGAACGACAAGACGCCAAATTCCGTTTTCTCGATGTGATCTACCCGCATCTCATGGCGCTGAAAAAAGGCCGTGAATGGATACTGTGTGGCGATATCAATATCGCGCACCAACAAATCGATTTAAAAAACTGGCGCAGCAACCAAAAAAACAGCGGCTTTTTGCCCGAAGAACGCGCTTGGATGAGCAAGCTCTTGAACGACGGCGGCCTGGTCGATGTCTACCGCCAACTGCACCCCGACACCACCGACGCTTGCTACACCTGGTGGAGCAACCGCGGGGAAGCGTATGCCAACAACGTGGGTTGGCGACTGGACTACCACTTGGCCACGCCTGCGTTGGCCAAGACCGCGCGTTCTGTGGCGATTGACAAGGACGAAAAGTTTTCTGACCATGCGCCCATCACCGTCACTTATGACATGGGTATTTGATCAAATGGGTTCACGCTGATAAAGCACCTGTCCAACACGCTCGATGTGATCGCGCAAGTTCGGATTACTGATGTTTTCCATGATCGATAAATCGACCATGTAAGGCAGATTCGATTCATCGAACAACCTAGCCAATTTAGACAGCATGTCGTTGCTAAGTTTTTCGCCAATCAGCGCTATGTCTATATCCGATCCTGCACGGTAATTACCCATGGCGCGGGAACCATAGACCATGGCTTTTTCAAGCTCTGGGCAAGTCGCCAAAATGGCTCTGACTGTCTCCCTTGTTTTGTCAGACAAACCAAACTCTGCCATGGCTCAGATACGCTGCGTCAATTGCTGCTGCAAAGCCACAAAACTCGGGTAATACCCATGGACGATGGTGTGGACCATGTCTTGCGCCAATTCGGCGTTGTAAGTGTGCGAGGTCAGGTTACGTTTGTCGATCATGTCCAACCAAAGCTCACCGTCTGCAAGAAGGCCGCGCTTGAACGCTTCACGTACCGTGCCGCGCGAACCGACGATGCCTTGTATGCCTTCAAACTCTAACAAGTCTTTCAGCACATTCCACGCCAACTCATGCACAAATTCAAAGCCTTGAATCACGCCTTGTTTTTCAAGTTGCGTGAATTCGCGTTGCGTTGACAATTCCACCGCCGCCGTCAACTGTGTCAGCGCGCGTTTGTAATTGTCAAACCGTTGTTGCCAGCGAATATCCTGCGCCATGTCTACAAGTTTCTGAGGATGGTGTGTTTAAACATACATGTTCAGTTTAGCGGTGTTTTATTCGCCTCTTCTAGCGCTGCCCGCGCAAACCTGCTACGGTTACAGGCCATGAATGTCCGTGCCTTCACCATCCCCGACCACGAAGTGGAATGGAGCGCCATCCGTGCGCAGGGCGCGGGTGGTCAGCATGTGAACAAAGTGTCGAGTGCGGTGCATTTGCGCTTTGACATACGCGCATCATCACTGCCGCTTCAGGTGAAAGACAAATTGTTGGCGCTGTCAGACCAGCGTATCACCGCTGACGGCGTGGTCGTCATCAAAGCGCAAAGCAAGCGCAGCCAGGAAGGCAACCTTGCAGATGCCATGGCGAGATTGCATGAGCTGGTGGCGCTGGCGGCCAAACCCGTGAAGCCGCGCAAAGCCACCCAACCCACTTTCAGCGCACGCATGCAACGCGTGAACAGCAAGGTGTTGCGCGGTCAAATCAAAGCGGCACGCGGCAAAGTGACCGACACATGAAGGCCGAGCAAACATTCTTTGTTTCCCTGCACCAGCCTGGCTTGCAAGTTTTCAACACCCATGGTGCGACATGCTGGATGTATTGATCATCGGCGCGGGTTTGTCGGGCATTGGTGCGGCGCGG
>SXWY01000047.1 GCA_005789825.1 Burkholderiales bacterium | reverse complement strand
GTGTTTTCATAAGGCTTGTAATTCCATCATCACTTGGCGGGTGCGCAAGCTGTTGACGCCACAATGGTAGTGCAACAAGTTGCGTAACTGGGTTTGCAGCGCGGTGCGGTCTTCGCCGCTCCATTGTGCGCAAATACGCAGTAGTCGGGTGAGTGCATCGGGTTCGTCAAGCACAGCCTGCAGTTGCAACCACTGCGTGCCGTTCAAAAACGGGGTTTGCGTGCTGGCACGCAAACCAGCCTCGGCGAGCAATGCATAGCTTTTATCGGTTTGCAAAGGTTGCAAGGTCAGGGTTTGCAAACCCAGGTCAGGCAAAAAACCAATATCGCGCAACAGCAGCAATTCAAAGGCGCGCAGCAAAGGTGCCGTGGTGTTCTCCAGACCGCTGGCCAGCACTTGGACCGCCTGTCGGTAGGTGTCAAACAAAGCGGCATGCGGATCGTCACGCGCCAACAACCGGAGCACCAGTTCGTTCAAATAGTAGCCCGACAGCAATGCGTCGCCCGTGGGCATGACATGTCCGCCAGCCCACTCAGCTGCTTTGAGCGTGCGTATTTCTCCATCACCACCAAAATTCACGACGATAGGTTGCAATGGAAGCAAAACCGCACGCAGCTGCGATGTCGGTCGTTTGGCACCTTTGGCCACCAACGCCACCCGGCCCCAGTGGCGGGTAAAGACTTCCAAAATCAAACTGGACTCGCTCCAGTCATAGTGATGCAGGATGAACGCCGGTTCATCCAGCACGCGCGTGGCGGGGCTTTTATTCGTAGCCAAAACTGCGCACCCGCGCTTCGTCATCGGCCCAACCAGAACGCACTTTCACCCACAATTCCAAAAACACTTTGGCGTCCATGAGTTTTTCCAACTCCTGGCGCGCCAGCGTTCCGATTTGTTTCAAACGCTCGCCACCTTCGCCGATCACCATGGCTTTGTGGCCATCGCGCTCGACAATGATGGTTGCTGCCACGCGCACCATGCGCGAGACGGTTTTGCCAGGCTCTTCGGTGAATGTATCAATGACCACGGTAGAGGTATAGGGCAGTTCGTCGCCGGTCAAACGAAACAATTTTTCGCGGATCATTTCGCTCACCAAAAACTTTTCGCTGCGGTCGGTCAATTCGTCGTCGTTGTACCACCAGGCTTGCAAAGGCAGGTATTTTTCGCATTGCACCAGCAAGCGCTGTATGTCTTTGGGGTTCTTGGCCGACATGGGCATCAACTCGGCAAACGCATGCTGTTCTTGCATCTCTTGCAACCAATGCGCAATTTCATGGCGCACATGCACTTTGTCGAGTTTGTTGGCGACCAAGATGCAAGGAATATGTGGACTCAACAACGCCATGACACGGGCGTCGGCATCGGTGAAGCTGCCCGCATTGACCACAAACAACACCAGGTCCACGTCGCCGACCGCGCCGAGCACGGTTTTGTTCAATGAACGGTTTAACGCATTGGCATGGGCGGTTTGAAAGCCTGGGGTGTCCACAAAGATGAACTGTGTTGGACCGGCGTTGTGTATGCCGGTGATGCGGTGGCGTGTGGTTTGCGCCTTGCGCGAGGTGATGCTGATTTTTTGACCCACCAAGGCATTGAGCAATGTGGATTTACCCACATTGGGTTTACCCACAATGGCCACCGTGCCACACCGTTGTTCGGCGGCGGCTGTTTGTAGGGTGTCTGTCATGGCGGGTGCTCCTTGAGCCATTGCAACATGGCCAGCGCTGCGGCTTGCTCGCCACTGCGTCTGGAACTGCCGATACCGCGTTGCGACTGCTTGAGCTCAGTCACCTCGCATTCCACATCAAAGGTTTGTTGATGCGCCGCACCGGTGGTTCCCACTACGCGGTAAACGGGCAACTGCCAGCGGCGTGCTTGTAACCATTCTTGCAATTCGGTTTTCGGGTCCTTGGCAGACACCGTCATATTGGGCGATAAATCGACCTTCTCAAACAACCGCAATACCAACTGTTGCGCGGCTTCGTAGCCAGCATCTAAAAATACGGCGCCAATGATGGCTTCCAGCGCGTCAGCCAAAATAGAAGGACGGTGCTGCCCGCCAGAGCGGATTTCACCTTCGCCTAACCTGACCATGCCACTCAGGCCGAGTTCGGTGGCGAGTTTGTGCAACGTTTCTTGTTTGACCAGGTTGGCGCGTACCCGTGACAAATCGCCTTCCGGCAGTTGTTGCAGCGCCTGAAAAAGCATGCGTGACACCGCCAGATTGAGTACCGAATCGCCTAAAAACTCCAGACGCTCGTTGTGTGGGTTGCCAACACTGCGGTGTGTCAGCGCCAGCACGAGTAATTTGTCGTCAGCAAAACGGTGTTGCAAGCGAACTTGCAAGGCCTCATGGGTTTTGGCGTCAGACTCCTGGCCCATGCTCAGTCGAAACTGCCAATGCGCGACGGGTTGGAGAAATTCATCCAGACAAAAAAGGCTTTGCCGACGATATTTTTGTCAGGCACAAATCCCCAGTAACGCGAGTCCAAAGAGTTGTCGCGGTTATCG
>SXWY01000046.1 GCA_005789825.1 Burkholderiales bacterium | reverse complement strand
TGGATGAACCGATTTCACCGGCTTTCAAGCGTTGCTTGAAATAGCCCAGCGACACATAGCCCCAAATATCGCGAGACAAATCGATCAGTATGGTGTTGCAGCGGGCCACGGCGTCGAACAATTCGGCCATGTAATCGTGGGGCTCAATTTGTATGCTGTAGGGTTGGAAGGTCAAGCCCAATCCCAGCGGTTGACCAGCGGCAGGGTTGTCAGCGGCTTCAACCACTTGTTTGGCGAACGATTCCCAATCGAAGTCGGCACGCGCCGACACATGTGCATTGAAGTTGCCGACGGCGCCGTTCATTTTGGCGAGCAAAGGCACGCGTGCAATCCGGTCCATCGCGGTTTGCATTCGCATATATACATTGGCCATTTCTTTGCCAACCGTGGTGGGACTCGCGGTTTGGCCGTGTGTGCGACTGAGCATGGCGTCATCGGCATAGCGGTGGGCCATGTCGCGCAATGCGTCCGCCACGGCTTGCAATCCTGGCAACAACACCTGTTGGCGTGCGGCCTTGAGTTGCAAAGCATGGCTGGTGTTGTTGATGTCTTCGCTGGTGCAAGCAAAATGGATGAACTCCAGCGCATCAGACAACTCAGATTTGAGCGATACGCCCAAAGTGTCTTGCTGGCATTGGGCCTTGAGCCAATACTCCACCGCTTTCACATCGTGGTTGGTGGTTTTTTCGATTTCTTTGATGGCCAGCGCATCTTGCGCAGAAAAACCGCTGACCAAGCCGCGCAAAAACACACGGGCGTTTGCGCTAAAGGGTTGAAAAGGCGTCATGCCGCTGTCAGACAGCGCGATCAGCCAAGTGATTTCGACTTGCACCCGCCGGTGCATGAAACCTTGCTCGCTCATCAGGGGTCGCAAAAGAGCCAGTTTGGCCGCGTAACGCCCGTCCAAAGGGGACAGGGCAGAGATGGCGTGATCAATCATAGTTCGATTTTAGGGCTTAGTCCTTCAGGGCCATGCATGGCGCATGTTCACCCATAAAATAACAGCTTGTTCCTCAGACACAAGTCCCATGAAATTGATTGGTGCGGTAACCAGCCCTTATGTGCGCAAAGTGCGCATCGTGATGGCCGAAAAAAAACTCGAATACGAATTTGTACAAGAAGATGTCTGGGCTGCCAGCACAAGCATTGTCGCTTCTAACCCTTTGGGGAAAGTGCCGTGTTTGTTGATGGAAACAGGCGAGGCGTTGTACGACTCGCGGGTGATCGTCGAATACTTAGACACCTTGTCGCCTGTGGGCAAACTGATTCCACCCAGCGGTCGTGAACGCACCGAAGTCAAGGTGTGGGAAGCCTTGGCCGATGGTTTGCTCGATGCGGCCATTGCTGCACGTTTAGAAGCGCATTGGGTTGGTCGCAGCGAAGCAGAACGCAGTCAAGCATGGATAGACCGCCAATTAGGCAAAGTCCATGATGCCTTGGCTGCGATGTCACAGGGTTTGGTGGACAACAGCATGTGTGCAGGCATACACCTGAGCCTGGCCGATATCGCCGTGGGCTGTGCCTTGGGGTATTTGGATTTTCGTTTCCCCAACATCGCTTGGCGGCGTGACTATTCCAACCTGGACAAGCTGCAAGAAAAATTGATGCAACGGCAAAGTTTCATCGACACCTTGCCAGCTTGATCCTGCGTCAGCTGTTGATCCGGCGCTTCAACCAGCGCATCAAACTGCCGATCCACGGCAACTTTTCATACAGCTCTTCGGCCGCGTCCCAATAATCGCGGTGCGATTGAATGCGCCATTCGCCTTGGGTGTTCAAGTCAAACACCAAATGCGAACCGCCGTGAATGCGTTGCTCGACGCCGGGTTGCATGGTCTTGAACCGAAACAAAAAATCCCACACCAAAAAACACCCTTGGCCTTGCACCAAGCAACTCGTCACCACAAAACGCGGCTGCTCTAAGGTGTCAAACATGTGTTGAAAAATGGCTTGTACCGCAGCCAGACCTTGCACATCTTTGAACGGGTCTTTGAAGCGGGCATGTTCGTCATACCAATCGCCCATGCGGGCAATGTCAGCGGGTTGCAATTGCTCAAATGTCGTCACGAGTTCATCGATCAGGCTTTGCGGGACATGGGTGTTTGCGTGCATGGGTGTCAGGCGGTGAATTGACGCACCAGCGGGAAATACCAGCGGTAGGGCAAGATGCGCAGCAGCTTCAAAAACCATGTGAAGCGCTTAGGGAAATGGATATCAAACAAGCCATCGCGCCAGCCTTGCAACATGTCTTTGGCTGCTTGTTCGGGAGATATCAACGCGGGCATGTGGAAAGTATTTTGTGCGGTCAAAGGCGTGGCCACAAAACCGGGGTGCACCACACTCACACCAATGCCGTGTGGTTTCAAATCCAAATACAGCACTTCACCCAAATGCGTCAATGCCGCTTTGCTTGGGCCATAAGCCAGGCTTTTGGGCAATCCTCTGAAACCGGCGACGCTGGACACCAAACTCACATGGCCGTGTCCTTGGGCCAGCAACAGGGGCAGCACCTGATCCAACAACAATAACGCGCCGCTGTAGTTGACCGCCATATGGGTTTGCATGCTGTGCAAATCGTAAGCTGCGGCCGATTGCGCGTTGTAGTAGCCCGCGCAGTAAATCACGGTGTCAATGCCATGCTGCGCTTGCAATTGTTGGGTGGCTTGGCGCACAGAAGTTGCGTCGGTGACGTCCAAGGGCAAAGCCAGTGCACCAGGGTGGGTGTCTACAAAGGCTTGCAACAACTCGGCTTGGCGGGCAGACACACACACCTTCGCACCTGCTGCATGCAAGGCTTGCGCGCAGGCCAAGCCAATGCCGCTGGAAGCGCCCACCAACCAGACACTGCGCCCGCGCCAGTCGGTGATGGGTTTATTGAACGGGGTGAGCCAAGCCATGGGTGTCAAGCGCGTCGGGTGAATGACAAAGTGACTTCGCCCAAAAAGATGCCGAACTTAGACATGGCCGCTTTGTTGAGCATGACTTTGTCGTCCAGCAAATACATCCAGTCGTCGAACTGCACCTGCCAGACCTGATTGCCCACAGGCAATGCCAAGGTGTAGCGCCAATTGAAGGCATTGCCGCGTGTTTCACCATCGGCAACACCGATGACATCGTCGGCTTGTCCTGAATAGCGACCATTGCCGAGGTGTTGCAATGTCCAGATGCGTTTTTGCTTGCTGCCATCGCTGTAGACAAAGTCTTCGTCCAGCACCCCTCGGTCGCCATTCCATTGGCAATGCATGACCACCGTGAAGCGCTTGACCACTTTGCCTGAGCGGTCAGTGAAAATGCCCCAAGCATCCACCACGCCATTGAAATATTGGCGCAAATCGAGCACTGGTTTTTCGCTGGCGTAATCGTTCACCGACGGGCCGGCACATCCACTTGCAGCCAGTGCACCCGCTGCGGCGGCAGAAAGCATCAATCGTCTTTGCATCATCACTCCATGGTTTGCAAGGGCTTGGCTGAGGCCCACAGTAACACGCCCGCCAGCAGTTTCAACACACAAGGCAGCAGGGCGTAGGCCCAGCTGAGCGCCAACAAGGCAGGTGCATCGCGAGATCCGCTCTCATACCCTAACCATTGCAGCAACGGTAAAGATACACCAGCGGCCAAGGCCAAGTTCAGCTTGGTAGCCACTTGCCACCAACCGAAATACGCGCCGCTGTGCGCACCATCGTGGCGGCTCGATTGCAACATGCCGTTGAGCATCGCACCCGGTGCAATCAGGTCTACGCCCAGCGTCAGGCCAGACAGCACGCATACCACGGTGTAGCCGATGTCATCGCCAGCCGCTAAACCCAGCGTCCATATGAAAACCGCCACCGCGAGCAACATGCCCGCCAGCCAACAACGCCTCAGCCCCCAACGCGCGATGGCCTGCAACCACAGCGGCACAGACACAGCCGCTGCCAAGAAATAAGCGCCTAGGAATTGGGCTTGTGCGGAGGCAGGTAATTGCAATCGGTCTTGCACAAAGAAAAGCATCAGTGTGGCGGGAATCGCAGAGGCTATGCCGTTGAGCATGAACACGCCCAACAAACGGCGAAAACCTGCGTGGCCCCAAGGTTGTCGCAGGCCGCGCCACCAAGGCGTCTGCGTGGCCGGCAGGTCGGCTGCCGATGCGACTTCGGGTCTGGGTGCAAGCCACCATGCCCACAACGACAAAGCCAGCAGCATCACAAAGCCGCTCACCAACGCCTCCATGCCCAACCAACCTGGCACCACCGAGGCGAGGATCACGCCCGCCAGTGCGAGACCTTCGCGCCAGCCCACGATGCGACTGCGAACATCGGTGTCGCCGCCCAAGCGCGCCCCCCATGCTTGCAGGCTGATTTGTAAAAAACTGTAGCCCAGGTAACAAGCCAGCAACGCGACCAGCACCACCAGCAACAAACTGTTGAGCGTCACACTGTGGCCGAGCAGCCAGTGCGGAAAAAACAGCACCACAAAACCCACCGATAAAAAACTCGCGGCCAGCCAGCCACGTTTGAGCAAGGTGTCGTTACCGCGCAAAAACAAGCGGTCACTCCAATGCCCAAGCAAGGGGTCCAGCAGGGCATCAAGCGTTCTGGCCAGCAGCAACAAGCCGCCGATCAAGCCCAGCGACACGCCAAAACGGTTGGCAAAGTAATGCGGCCAAATCACATACAAAGGCAAAGCCACAAATGCCAAAGGCAGCGCCGGCAGCCCTAAAAAAAGCAAATCACGGCGCTTCAGTGGGCTCATACGGGTTTGCGCAAAGTGAACTGCACCACGTCGGTGTTGTGCTCTAAAAACGCGGCTTCGCAGTAGCACAGGTAAAACAACCAAGTACGCTCGAACCGCTGGTCATAGCCCATGCTGGGCAATTGGTCGGCGATCTGCACAAACGATTCGCGCCAGCGTTTGAGCGTTTCGGCATAGTCCAAACCAAACGCCAACGCATCGGTCACTTGCAATCCCGCTGCGTGTGCTTGCGCCATGAACGTTTTTCTGCTGGGCAAAAACCCGCCTGGAAAAATGTATTGTTGAATGAAGTCGGTGCCCAGCGCATACCTGTCGAACAACGCGTCGTCAATCACAATGCTTTGTATGCAGGCATGGCCACCGGGCTTGAGCAAGCGTGCGATGGTTTGGAAATAAGTGGGCCAATAGTCACGCCCAACCGCTTCGATCATTTCGATGGAACAAACCGCGTCGTAAGGACCGTCTTGGGTATCGCGGTAGTCTTGTAGCCGCAAGTCGGTGGCCTGTTTCACGTCTTGCAGCCGTTCTTGGGCATAAGCCAGTTGCGACGGGCTGAGCGTGATGCCTGTCATGTGTGCGCCGAATTCGCGGGCACCGATGTCGGCCAAGCCGCCCCAGCCGCAACCGATTTCCAGTACGCGCGAACCGGCTTCAACCCCAGCCATGCGCAATGCGCGACGCACTTTGGCGCGTTGTGCTTGCTGCAAATCTTGGGCGTGGTTGCCATCGAACCATGCCGATGAATAGGTCATGCTCGGGTCCAACCAAGTGCTGTAAAACGCATTGCCCAAGTCGTAATGCGCATGGATATTTTTGGAACTGTTGCGCTTGTTGTTGCGGCGCATCCAATGGCGTAATTGGTAGAAGAGTCGTCCCCACCATGTGCCAAAAATCATGTCGTCCATGGGGCGGCGGTTGACCACCAGCAATTGCAACAAGCAGGTCAGATCAGGCGTTTCCCAATCGCCTGCGATGAAGGTTTCTGCAAAACCGATGTCTCCCGAGCGCAAAGATGCACCAAAGACTTGCCAGTTGTGCAACACCAATTCGGCTTGTGGGCCGCTGTCTTGCCCAAAGCGCACCCAACTGCCATCGGGGCATTGCAGCCGCAATCCACCGTGTTGAATCGATTGCAACAGTTTCAAGCCGCGACGTGCAGCCACAGGCACGGATTTGCCCAAGGTGTTCAGCACATGTTCAGGTGAATGCAGGGTGGTCATGGTCTGTCATGCAATGTCAATCGCCACCACGGGTGGCGAACAGGTCAGGGGGAGAAGGTTTGTTGACCAAGGGTACACGCTTGAGCCACAGTTGCAGCGCTTGCCAATGGATGCGTGCGATCACGCCCACACTGTGCAGCGGGTGTGACCACAAAGCGCGACGCAAATTGGCTGTGTTCAAGGGTTGCAATTCGCCACATACGCTGGTGCTGATCAGCAGACCTTGCGGGTCCGCGTGGTCAATCCGCACCACGGTACGGTCTGCATCGGGGCGTTGGCTGCGCATGAAACGAAAGCTGTAGTGGCCTTGCACTTGGCAAAAAGGGGAAACATAAAACACTTTGTCTGCCGCCATGCTGACGCCGTAACGCGGAGAAGGCAGCACATAACAATGGCGTTCGCCAAAAGTGTTGTTGACCTCTGCCACCATGGCTGCCAGCGTGCCGTCTGCGCGGTGGCAATACCAAAAACTCACGGGCTTGAACACATAACCCAGCACGCGTGCATAGGTATGCAGCCAAATTTCCCCTTGGGCGTCGTGAATGCCTTGGGCATGCAGCAATTCATCCAGCCAAGCCAATGCGCCGCCTTGCGCGGCGCTGCGGCCGTCGCCATGGTCGATATCGTGAAACGACACCAGTGCACGGCGATTGACCGGCAGGTCACCACTGCCGTGATGCGCCATGCTGCGCATGGGCAACATCAAAAACCAAGTGCCATAGGAGAACGCATGCCGGCTGGGGCGGTAGCGGGTGTGGCGCACTTCACCCGTGCCGATCAGCGGCGTCAGGCGCGGCTGATCCAGCATGGCGGCGGTCAAGCGGCCTCCTGTTGCACGATGCCTTGCAAAATCGCTTGTGCGGCAGCGCGCCCGGCTTTATAGCCGTCTTCATGAAAACCATAGCCCATCCAAGCGCCGGCAAACCAGGTGTGTTGCTGGCCTTGCAACCCACCCATGCGGCGTTGCGCCTGAATCGCGGCCAAATCAAACACCGGGTGTGCGTAATGAAACTGACCCTGTATTTTGGAAGCGTCAATGTCTGTCAAGGGATTGAGCGACACGAACACATCTTGCGTGAACGGCAACGGCTGCAAGGTGTTGAGCCAATAGTGCAAACACACCCGACTGCCGTCTGTGGTGTCGCGCAAGCGTTGGTAATTCCAAGCGGCCCAAGCCAATTTGCGATCTGGCATCACCGAGGTGTCGGTGTGCAGCACGGCCAAGTTGTCTTGAAAGCTAATCGCAGACAACACCGATGTTTCATCCCCACTGGGATTGGCCAGCATATGCAGTGCTTGGTCGGCGTGGCAAGCCAGCACCACATGGTCAAACCGATGCGGGCCAGCTTCGGTCAGCAGGGTCACGCCTTGTGCATCCCGCTGTACCGATTGCACAGGTGTTCGCAAGAATTTGTGGGCAATGCGCGATGTCACCGCTTGCACATAGTGTTGCGAGCCCCCTTTGACGGTGAACCATTGCGGGCGGTTATTGACTTGTAGCAAACCGTGGTTGTCGCAAAAACGCACCATCGTGGCGGCTGGAAATTCCAGTATTTGTGCGGTTGGGCAGCTCCAAATGCAACCCAGCATGGGCAGCAAATAGGTGTCGCGAAACGTGGGGCCAAAACCGTGTTGGTCCAGAAAAGCTTGCAAGGGTTGCATCAACGCCCCATCGTCATACGACTTGGCCAGCGCCGTGGTCAAACGGTTGAAGCGCAAAATTTCGCGCAACAGCCACCAAAAGCGCGGACGCCAAAGATTGCGACGTTGGGCGAACACGGTGTTGAGATCGGCGCCGTTCCATTCAATGGCACCCGACCTGCCCCACGGGGCTTGTACCGAAAACGACATGTCTGAATGCGCGGTTTCTATACCGAGTTTTTCAAACAGCGAAATCAGACCCGGATAAGTGCGTTCGTTGTAGACCAAAAAACCGGTGTCTACGCCGTAGGTACAAGGCCCGTTGGGGCCGGGCAAGGTCAGGTTGACGGTGTTGGCGTGGCCGCCGAAACGGTCATCTGCCTCGAACAGACTGACCTCAGCATGGTCCAGCAGGTGGTGTGCTGCAGACAGACCCGCAATGCCCGAGCCGACAATCGCAACCCGCACACTCATCTCAAGGCAATTTGGCGCTGAGTTGTTTGTCGACTTCGGCCAAAAATTTGGCGTTCAATGGGTCGGTGGTGCTGTTGAAACTTTTCACCTGCTTGCCATCGCGGCTGATCAGGTATTTGTAAAAATTCCATTTGGGCGCGGTGTCGGTCAATTGCGTGAGTTGCTTGAACAAGGGCAAGGCGTCGTCGCCGCGCACCGTGGTTTTGCTGAACATCGGAAATTTCACGCCGTAGGTGTTTTCACAAAAATCGGCAATTTTTTGGTTGTTGCCGGGTTCTTGCGAAAAATCGTTAGAGGGGAAACCCAACACCACCAAGCCCTTTCCTTTGTACCGGGCATAAAGTTCTTCCAGCCCTTTGTACTGGGGGGTAAACCCACAAAAACTGGCGGTGTTGACCACCAACACCACCTGTCCAGCGTATTGGCACAGGTTTTGGGGTTTTTCGTCTTGTAAACGGTCAACCGTGTGTTGCAAAACCGCGGGACATTTGCCGTCGGTCGTGGCTTTGTTGTTTTGTGCGATCACGGGAGTCGCAAATGTCAGCGCCAAGCCCATGGCCAAAGAAGAAAAAGCGTGTGTGTATGCAGTGGTTTTCATAGGTTCAATCATGCGTCAGTTTGGCCTTATTGTCCACGACAGTGGCCAAAGCCCCTCTGGCAAAGAAGTTAGCCCATGCCAACGTTTGGCGTTCATTGTGTCGGTGTGGTGTAGCGGTCAAATACCGCATGCCACAAAGCCGATATGGCTGCCCGGTGGGCGGCCATGGCAACGGGTTCATCGCGTCCGACTTGCTCATCCAACCGGGCTTGGTGTTGACGGTGTCGAAGTTCGCGGTAGGCCCCCGCGGCTTGCTCACCCACGCCGGGCGGTATCAGACCGACTTGCTCGGCATGCAGCATCAGTCCGATATTGCCGATGTTGTCTTGCAAACCCACGTGGGTGGCTGCAAATGCCAGCACCAAAAACTGCACCGCAAACTCTGCATCCATCATGCCGCCTATGCTGTGTTTGAAGTCGAAAGCGCTGGCGGGTACCGGATACGCATCGCGCAGTTTGTGGCGCATGGCGATGATTTCAGCGGCCAAGCCATGCGGTTCGCGCGGTGCGCACAACACTTGGCGACGCACCGTGTCAAAGGATTCGCGTAAGCCCGGGTCGCCGACGCAAAACCGCGCCCGCGTCATGGCCTGGTGTTCCCATAACCAAGCGGTGTTGCTGCCGCGTTGCGATTGGTAGTCGCTGAACGCTTCGATACTGCTCACCAGCAAGCCGGAGTTGCCGTTGGGCCTGAGTGCGGTGTCGATTTCGTACATGTCGCCTTCACCGGTTTTGGTGGTCAACCACTGAATCAATTTGCGGGCAAATACCGCGTAAACCTCGGCGGCTTGCGGATGCTCATCGCGGTAAATGAACACGATGTCGAGGTCGCTGCCATAGCCCAATTCTTTGCCGCCCCATTTGCCGTAGCCCACGATGCCAAAGCAGGGCGTCTCGCGGTGTTTGTGTTTGAGCCGAG
Source organism: Burkholderiales bacterium (assembly GCA_005789825.1). GTDB lineage: Bacteria > Pseudomonadota > Gammaproteobacteria > Burkholderiales > Burkholderiaceae_C > Limnohabitans. The sequence continues at coordinate 9,997 of SXWY01000046.1, read as the reverse complement.
ACCACACCCATTGCGCGGTGAGATCGACCATGCAGTCTGCCAAAGCGCTCAAATCGTCGGCGACTTGTTCGACCTGCAAACGCCCTTCCACATCGCGTGCCAATGTCAAAAACAATTCAGCGTGGTGCGCTCGTCGCAGCAAATTGAGCAAGCTTTCTTCATCGTCACCGGCATGGGCACGCAGTGCATCGTGACGGGCTTGCAAATTGCGTGACAGCAGTTGCGGGTCAAACCGTTCGTTCAGCATGCCTGGGTCGGCAAGCTCATCGATCACGCCGGGATGCTTCATCAAATACCTGGTGGTCCAGCGACCCGCGTCCAGCAACTTGAGCAATTGGGCATGGATGGGCGGGCGCTCCAGCAACAATGCCAAATAGGTTTCGCGGCGCAGCAACGGCTCCATCCAGTCGCACCAACGCAAAGCCGAGGCTTCGCTGACCCGCCCTTCACCCAACCAAGCTTGGGTACGTTGCACCAATTGAAACAGTCGCTGGCGTGCGTCTTCGCGCAGCGCCCGGATGCGCGGCGAGTCGGACCACGTGGCCACGCGCTGGCGCAGCGCAGGGCTCAACTGTTCCAGCAAACTGTCGAAGTCTGACGGGTTCACTGCCGTGGTTGCGGTTGAGGCCGCTGTATCCACCGGTCGCAACAAGCGTTCAAACTCTTGGGCCACTTTGTCGCGCCAAAACTGCAACGCCGACACCAAAGCCTCTCGGTCTGGCAATTGCATGCTTTGGGCGATCCAAAGCCAATCCTTTTCATCGGTGGGCAACACATGGGTTTGTCGGTCGTCCAGGTATTGCACCCGGTGTTCAACGCGCCGTAAAAAATCGTAGGCCTGTGCCAGCGATTCAGCGGTATCGGCGGGCATCAAGCGCGCTTGCACCAAGGCGGGAAGCGCTTCCAGCGTTGGGCGCATGCGCAATTCGGGAAATTGCCCGCCGCGCACCACTTGCAACATTTGCACCGTGAACTCGATTTCACGGATACCACCGCGACCGAGTTTCACATCGTTCTCGCGTTCGGGCCGACCCAGACTTTGGCGTTGCGCATGGGCACGAATTTGACGGTGCAAATCGCGCAAAGCATCGATCACGTTGTAGTCCAGGTAGCGGCGAAACACAAATGGCGTGACGATGTCGCGCAAAGCGGGTACTTGGTCCATGCAAGCGGCAGGCGCCACCACCCGCGCTTTGAGCCACGCCAATCGTTCCCATTCGCGGCCCTGCACTTGGAAATAAGTCTCCAATGCCGCGAGCGACACCACACTGGCGCCGGATTCACCGTTCGGACGCAACGCCAAATCCATGCGAAACACTTGGCCGTGTTCGGTGGTTTCGCCGATCAATTGAAACAGTTGTTTGACCACCTTGTCAAAAAAAACATGGTTGTCTGTGCGCACACAGTCGCCCGCGTCCGCCTGTGTTTCACCATCTTCGTCGTACACATAGACCAGGTCGATATCGCTGGAGACATTCAACTCGGTGGCACCCAATTTGCCCATGCCCACCACCCACAGTTGTGCCACGGAACCATCGCTTCGGCGAGGCCAACCGTGGCGCCGCGCAACCCGTGTCAGCGCCTCTTGCAGCGCAATGTCCAAGGTGAATTCAGCCAAGCGGGTCATGGCATGGGTCACGGCTGCCAAGGGTGCTTGCGCTTCGCAATCGAGCACCACCAGTCGCTCCAGACACAGTTGTCGCAAGACCCGCAAGCGGTCGGCGACTTCAGGGTAATCAGGCTGCAACGCTTGGAAACAGGCCGCCAATCGCGGGTGATCGGGTGTGCCAGTCGGCAGCAAATGCAGGTGCTTGTCGTAGCGCCGACGCAAGCGCTGGACCAAACGCGAGCCAGCAGCGCCAAGGTATGGCAGGCTATTTCCCATGCGATTGTCCAGACCGGACGCTTGGCGGTGATAATTTCACACAGGCCCCATTAAAAACTTGGTAAACATTTTGCATGTCTGATCAACCCTTGCCCCCTGCTACAGCGACTGTCGCTTGGCGTTGGTATGTCAGACTGGCCCATTGGTTGTGGTGGTTGGTGGTTGGATGTTGGGCGCTCATTCTGTTGGCCACAGCCGCTTTGCATTGGTGGATTGTGCCGCGAATACTCGATTGGCAACCACAAATCGAGGCCATGGCATCCAAGGCTTGGGGCGTGCAAGTCAGCATCGGTCAGTTGCAATCGGCGTCTGACGGTTGGGTACCCACATTCATTTTGACCGACATGGTGTTGCGCAACCAGCAGCAGCAAGAGGTGTTGCGTCTGCCGCAAGTGCGGGTGAGTTTGTCTCCAACGTCTTTGCTGGGCTTGACCTTGGACCGGATTGAATTGACCGCCCCTGAACTTGAATTGCGGCGTGATTCGCAAGGCCGTTGGTTGGTGGCCGGTATTTTGCTGGCAGAGCAAAACAATTCCGACATGCTCGATTGGTTGCTGAGGCAACCGCATATTTCGGTGCAACAGGGTCGATTGCGTTGGGTGGACGAATGGCTTGAGCAACCCGCCGTGGATTTGACGGCGGTCAACTTGCAATGGCAAAACGGCATGCGCAGCCACCAATGGCGATTGGATGCCACACCGCCAGCGGCGTGGGGTCAACCGTTTCAAATCCAAGGGCAATTCAGCCAACCCTTTTTTAACAACCGTCCCAGTGATGTGTCCACGTGGAAAGGCCGCTTTTATGCACAAATGCCTGACATCGACATCAGTCGGCTGTCGGTTTATGTCAAGGCTGCGGCCAAGGTGGAGTTGTTATCTGGCAAGGGTTGGTTGCGCGGCTGGGCTGACATAGACCAAGGCGAATGGAACAACCAGACGCTGGACCTGGGGCTCGGCAATGTGCAACTGCAATGGGAAAAACACGGCGACGCACTGGCATTCGAAGCCCTGGCCGGGCGCATGCGTTTGCAGTCTTGGATGGGTGGGCAGGGTTACGAAATGTTGACCGAGCAATTCAGCGTCAAGCCTGCCGATGGGCCAGCCTGGGCCAGCGGAAAAACACGTTTGGCATGGCGCAAGCCGCGTCAAGACAACGAGCCCTGGGCCGCCACCGGCGAATTGCACCTGGAAGACTTTCCGCTGGATGTCATGTCCCGCATTGCTGCGCAAATGCCTTTGGGAGCCTCAACCCATGCGCGTCTGGCACTTGCCAAACCGCAGGGACTGGTGCGTGTCCTGGATGTGCAATGGTTCGATGCTGGTTCACCAGAGTTTCATTTCAAAGCACGGGGCCAAGCAGACCTGTTGCAGATCGCATCCAGTCCGGTGTCGCCCACCCGCACGCCCGAGCAAGACTGGTGGCCGGGTTTGAAAAACGCCAAGCTTGAATTTGAAGCCAATGAACTGTCTGGCAAAGCCAAGTGGGATATGCAAGACGGCCAAGTGTCTTTGGTGAATTGGTTAGAGGATCCGCTGGTGGCGGTCAAAGAATTCAGTGGTGTCCTCAGTTGGGCCCAAAAACAAGATCGCTGGCAAATCAAGTTGCAAAACGCCCAGGTCAAGAATGCCGATGGTCAGGGCAGTTTTGACCTGAGTTGGGAGGAAGGTGACAACGCTTTGCCCTTGGGTCGGCTGGATTTGCAAGTTCAGGTGGACCGCTTACAGGCCACAAGTTTGCACCGTTATTTGCCCGCCGAATTGGCTGCGCCAGCCAGACGCTATGTGCGCGATGCTTTGACCACGGGTTGGTTTGACAAGGCCACGGTACACATACAAGGCCCAATCGACCATTTCCCCTTTCATAAAACCAACGATGGCATCTTCAGTGTGCGCGCGCCTTTTCTGCAATTGGGTGTGCAATATGCGCCTGCGGCCACCGCCTCGGGCGAAGCCAAAACCGCGCCCAAAAATTGGCCAGCGGTGCAACAGGCCCAAGGTGAGTTGGTGCTCAACCGCCAGCAGTTGCAGGTGAAATCCAGCAATGCACGGATGGGCCCCATGGCCGCCATGCAAATCACGCAACTGGATGTGCAAATTCCTGACCTCAACAACATCGTGGCAGAGGTCAGTGCGCAAATCAAGGGCAACCTCAGCGACGCCCTATTGACCACCCATGCATCACCCTTGTCTGAATCAGTGGGGCGGTGGTTCAATGCCGCAGGTGTCAACGGCCAAGCAGACCACCAATTTCGTTTGACCTTGCCCTTGTCCAATCTGGACAACAGCCGGGTACAAGGCTCGGTGAATTTGTCGGGCAACGACATACAACTGCAAGCAGCTGTTCCCAAGTTGTACAAAGCCAAAGGCATGGTTTATTACACCCATTCAGGCATGAACATCAACAATGTGCGTGTGAATTTTTTGGGTGGTGAAGCGAGGATGGACGGCGCGCTGCGCTTCAATGAGAACCTGGCAGAGGGCGCCGCCCGCGTGAACATACAGGGCAGCATTTCCTCGCAAGCCATACAGCAAGCGCCAGAATTTGCGGGCTTGTCCCCGTTGACGGCCCGCTTGAACGGCAGTACCCAATACACGGCCACGCTCAGCTTGCGGCAGGGACATCCCGAACTGACCGTGCAGAGCAATTTGCAAGGCATGGCCATAGACCTTCCCGCGCCCTTGGCCAAGCCGGCGACCACCAGCTTGCCTTTGCGGTTCGACAACAATCTGTTGCGCGCCGCAGCAGGCCGCCAAAGCGCCACTCAGGAGCAGTTGCAACTCAGCTTGGGCAATGTGCTGGCTGTGCGTTATTGGCGCGATATCAGCGGCACCACACCCGCTGTACTGCGTGGGCAGATTCAAGTGGGCCAAACAGGTGCGTGGAAAGAGCCTGCAGACAACAGCGTGGTGCTACAGGTCAAGCAAACAGTGCTCAATATGGATGAATGGCAACCGGTACTCAACCATTGGATGGACGATGAAGCCTTGGCCAAGTCCAGCAGCACCCAGCGCAGCACCCTAGCGACATACATGCCCAGCAAAATCGATGTGCAAACACAGGAACTGATTTGGGCTGCGCGCACATACAGCCAATTACAGGCCAGTGCTGAAAAGCAAGCCAAACAATGGCGCGTCCAAGCGCGTGCCACGGAATTCCAAGGCACGGCCGACTATCGTCCTGCACAGGACGGTGCGAGCGCCAAAGTCAATGCGCATTTGACCTATTTATCGATTCCACCGTCGGCACTCGAACAAGTAGAAGCAGTCATGTCAGATTCACCTAAAGACATGCCTGCGCTCGATATCGTTATCGACAATTTGGAGTTGCGCGGCATCGCTTTGGGGCGTGCCGACATTGAAGGTTTTGCCAGAACCAATACCAGCGGCACGCGTGAATGGGTGCTGAACAAACTCAACTTGACCATGCCCGAAGCCAATTTCCAAAGCAAGGGGCAATGGGGTGGCGCGGCCAAAGCCGCGGCCAAGCGTTCGCAACTGGATTTCACTTTGCAAATCCAAGACTCGGGAGAATTGCTCAATCGACTCGGTTACAAAGGCGCGATGCGCAACGGCAAAGGTCGCATGGTGGGTCAAGTGGGGTGGCAGGGCGCGCCTTTTTCACCCGACTACAACACCATGAGCGGTCAATTCAATGTCAACATGGAGCGTGGACAGTTTTTAAAAACCGAACCCGGTGTGGCCCGATTGCTGGGCGTGTTGACCTTGCAGTCATTACCCAGACGCTTGATGCTCGATTTCAGCGACGTGTTCAGCGAAGGCTTTTTGTTTGACTTTGTGCGTGGTGATGTGGCAATTCAGCAAGGCATAGCCAGTACCAACAATTTGCAAATGAAAGGCGTGAGCGCTGCCGTGTTGATGGAAGGGCGCGCCGATTTGAAAAACGAAACCCAAGACCTGAAGGTTGTGATCGTGCCGGAAATCAATGCGGGTACCGCCTCGCTGGTCTACAGTGCGATCAACCCGTTGGTGGGGTTGACCACGTTTTTGGCCCAGTATGTATTGCGCAAACCCTTGATGAAATCCAACACCCAAGAACTGCTGGTGCAAGGCACATGGAAAGACCCGAAGGTCACCAAAAAAGACGGCTCTTCTCTGGACGGCAAAACCGGCGCAGCAGCCAAACCTGCGGATGCCAAACCATGAAGGCAGCCTTGTTGCAAATGGTGTCAGCCGCCGATGTGCAACGCAACTTGGACACGGTGGCTGCGTTGTTGTCTGAGGCGGCACGCCAGCAAGCCGAGCTGGCGGTGTTGCCCGAGTATTTTTGTTTGATGGGGCACCAAGACACCGACAAGCTGCATATCGCGGAGCCTTGGGGTGATGGCCCAATACAAACCCGTTTGTCAGCGCTTGCTGCGCAACACGGTTTGTGGTTGGTCGCGGGCAGCATGCCATTGGCGGTGCAGGGGGACAGCCAACATGTCACCAACAGCTGTTTGGTGTTCAATCCCCAGGGGGCATGCGTGGCCCGCTACGACAAAATCCATTTGTTTTATTTCGACAATGGCAAAGAACGTTATGACGAAGCGCGTGTGCAGCGTGCAGGTGATACGCCTGTGTGCTTTGATGTGCCTTCGCGCGATGGCCACACATGGCGCATCGGTTTGAGCATTTGTTTCGATGTGCGTTTTCCTGCGCTTTATCAGCAATTGGCCAGCATGGGCGCCCATGTGGTGCTGGTACCCAGCGCGTTTACCCACACCACCGGTCAATCGCATTGGGAGCTGTTGGTGCGCGCGCGCGCCTTGGACAACTTGGTGTGGTTGGGTGCCGCAGCACAAGCCGGGGAACACGACAACGGCCGGCGCACTTGGGGTCACTCGATCTGGGTAGACCCTTGGGGACAAGTGGTGGCGTGCCAGCCACAACAAGCCGCTTGCGTGGTGGCTGACCTCAGCATGCAGACATTGCGCGAACGCAGAATGCAAATGCCTGCATTGAACACCGCGTCCGTGTGACTCATTCAGCGTCGTCGCGCTCGCCTTTGCGACGGCCGGAAAACATGGTCCACCAAACGATCAACACCAAAATCAGTCCAGCACCTAAAGCTTCAAGCAAAATCAGCAGCATGTGTGTATATCCAAGTTCAGTGGCGACTGTAATCTCTGCGCCTAAACCCATGGTGAGTTTGTGGCGATCGCTCGCCGCTTGGAGCCTGACCTTGTTGCTGGTGGCCTGTGCCAGCAAACTGCCCTTGCCTGCGCCGGGGACAGCACCCGTCGCAGCACCCAAAAGCGAAGCGCCTGTGGCGCTCAGCATACCCACGGTGCCTGCGATCACAGCACCAGCGTTGCCCAGCACTGGGCTTGGCTCAGAAAAACGCAGCCGTTTTGTGGCTGTGGATTGGAACGACCTGCCGGGTTGGGACAAAGAATCCATGCCAGAAATTTGGTCTGTGCTGTTGGGCGGTTGCGAACGCCCCTCGGGCATGTGGACCAACTTGTGTCCTCATGTGAAGCGTTTGATCTTGGCGGGTGACCCAGAGCAACGGCAGTGGTTGATGCAAACCCTGCAACCGCACCGCATCGAGTCGCTCGATGGTCAGGTCGGCGGATTGTTGACCGGTTATTACGAACCCGTGTTGGAGGCCAGAAAAATCCCTGGCAATGGGTTTTCCGTGCCTGTGTACCGACCGCCTGCGGGTTTGAAATCAGGGCAAGCGTGGTACTCCCGACAAGACATTGAAAGTCTGCAAGCGGCACAAGCGGCATTGCATGGCCGCGAAATCGCATGGTTGGCAGACCCCATAGACGCGATGGTGTTGCATATCCAAGGGTCTGGACGTTTGCGAATCACCGAAGCCGACGGACGGGTGCGCATGCTGCGTGTGGCATTTGCAGCGTCGAACGAACAACCCTACCAGAGCATCGGACGCTGGTTGTTGGACAAGGGCGAAACCAAAGACGCTTCTTGGCCTGGCATCAAAGCATGGTTGCAGCGCAACCCACAAAAAGCACAAGCGCTGCTTTGGGTGAACCCCCGGTATGTATTTTTCAAAGAAGAGCCGATCATCGATGCGAGCGTCGGGCCACGCGGCGCACAAGGCCTGCCATTGACGCCCGGACGTTCGGTAGCCATCGACCCTTTGAGCGTGTCCTATGGCACGCCTTTGTGGATGGTTACCCCCGGGCCAACGCAAAGTTTGCAGCGCTTGGTACTGGCGCAAGACACAGGCAATGCCATCGTCGGTGCGGTGCGCGCCGACTTGTACATGGGCACTGGGGCGGCGGCGGGTGAACTGGCCGGTCGCATGAAACAACCGCTGCGTTTGTGGGCCTTGCTGCCCAAAACGCCTTGACGCTGACAGGAAATTGCATGGGCTTCATCATTGTGTTGGCTGCTCCTGTGTTTTTTCTGGCTATTGCGATCGAATGGTGGTGGGGTTGGCGGTTATCGAAGCGCGGGCAACTGTCGGCGCAAACCTATCGTTTGGATGACGCCATCAACAGCATCAGCTTGGGCATCATCAGCCAATTGAGCGCGGTATTCACCCGCGTGTTTCGCATCACCATCTACACCCTGGTGTTTGAGCAGGTGGCGGTGTTTGACAATCCCGATTTTTGGCAGAGCGTGTTGGGCGCATGCTTGGCCTTGGTGCTCTACGATTTTTGTTATTACTGGTATCACCGCGCCAGCCACGAAGTGGCGTTTTTTTGGGGTGGCCATGTGGTGCACCACCAAAGTCAGCACTACAACTTGTCTACCGCTTTGCGACAAACCACGTCAGGGGTGGCCATCGGTTGGGTGTTTTACTTGCCCATGGCGGTCTTGGGCGTGCCCCCGTTGGTGTTTGGCATCGTGGCCTTGATCGATTTGCTCTACCAGTTTTGGGTGCACACCGAGCACGTGGGCAAACTGGGCTGGTTTGACCGCTGGTTTTGTTCGCCTTCCAACCACCGGGTCCACCATGCGGTCAACGATGTTTATGTGGACCGCAATTACGGTGGCATATGGGTGGTGTGGGACCGTTTGTTTGGCAGCTTCAAAGAAGAGGATGAACGCGAGCCGTGTGTTTACGGCACACGTGCGTCGCTCAACAGTTGGGACCCGTTGTGGGCCAATTGGCAGGTCTACAGCGGCTTGTTGCACGACAGTTGGCATGCATCTCGTTGGAGCGATAAATGGCGCGTCTGGTGGCGACGACCCGGTTGGCGCCCTGAGGACGTCGCGCAGCGGTTTCCCCGTCCCGAGTTTTCCGTGCACACGCATGTGCCGTTTGAGCCGGTGTCGTCCAAAACCGCGCAGCAATGGGCGACCGGTTGGTTTGTGTTGCTGCTGGCAGCTGCCATGGATGTGTTGTGGCACATGGACAGCATGCGTTGGGGCGACGCTGCCGTCAGCGTGTTGGCGGTCACAGCAGGTTTGTGGGGTGTGAATGCCTTGCTGCAAAACCGCGTCACCCCGTTGCAAACCGCTTATGTGCAGTTCGCCGCCTTGTCTGCGGCGGCTGCCGCTTGCGGTTGGAGCGATGTGTATTTCTTGGCCAAGCCGATCGCGTTGTTGCTCTTGATGTTCGTGGCTTGGTGGGCCGACGACATGCCAGAAAAAGCACAAACATGGTTGGTGCGTGCATTGGGTTTGAGTTGGGTCGGCGATGTGTTGCTGTTGTATCCCGGTTTGTTCATGCCAGGCTTGGTGGCTTTTTTGGGCGCACATGTTTGTTATGGGTGGTTACTGACACGAGACGCGCCTGTGCGTCCGGCATTCAAGCCGTTGCTGTGCTGCATGCTGGCAGGGCTTGCGGTGTATGCGGTCTTGTTTTTCAATGGCTTGCCAGCAGCGATGCGCGTGCCGGTGGCCGTGTATGTGCTGGTGTTGGCGACCATGGCGTCGCAAGCCTGGAACCGTTACTTGCACCGCCAAGACGCAGGTAGTCTGGGGGTCGCGGTTGGTGCGACGGTGTTCATGCTGTCTGACAGCTTGTTGGCCATAGACCGGTTTGTCAGTCCGTTGCCCTATGCAGGTTTGTGGGTGTTGTCCACTTACTATGTGGCGCAAGCCTTGATCGTCGCAGGCGTGTTGCGTTCCATGCGGTTGTCGCCGGTGGCGACAGACAAACCGCGGCGTTCACTCAGCCAATACCGAAACGCCT
>SXWY01000045.1 GCA_005789825.1 Burkholderiales bacterium | reverse complement strand
GCGCGGTTCATTTCTTCGCGAACGATGGCCTCCACTTTGCGGATCACGCGCAAGCCCATGGGCATATAGGTGTAGATGCCTGCGCCCAATTTCTTGATCATGCCAGCGCGCATCATCAATTGGTGACTGGCGACTTCTGCATCAGCCGGGGCCTCTTTGAGGGTAGAGATTAAAAACTGGGAAGCTTTCATGGGTAAGTCGTAGGCCAACTCGGTGGCAGTGAATGGAAGATGAAACCTATCGGTGTATTGATGTCGGCCCGATGCTGTGCATAATGGCCTTAGTTGAAATTCTTGAGGTTTGATTATGCTTGACCGTGACGGCTTTCGGCCTAACGTCGGCATCATTCTGCTCAACCAGAAGAATCAGGTTTTTTGGGGCAAGCGTATCCGCACCCACAGTTGGCAATTTCCGCAAGGCGGGATTGACCGTGGGGAAACACCGGAGCAAGCTTTGTTCAGGGAGTTGCAAGAGGAAGTGGGACTGCAACCCGAACAGGTGCGCATCGTGGCCCGAACCCGTGATTGGTTGCGCTATGAAGTGCCGGACCGCTACATCCGCAAGGATGCACGCGGCCACTACAAAGGGCAAAAACAAATTTGGTATTTGCTGCAATTGGTGGTGCCTGACCACGCCTTGAATTTACGCGCCAGCACACACCCCGAATTTGACGCTTGGCGTTGGAACGATTATTGGATACCGCTGGAATCGGTGGTGGAATTCAAACGCGGTGTCTATGAAATGGCACTGACCGAGTTGTCCCGTTATTTGCCGCGACAAGAAAACCGCAGTTCGTTTTTGCGCCAAGGCATGCGCCAGACCTAGCGCATCAACACCAAATTGTCGCGGTGAACCATTTCGGGTTCCGCCACATAACCCAGCGATTTTTCAATCTCAGACGATGGTTTTTTACACAGCAAGCGGCATTCGGCGCTGGCGTAGTTGGCCAAACCACGCGCCAGCTCCTGGCCTTGCAAGTCACAAATAGCGATCACATCGCCCCGCGAAAACTCGCCTTTCACACTGTGCATGCCGATGGGCAACAGGCTTTTGCCTTCGCGGCTGAGTTTGTCTGCAGCGCCGTCATCGATCCAAATAGCGCCGCGCAATTGCAAATGGTCTGCCATCCATTGCTTGCGGGCTTGCTGCTTTTGGGTGGGCGCGATCAGCAAGGTTCCGATAGGTTCACCCGCACACAAACGCAACAATGCGTCGGGTTCACGGCCCCAAGCAATCACGGTGCTGGCACCTGAACCAGCAGCGCGTTTGGCCGCCAAGATTTTGGTCAACATGCCACCGCGCCCGATGCTCGAACCTGCGCCACCTGCCATGGCTTCCAGAGAGGGGTCGCCCGCTTGCGCCTGTTGAACCAAGGTGGCGTTGTTGTCTTTGCGCGGATCGGCGGTGAACAAACCGGCTTGGTCGGTCAAGATGACCAATGCATCGGCTTCAACCAAATTGGCCACCAGCGCACCCAAGGTGTCGTTGTCGCCAAATTTGATTTCGTCGTTGACCACCGTGTCGTTTTCGTTGATGACCGGCAACACGCCGTGCGACAACAACGTGTTGAGGGTGGAGCGGGCATTCAAATAGCGCTCTCGATCGGCCAAGTCGGCATGGGTCAACAACACCTGTGCGCTGCCCAAACCGTGCTGGCGCAACTTGCTTTCGTACATCTGTGCCAGCCCCATTTGCCCGACGGCGGCAGCGGCTTGCAATTCGTGGATTTCATGCGGGCGCGTGGCCCAGCCCAAGCGCTTCATGCCTTCGGCAATCGCACCGCTGGACACCATGATGATTTCTCGCTTCTCTTGCGAGCGCATCAATACGGCGATTTGGCGACACCATTCGCCAATGGCTTGATCGTCCAATCCGCGGCCTTCGTTGGTCACCAGGCTGGAGCCGACTTTGACCACGATACGGCGCGCGTCTTTCAATAAGGGGTTGGCTTCAGACATGGCAAATCATCGCGTCAGGGCAAGGGGGCGAATCGCGGATCTGGTGCTTCTTCGACTTGCGTGGATTTGAATTGCTTTTCCAAATGCTCGTAGATGGCGCGAACCAATCCTTCGCAGCCTTCGCGGTTGAGCGCAGAAATCTGGAAAACAGGCCCTGTGTATTTGAACCGTTTGACGAAGTCTTTGACACGTGCTTCACGCTCGGCGTCGGGCACCATGTCCAACTTGTTGAGTACCAGCCAACGCGGCTTGTCGTAGAGCGCGGGATCGTATTTTTTCAACTCCAGCACAATGGCCTTGGCCTGCGCCACCGGATCGACCGCATCATCGAACGGGGCCAAATCCACCATGTGCAACAGCAATCGCGTTCTTTGCAAATGGCGCAAAAACTGGTGGCCCAAACCCGCCCCTTCGGCGGCACCTTCAATCAGACCGGGCACATCTGCCACCACGAAACTTTGCTCGGCGGCGACGCGTACCACCCCCAAATTGGGGTGCAACGTGGTGAACGGGTAGTCGGCGATTTTGGGGCGCGCATTGGAGATGGCGCTGATCAAGGTGGACTTGCCTGCATTGGGCATGCCCAGCAAACCGACATCGGCCAGCACTTTGAGTTCGAGCTTGAGGTTTTTGCGCTCACCTGGCCAACCGGGTGTTTTTTGTCGCGGCGCGCGGTTGATGGAGCTTTTGAAGCGCATATTGCCAAAACCGCCGTCGCCGCCTTTGGCAATCATGATCACCTCGCCGGGCGTCAGCAACTCATACAGCACATCGTTGGTTTCGGCATCGATCAGCAAAGTGCCCACCGGCATTTTCAAAACGATATCGTCACCCGCTGCGCCAAACATGTCGGAGCCCATGCCGTGTTCACCGCGCTTGGCTTCGTGGCGGCGGGAGAAACGGTAATCCACCAAAGTATTGAGGCTGGCATCGGCCACCGCGTACACATGGCCGCCACGTCCGCCATCGCCGCCATTGGGGCCGCCGAATTCTTTGTATTTTTCGTGGCGAAACGACACGCAGCCATTGCCACCATCACCGGCAACAATGTCTATGTATGCTTCATCAACGAATTTCATGGTTCGATCTTAAAGACAAAAGCCCCGACTGGCGGGGCTTTTGCGGGTGAGTGAATCGGTTAAGCAGGGATCACATTCACCATGTGCTTGTTCAGAGAGCCTTTGATGGAGAAGGACACGTGGCCTTCTACCAAAGCGAACAAGGTGTGGTCTTTGCCGATGCCGACATTGGTCCCAGGATGAAACTTGGTACCACGTTGGCGCACGATGATGGCACCTGCTGTGATGTGTTCACCTCCGAAAGCCTTGACGCCCAACATCTTGGGGTTGGAGTCACGACCGTTGCGCGTAGAGCCGCCGCCTTTTTTCTGTGCCATGGTGTGAGTGCTCCTTAGGCTTGGATAGAGGCGATCTGCAATTCAGTGAATTGCTGGCGATGGCCTTGGCGTTTTTGGTAGTGCTTGCGACGGCGCATTTTGAAAATGCGAACCTTGTCGTGTTTGCCATGGGCGACGACCATGGCCTTGACGGATGCACCGGACACCAGGGGTGTGCCGACCTTGATTTCCGCGCCGTTGCCGACAGCCAAAACCTGGTCAATCACGATTTCCTGGCCAACGTCCGCAGCGATCTGTTCTACTTTGATTTTTTCGCCGGCCGACACGCGATACTGCTTGCCACCGGTTTTTATGACTGCGTACATACGAACCTCTGAAAGATAGACTCTTCATTTGCTCTGCCAACGGATTTCAGCAGAGCCGAATATTTTAGCATGTAAAAAGGGTTTGTGTCGCATTCCAACCTGCCCAAGGCAGTGGGTGCCTATAATTTGGTTCCCTATGAGAACAACACCTTGAGCGCCTCCGTTTCCCCTCCCCAAACGGCCGCCACCGGCCTGATCCGGCAGGACATGCTTGAGGTGGACCGCATTATTTCCCAGCGCCTGTCCTCCCGCGTGCCTTTGGTGGGCCAAGTGTCTCAGCACATCATCCAGGCAGGGGGCAAGCGTTTGCGGCCGGTGCTTTTATTGCTCATGGCTGGTGCCTTGGGATACGAAGGTCGCGATCACCACAAACTGGCCGCGGTGATCGAATTCATTCATACCGCCACGTTGCTGCACGACGATGTGGTGGACGACTCCAAGTTGCGTCGCAGCAAACCCACCGCCAACGCATTGTTTGGCAACCCAGCCAGTGTGTTGGTCGGCGACTTCTTGTATTCGCGGGCATTTCAAATGATGGTGGAATGCCAAAACATGCGTATCTTGGACATCGTGGCCGAAGCCACCAACGTGATCGCTGAAGGCGAAGTCATGCAGTTGATGAACATGCACGATGCCTCGCTCGATGAAGACGGCTACCTGAGCGTGATTCGAAGCAAAACCGCCAAATTGTTTGAAGCCAGTACGCGTCTGCCTGCTGTCTTGACCGGCAGCCACCCGCGCATTGAACAAGCATGTGCCGCTTATGGCCAAGCGCTTGGCACTGCTTTTCAGGTGATTGACGATGTGCTGGATTACGACGGCGACGCGGCTTTGATGGGCAAAAACCTCGGTGATGATTTGCGCGAAGGCAAAGCCACCTTGCCGTTGATATTTGCTATGCAGCGTGGCACTCCAGAGGAATGCGCGCTGATCAAGCATGCGATTGAGCAAGGTGATGAGCAAGCTTTGCAGGACATAGCCACGATTGTTCGCAACACTGGTGCGATGCAGGCCACGCGAGAGGCGGCAGGTGCACAAGCCCAGTCGGCGCTCGACGCCTTGGGCGTTTTACCAACGAGTTTGTATAAATCCGCGCTGGAAGAACTCGCCGAACAATTGCTCAACCGGCAAAGCTAAACATCACTTCGCCTCTTCTTCAGGCGGCTTGGTTTTTTTGACGATCTTGTAGCTGAGTTCGCGCTGTTTTTGCACCACCTTGGACATGCAATCCCGGCGCATTTCATAGCTTTTGATCATGTCGCAATACGTACCGCTGGCGGCATAACTGGCCATGCAGTAATGGCGTTTGTCTTTGTTTTCTATTTTGGCGCATTCGGCCATGTCACCTGCCAACACATGGAAGGCCGCAAAGCCCATGACACACAAGGCGATGTTTTTGATGATGTACTGCATGAAAACCCACCCGAATGAAAAATGGTGAACCGACAAAACCCAACAATTCTGAAATCTTAGCAACGTTTTAACTACACGCGCCAGATACACCGCAAGTTGCTGGGGTTGCCCAGATAAAATATCTGCCGCATTCGGGGTGTAGCTTAG
>SXWY01000044.1 GCA_005789825.1 Burkholderiales bacterium | reverse complement strand
TATTGCCTCGCCTCAAAGTATTCGAAATATTCAACACAACCCCAAGGTATGCGTCAGCATGATTGATGTCTTTGTCCAAAAAGGTTGGAAATTAGTGGGCCATGCCCAGTATGTGGGTGCAAGTGATGCGGCGTTTCAAAAATATGCGCAGCCACTGAATGCATTGGCAGGAGAAAAATTCAAGATACAAGGTGTGGTGCTGGTTCGGGTTGAACAAGCCCAAAGAATCGTGGCACCCAGCTACCGCTTCTATCCTGACAGTACAACAGAAGCGGGACAAATCGCATCTGCGATGAAGGCTTATGGCGTGCGGTCTGCAAATCAGCCCGGAGATATATCGGTTGCTTGATCTTCAGGTGTTTATGGATGGATAGCTCGTCGAATTCAGTGCCATAGCAAAGCAAGGTATTCATGCCAAGGCGGACCGGTCGTCGCATCGTTTATCTGCTCGCAGTATTTCTCCAACTGCGTCTCAGTGATTTCACAAAACTAAAGCAAAGAAACCGAAATCGTCTGGACTAAAAGCACATCACGACTGGACGACTCGGCGGGGGCGTTTTTTTCGAGCGAAAGCGGAGAAAAAAAGCGCACCGGATGGGTCGGCCAATGCCTGGCACCAAACCACTAAAACCTCGGCAACTCCGGGTGACTCAATTGCCCACCCCTCACCAGCATCTTGCCGTACTCGGCGCAGCGTTGCAGCGTTGGAATGACTTTGCCGGGGTTGAGCAAACCGCTGGGGTCGAACGCGCGTTTCACGCCAAACATTTGCTCGTTTTCAGCCGCTGAAAACTGCACGCACATGGAGTTGAGTTTTTCCACGCCCACACCATGCTCACCGGTGACGGTGCCGCCCATGGCCACACTGGTTTCCAAAATATCCGCGCCAAAGAGTTCGCAGCGGTGCAACTGGTCCGGGTCGTTGGCGTCAAACAAAATCAGCGGGTGCAAATTGCCGTCCCCTGCATGAAACACATTGGCGCAACGCAGGCCGTATTTCTTTTCCATCTCGGCAATCGCGAGCAGTATGTCGGCCAAGCGCTTGCGCGGAATGGTCGAGTCCATGCACATGTAGTCGGGGCTGATGCGACCGCTGGCGGGAAACGCGTTTTTGCGCCCGCTCCAAAATTTCAAGCGCTCGGCTTCGTCTTTGCTGACCGCAATTGCGGTCGCGCCGCAACGTTGCAACACGGCGCTCATGCGGCCGATTTCTTCTTCCACTTCTTCGGGGGTGCCGTCGCTCTCGCACAGCAAAATCGCTTCAGCATTCAAGTCGTAGCCCGCATGCACAAAATCTTCCACAGCAGCGGTCATGGGCTTGTCCATCATTTCCAAACCCGCCGGAATGATGCCAGCCGCAATCACTGCGGCCACTGCGTCACCGGCTTTGCGCAAATCGTCAAAGCTGGCCATGATGCAACGTGCCAACTGAGGTTTGGGCGTGAGCTTCACCGTCACTTCCAAAGTGATGGCCAGCATGCCTTCGGAGCCCACCACCAAGGGCAGCAAATCCAAACCGGGAGCGTCCAGCGTATCGGCTCCAAACTCTATCCACTCGCCTTCTACGGTCAGGCCTTTGACCTTCATCACGTTGTGCAAGGTCAAACCGTATTTCAAACAATGCACACCGCCTGAGTTTTCCGCCACGTTGCCACCGATGGTGCAAGCGATTTGGCTGGAAGGGTCGGGTGCGTAATACAAACCCAAGGGCGCGGCGGCTTCGCTGATGGCCAGATTGCGCACGCCGCATTGCACCACGGCGGTTCGGCTGTGTGCATCCATGCTCAAAATGCGGTTGAACTTGGCCAAAGACAAGGTCACCCCTTGTGTGTGCGGCATGGCGCCACCCGATAAACCCGTGCCCGCGCCGCGGGCCACCACTGGCACTTGCAAGGCGTGGCAGGTGCGCAGCACCGCTTGCACTTGCTCGTAGGTTTCGGGCAATGCCACGCACAAAGGGCGTTGGCGATAAGCGGTCAAGCCATCGCATTCATACGGCGTGGTGTTTTCAGACGAAGACAACACGGCATGCGAAGGCAGTACTTGACGCAATGCAGCCACCACTTGTGCGCTGCGTTCAGCCAATGCTATTTCTTGCGAACGCAGGCTGCTGATTTCGGGGGAGGTCAAGGCATTCATACCGCTACTTTAAACCGAATGCCTTTCAAGGCGAATGAACCCCGGGCATGGCCCTTTTCGCGACGCTTGAAGCGCGTAGTCAAGAGGTATTCAGCGACTGAAGCATGCAGTCGCGGCAAGCAGCACGCAGTGTCAAGAAATTCACAGCGAGTCAATACCGGTAGTGGCGTTGTTGTCGAAAAAACCATGGCCTGATCTGAATGCCTAGGTGTGATTTTTTGGGGCATTCGCCAATGCAGCGCATCCAAAAGTTAAGCCCTCAGCATGGCACTTGTTTTGCCCATGAAGACCCATCAGTCATTGCCTGGAGGTCTTCATGTTCACGTCATCAAATGCATGCAAATGGTTGCATTGTGTTTTCACCCGCATCAGCTTCAAAGCGTTAGGCTTGTGTGTGTTGTTGGGGTCTGTTTCGTTACCAGCGCTTGCAATACAAATACATCGTATCGAGGGCGATGTGTTTGTCAGTGGCGACATCGTTGCCAACGACGACCTGAAGTTGCGTGCCGAATTCGAAGCCGCGCCGGTCAAGCGTTTGATACTGGTGAATTCGCGTGGCGGGCATCTGAATGCGAGTTTGAATATCGCGCGTTGGTTGACCACGCAACCGGTGACTACCTTGGTGTCGGGGCCGTGTTTGTCTGCCTGCTCTTTGATATTCATGGCGGGCAAAGCGCGCATGTATGCCACGGGTTTCGAGCCGCGCCTGACAGTGATTGGCATACACGGGCCCAGCTTGCCATTGACCGGTCAAATGCTGCCAGAGCGCGCCGCAGAAATGCTGGCGTTTTACAAAGAGCGCATGGGCCACAAATACGACGCGCAATTGCTGCATACCGCGCTGTATGAAATGAAAGATGCCACCGGCTTTGTGTTGGTGCGTGAAATCACGCGCAACCCACCCAAAGACCGCATCACATTGCATTGCCCGACCGCTGGCACACCGCGTTGGCAATGCACCGAATACCCGAGGTTGGATGCGTTCACTTTGGGTTTGGTCACCACCACCGAAACCGTGCATGTGCAGTTGCCAGACAGCATGCGGCCTAGAATGCCCTGAGCGCTTGCCAACCGCAGGTGCATGACCTTGCCAAGGAGACACACATGGGCGCCAGCGACATTCCCCTGCAACTGGACAACCTTTGGTTGCCGTTCACACCGAACCGAGACTTTCACCAATCTCCCCGGGTGTTCAAAGCCGCGAGTGGCATGTACTTCACCACCAACGAAGGGCAACAAGTGCTCGACGGCATTTCCAGTTTGTGGTGTGTAGGGGCTGGCCACAACCGCCGTGAAATCAATGAAGCGGTCTACCAGCAGTTGCAAACCTTGGATTACGCCACCGCATTCCAATTCGGTAACGACCGCGCCTTTGAAGCGGCGCACATGCTCGCGCAATTGGCACCGGGCGATTTGAACAAGGTGTTTTTCTGCACCTCGGGATCAGAAGCGGCTGACACCTCGCTGAAGATCGCGCTGGCCTACCACCGCGCCCGTGGACAAGGGCAACGCACCGTGTTCATCGGTCGCGAACGCGGCTACCACGGCGTGGGTTTTGGCGGCATGAGCGTGGGCGGCATTCCCGGCAACCGCAAAGCATTTGGCGCTGCGATGTTGCCCAAAGTCGATCACCTGCGATTCATCCATGACCCGCAGAACCATGCGTATGTGCAAGGTGAATTGCCGGTGTTCGACGAAGACTGGTTGCTCGAACTGGAAAACCGTCTTTTGCCTTTACACGACCCGTCCAATGTGGCGGCCATCATCGTCGAACCGGTGGCGGGCAGCGCGGGCTGGTACATACCGCCCAAGGGCTATCTGCAACGACTGCGACAAATATGCGACAAGCACGGCATCTTGTTGATATTCGATGAAGTCATCACCGGATTTGGTCGCATGGGCACGCCGTTTGCCGCCGATTATTTTGGTGTGGTGCCGGACATGTTGAACTTTGCCAAATGTGTGACCAACGGCGTTATTCCGCTGGGCGGTGTGATTTGCCGCGACGCGGTGTACGAGGCTGTGGTGCATACCGAGTCGCCCGCGCATGCGATCGAGTTTTCGCACGGCTACACCTACTCAGGCCACCCGGTGGCGTGTGCGGCAGCAGTGGCCACCATGCGCTTGTTGGCCCGCGACAAATTGTTTGAGCGCGCTGGCCAGATGGGCCCCGTGTTGGGCAACACGGTGCATGCCGCCATCCGTGGTTTGCCGAATGTGGTGGGCATCCGCTCCTTGGGTTTGGCCGCCGCGGTGGAATTGAGCCCTTCGGACAAAGGCGCTGGTCAGCGAGGCTATGCGGTGTTTTTAGAGTGCTTGAAACACGGCGTGTTGGTGCGCAGTGCTGGCGACAACATGGTGCTGGCCCCAGCTTACGTGGTGGAGACCTCCCAAATAGAACACATGGTGGATGTGCTGGCGCAAGCCATCAAGCGTGTCGCCTGAATCGACAGTTCAGCAGGGGGGTGTAGATGCTTGTCGAGGAGTTCATTGCCCCACCACTTTGCGCAAGCTTTGCTCCAACACATCGCCGTTAGATTGGGCGATACGCACTTTCACTGGCAGATAACCGTGTGCGGGTGACAGCCACATGTCAGCGGTCTGGTCGTGGTTTTGCTGCTGCAGCCGGCTGACTTTCAATGCGGTCAATGTTCCCACGGGCAGCTTCAAAGTTTCGCTGTTTGCCACTTGAAAAGACCACACCTCTGCGCTTTTGGCGGACACGACTTGAAAATTCAGTTGTTGCCCGGCTTGTCGCAATTCCGGTGAACCTGCCAGCAACGCAGCGAGTTGTGCAAACAGGCTCAAACGGTCTTGTGCCGCCACTTGCAAAGCCTGCGGCGTGCTGTTGGCGCTGAAGACCACCAAGCCTTTGTCGCGTTCGAAATGCGCAGCCACCTCTTGTTTGTTTTTATCACCAAAGCGCTTGGGTTGCAGCCCTTGAGGGCCGAGTTGACCGACACTGGTTTGTGTGCGTGAGCCCAGCAGCATGTGGCTGATGTCGAGCTTCATTTGGTAATTCACACCGTCGTGCTGCCATGCCAATTCGCCGTTGGCATTGAAGCGCAGGCCTTTGCTTTCACCGACCACGTCATATTGAAAAACACCGGATCGCGGCCACACAAAACGGGCCTGGGTCAGCCATGCAGGAGCCGTGCTGTTGGCAGCGGCCACAGGGGCCGGGGGGGGTGATGCAACCGTGGGCTCTGTCGGCGTGGGTGTAGGTGGCGGGGCCGTGGCTTGGGTGGGTTCGGGCAGAGTCGCCACAGGCTCAACCGGTTCAGCATTGCTTGCAGTTACGGCTTCAGGTGCAGGTGCAGGTGCAGGTTCTTGGGTTTGTGCCACGGGCGCGTCGTCAGTCGGGGTCTCCGAAACCGCAACCGGATCTGTTTCGCTGGGCGTGGCCTCAGGGGCGGGACCGGGTGCATAAAAACCTGCTTCAGGCATGCTGCGTGATAACCGAGGCGGGGTGGTTTTGCGGGTTGCTGCCTGCGCTGGGGCTGCTGCAGCGGTTGTTGCGGGCGGGGCCGTGGCTTGCCATTGCAGGCTGAGCTGAGAGCTGGCACCAGGTTGGCTTGGCCACTGGTTGGACAGGGCATACAAACCCAGCAGGTGCGCGAGCAGCACCAGACACAGCAACGCCGCCAATACAAGCCGGTGTTTCAGGGTCGGT
The DNA here is from genome assembly GCA_005789825.1 of Burkholderiales bacterium. Lineage (GTDB taxonomy): Bacteria > Pseudomonadota > Gammaproteobacteria > Burkholderiales > Burkholderiaceae_C > Limnohabitans. Next base: position 6,688 of record SXWY01000044.1, on the reverse strand, counting down.
GGATAGAATGCCTGCATGAAATTAGCGACGTACAAAGACGGGTCCCGCGATGGACAGCTGGTGGTGGTTTCCAGAGATTTAAGCAGTGCCCATTATGCGAGCGGTATCGCCCAGCGTTTGCAGCAGGTTCTGGATGACTGGAATTTTTTGTCGCCCCAACTGCAAGACATTTACCAAACCCTGAACCAAGGCAAAGCCCGGCATGCCTTCCCGTTTGACCCCAAGATGTGCATGGCGCCTCTGCCACGCGCCTACCAATGGGCGGACGGCTCTGCTTACATGAACCACGTGGAGTTGGTACGCGCTTCGCGCAACAGCGAAGTACCGGCCAATTTTTACGAAGACCCGCTGATGTACCAAGGGGGCAGCGATGATTTTTTGGGCCCGTGCGATGACATCATTGCCGTCAGCACCGACCACGGCATCGACTTCGAAGCCGAGGTGGCTGTGGTCACCGGCGATGTGCCTATGCAGTCCAACGCCGACGAAGCCCTAGAAAGCATTCGGCTTGTGATGTTGGCCAATGATGTGTCATTGCGCCGTTTGATCCCGGGCGAGTTGGCAAAAAACTTCGGGTTCTTGCAGGGCAAACCTGCCACCGCATTCAGCCCGGTGGCTGTCACGACCGATGAACTCGGCAGCGCTTGGCAACACGGCCGTTTGCATTTGACCATGCGGGTCGACTGGAACGACAAGCGCGTGGGCATGTGTGACGCCGGCCCCGAGATGACGTTCCATTTCGGTCAATTGATGGCGCATTTGGCCAAAACACGCAATGTGCGCGCCGGCAGCATCATTGGCAGCGGCACGGTGAGCAACCAAGCGGTGGACACCCAAGGCCGCAAAGACTGGCCCAAAGGCTACAGTTGTATCGCCGAGAAACGCGCCATCGAAACCATTTTGGATGGCAAGGCACAGACCGAGTTCATGCAATTTGGCGACACGGTTCGCATCGAAATGAAAGACAAAGACGGCCTGAGCGTGTTTGGCGCTATCCATCAAAAAGTCTCGCCGCTGCGTGTTTGAATGTTGCTTGGCATGTTCATTGACAAGGCTTGTCTCACCCAAGAGGTTGTATGAAACAGATGGACTACAGCATTTACGACACATTGCGCATCACACGTCGCGGGCCCAACGACAGCGTGCTCGATATTCAAATGAAAGCGGCCAACGGCAAATTGCCCACCGCAGGCCACCGCGGCCATGAAGATTTGTGCCGCATATGGCGCGACATTGGCGACGACGACAGTGTGCGTTGTGCCGTGCTGCGCGGCGAAGGCATGGGCTTTTCCGGCGGCGGTGACATGGCCTTGGTGCAAGACATGGCCAATGATTTCGACACGCGCACGCGTGTGTGGAAAGAAGCGCGCGATTTGGTCTACAACATCATCAATTGCGACAAGCCGATTGTCAGCGCCATGCATGGGCCTGCCGTTGGCGCAGGCTTGGTGGCTGGCTTGCTGGCCGATATTTCCATCGCCGCCAAAAGCGCCAAGATTGTGGATGGCCACACCCGTTTAGGCGTGGCCGCCGGTGACCATGCGGCGATTGTTTGGCCATTGTTGTGTGGCATGGCCAAAGCCAAATACTATTTGATGTTGTGTGAACCGATCAACGGCGAAGAGGCCGAGCGTATCGGCTTGGTGTCTTTGTGCGTTGAAGATGACCAATTGTTGAACAAGGCGTATGAAGTTGCCGACAAACTGGCCCATGGCAGCCAATCCGCCATCCGTTGGACCAAATATTCGCTTAACAACTGGCTGCGTCAGGCCGGGCCTTCTTTCGATACCTCGCTGGCGTTGGAATTCATGGGCTTTGCCGGGCCTGATGTGCGCGAAGGCGTGGCATCGCTCAAGGAAAAAAGGCCGCCGCATTTCGGTTGACATGAACGCCAGAACCTGGGCCATCGTCGGCAGCGTGGTTGCGCTGCATGTGTTTGCATTGTGGGCGTTGCACCAGGGCTTGCTCAAGCGCATGGCTGAGGTGGTGGTGCCGGTGATGTTGGTCAGCACGTCACCACCACCGCCCGAGGTCAAACCACCGCCCAAACCGGAACCACCAGCGCCCGAGGTCAAACCGACGCCTAAACCGGAATCACCAGCGCCCGAGGTCAAACCGCCGCCCAAACCGGAACCACCAGCGCCTGTCGCAGAGGCCAAGCCTCCCACGCCCGTGCTTCAAGCCGCACCGCCCAAACCGGCGTTGACACCGCCGCCATCGCCGCCGCCAGCAGCCTCGCCGCCGAGTGCGCCACCTGCACCAGAGGTATTGGCTGCGCCCAAAGCCGCCCCTGCAGCCCCAGCGGTAATGACGAGGCCCCCAACCCCACCCTCTCCGCCGCCCCCAACCACTGTCGCACCTCCTGCACCAGCACCAGCACCGGTGGCCCCGCCTGCGCCAATGGCTGCGCCTGCTGCCCCAGCGCCTGCGCCAACCAAGCCTGCGCCAGACACTGTGGAAGAGGCGGCACCCTTGCCAGAGTTTTTGAGCAAAGATTACCTTGAGCAGCTCAACAGAAGATTCACCCGATCCATGAGTGGGCGAATGGGCGAATATGGAAAAGTTTTGCTTGAAGTACAGATCGATAAAAACGGCCAAGTCAAGGGTTCAACCGTCGTGGTGCCCAGCCCTTATCCTCGCTTAGACAAATTTGCCCAAGATGTTGTGGCAACATGGAAATTTAAACCCGCTAAAAGAAATGGTGTCGCTGAGGAAAAAGCCCTGAAGGTGCCATTTGTTTTTGAGCAACAAAGAAATTAACTTGGATGCAGAGATGAACATTGACCATGGACTGATCAACGTATGGATCGAGGGTGACGCCATTATTCGGGCGGTGGCATTGATGCTGCTGGCCATGTCCTTGGCTTCGTGGTTGGTGATTGTGGCCAAAACCCTCAACTTGCTGTCCGTTCGAAAGCAGGCGCTGCGCATTGAAGCGTTTTGGCACAGTGCCAACATCAACGAAGCCATCAAAACTTTGGGCAGCGAAGAGAACAATCCCTTTCGCGAAGTCGCCACCAAGGGCCAGCAAGCCTTGTCGCATTTGAAAACAGGCGCAGCCCAGACCGAGTTGTCGCAACAACTCGACACCAGCGATTGGGTGACACGTGGTTTGCAAAATGCAATTGACGATGAAGTCGGCAAGCTGCAGTCAGGCTTGGCCATATTGGCGTCGGTCGGTTCTACCTCGCCGTTTGTCGGATTGTTTGGCACGGTGTGGGGCATCTACCATGCGTTGATGCAAATTGGCATGGCGGGTCAAGCCACCATCGACAAAGTGGCCGGGCCGATAGGCGAGGCGCTGATCATGACGGCCTTGGGTTTGGCCGTGGCGATACCAGCGGTGCTGGGCTACAACGCCTTGGTACGTGCCAACAAAACCATCGTGGGGCGTATGAACCGCTTCGCCCACGATTTGCATGCCCTGCTGGTCACCGGCTCGCGCGTGAAAACAGGGACTTGAACCATGGCTTTTGGAACCCAAGACGACACCGATGAGGTGATGAATGAAATCAACATGACGCCGCTGGTCGATGTCATGTTGGTGTTGTTGATCATCTTCATCATCACCATTCCGGTGATGAAGCATTCCGTCAATATCGAGCTGCCACGCGCCAGCAGCCAACCGCAAGACGCCAAGCCGCAGACCATCCGTTTGACGATCGATGCGCAAGGCAGTTATTTTTGGAACGATTCACCTGTGGACGATGCCCAATTGCCAACCCTGCTGGCCGAAGCCGCGGCCAAACAACCGCAAGCCCCGCTGCACATTCGCGGCGACCGCGCCGTGCGTTATGAGCGCGTGGCGCAAGCCATGGCCGCCGCCCAGCGTGCGGGCATGACGCAAATCGGCTTCATCACAGACCGCCAATCACCTTGAAGGAAACGACCATGATCAAACCACTTTTGACAGCCGCTTTGTTGACCACTTGGGCCAGCATGGCCAGTGCGCAAGTCGACATCACCGACGCTTGGGTGCGCGCTACCGTGCAAGGCCAAAAAGCCACGGGCGCATTCATGAACCTGACCGCCAAAACCGACAGCCGATTGGTCGGCGTGAAAACGGATGCGGCGGCGGTGGCGGAAATCCATGAAATGAAAATGGAAAAAGACGTCATGCGCATGAAGCGTGTGTCAGTGCTGCCACTGCCTGCGGGCAAAACCGTGTCGCTCAAGCCGGGCAGCTACCATGTGATGTTGATGGGTTTGAAAGAACCATTGCCGCTGGACAGCCATGTGCAACTCACGTTGATGTTTGAAGACGCCAAAGGCGTCAAATCACAACAAGAACTGCATTTGATGACCACACAAAACGCACCCGGCGCAACAGGCAAACCGGTCGATGCACACCACAACCACTGACCCATTCAAGGCATGCCATGGCAAACCCCGCAGGTTTTCATTTCGATAATTTTTTGCCTGGCTTTGATTTTTTAAAGCAATTTGCCCAGGCCAATCCCGCTGCCGCCATGCCCACAGCGGCGCAATGGGTCACCCCCACCTTGGACCCCGTCGAATTGGACAAACGCATCCAAGATTTGAAATCGGTGCAGTTTTGGTTAGACCAGAATGCCAAAGCCTTGAGCGCCACCATTCAGGCGCTGGAAGTGCAGCGCATGACCTTGTCCACTTTGCAAAGCATGAATGTGGGCATGGCCGATGTGGCTGCGGCCATGACCGGCAAAACCGCGCAGCAGAGCTCGGCGCAGGCCGAGGCCAAACCATCCGCAGCTTCCAGCACAGTAGACCCGATGCAATGGTGGGGCGCGATTGGCCAGCAGTTTCAAACCATCGCGTCGCAGGCCGTGGCAGACATGCAAAAACATCCCAGCACGTTTGCAGCCGCCTCTGACAAAGCCACCCACCAGCCCGCCGCCCAAAAAGCCAGCGCCTCGGGCGCCCGCAAAACCGCTGCCACCAGCACTGGCAAAACCCGCAGCAAGCCCCGCAAAAACACCGCTGGATGAAACTGTTCCCGAATGGCCATGCCACGCATCCGCACTGGCAGATGGCTGCTGACATGGTGCTGGCGCAATTGCGCGCTTGCATGAAGCAAGATGTGTTTGCGTCCACGCCTTCGCTGGGCTTGGTCTACATCACCGACCATTTCGCTGCATATGCACAAGCCTTGTTTGACCATTTGGCCGAAGAGTTACCAGCGGTCACACAATGGAGCGGTACCGTTGGTGTGGGTATTTTTGGCAACAGCACCGAGTACATCGATACGCCTGCATTGAGCGTGATGTTGTGCGATTTGCCAGCGGCAGAGTTTCGTGTGTTCAGCGGTACCGCCCCGTTGGGCCAAGCCATCGTGCAAGGCTTTGAAGCGCACACTGCGTTGGTCCACGCCGATTCGCACACACCAGAGCTCAGCGAATTGATCGTGGATTTGGCGCACAGCACCGACAGTGGCGCGGTGTTTGGTGGCTTGGCGTCCAGCAGGGGAGATGTGGTGCAGTTCGCCCGCAGCTTCTCCGGCAGTGCTTCCAAGCGAAACCAAGGTGTTTACAGCGGCGGTTTGAGTGGCGTGGCGTTCAGCCCCCGCATTGACATGATGACCCGGGTCACGCAAGGGTGTCTGCCGTTTGGCGAAGTTCACCAGATCACGGCTGTCAAAGACCATGTGGTGCTGACCTTGGACGATGCCCCGGCTTTGTATGCATTGATGCAGGCTTTGCATGTGCCGATCGACAACCCGCGTTCGGCGGTCGACAAGGTGCGCGAAACGCTGGTGGGCTTGTCGCTGCCTGACCAAGAGGTGTTGCGCCCCACGGGTGGTTTGGATGATGCGGCCATGGTGCGCCACATCATCGGCTTGGACCCGGTGCGCCACGGTGTGGCGGTCGCGCATGCGGTCAGCGCAGGCATGCAATTGGTGTTTTGTAAACGCGATGCTGCGTCGGCCAAAGCCGACTTGTTGCGCATGGCCACCGAAATCCGCGAATCCCTGGAACCACAAGACATGGAACCCGAGGCTTGGGTGACAGCAGACCAAGTTCCGCAAGTGCCACGCCAAGGACGCCGAATTGCAGGCGCGATTTACATCAGCTGCACCGGCAGGGGCGGCCCGCATTTCGGAGCGCCGCACGCAGAGCTGCAAGTGATTCGCCGCGCATTGGGCGACGTGCCGCTGGTCGGCTTCATGGCTGCCGGCGAAATCGCACACCAGCAGGTGTACGGCTACAGCGGCGTGTTGACCGTGTTCATGGCGGGTTAAACATCGGTCAAACAATCTTGCAATCGTGGCGTTTCATTCCATGATTTGCAAGAACAAATGGGCCTGTTTGCCAAGCGGGCTTATTCACCTAGCAGGCTCCAGTAACCATGCTCAGTGGGGACATAGAATGCACAGAATTCTGTCATCTATGCTTAAGGAGTTGTCCATGGGTTTTGCTGCCAGCGATGTCGTGCCATTTACGCAGGCACGCGCCAATCTGTCCGAGTGGGCCGATCAGGCCAAGGCAGGTGCCGAAAAAATCATCACCAAGAACGGCGAGAGCTATGTAACGCTGATCGAATCGTCGGTACCAGTGGTTCCGGTCATATTCCTGACTGGCGCCTATTCCATGAGGCAGACATACCCGCTCTAACAGCCGAGCTGCCACGGACACACCGCGTCAAATGGACTGCTTTCTAGTTGCCATATACAATTGCCATATACATTTGCCAGGAGGTAGTCATGTCCATC
>SXWY01000043.1 GCA_005789825.1 Burkholderiales bacterium | reverse complement strand
TGGCGGTGTTGACGATCAGCAGCACTTTGCCGCGGCAATCGGACAGCTTCATCACACTGCCGTCGATACGGGAAGCTTCAAAATCGTAAACAGTGGCGGCATTCATGGCGGCTCCTTGGGTGAAGTTGGCATTGTCGCTAAGACGGCCGCAAACACAATCAGTAAACCCCCGAAGAGTTTTCTTGCAGTCAGCTCCGACACGCCCATGGCCACCGACGATGCAGTAGCAAACAATATTTCCGACAACATGACCAAGGCGGTGGTGTTGGCTGCCAATCGGGCCGCCCCGTATTGCAAACTCAGGTTGGAAAATAGCAAGCACAGCGCCAGCCCCAATGCGTAAGGCCACCACGACATGTCAGCGGGCAAAGCCACCTGTCCGCTGGGCAGCAATGCCACCGCTGCGGCTGCCGTGATGAGGGTGCCGCCGCTGAACATGGCACCCATGCGCACGCTTTCAGGCAAATCGGCCAGCTTGCGCAGCATGGTGTTGTTGAGCGCAAAACTTGCACCACCGAGCAATGCCAAGTAATCGGTCGCGCTGCTGGGTATGGGCCAAGGGGTGTCGGGTGTTTTCAGGACCAAGGCCACACCGGCGAGTGCCAGCAACAACCGCAAGATCGACATGCGCGTGGGACGTTCGTCCAACAACCACCAAGCAAACAGCACCGACCAAGCGGGCATGGTGTAGAACAGCAGCACCACGCGAACCACGTCGCCTAAGGTGACGGCCCAGTTGAAGCCCAAATTGGTCAAGCCAGAACCGATGAACAGCCACCACAGCAGTGGCTGGGTGCGGAAATGGCGAAACCATTGCGGGTGCAGCAGACTGATGATCACAAAAGACAGGCCGTACATCAGAGCGGTGGCCCACAACGGATGCAATCCACGCGCCTGCATTTCGCGAAACGGCCACCAGCTCAAGCCAAACACCAAGGCATTGGCCAGCAAGCCCAGCACCGGACCCAGCACAGACATGGACATGGCTCAGTGCCCCGGGTCGCGCCGGGCAATGTCCATCAAGCGCGCCACTTCGGGCGCGTGGTGTTTGCAATTGTGGTGATGCCAGCGTTGGATCAGCCACATGTTGCCCGCCACGATCAAGCCAAAGCAAACAATCGCAGCAAATGCACTCAGTCCCAATCCAGTGGCCAGCGCATACAAACCGCCCAGCGCCAAAATACAGGCTTGCTCGTTGAAATTTTGCACCGCGATAGAGCGACCCGCTCCCATCAGGTTGTGGCCGCGATGCTGTAACAACGCGTTCATGGGCACCACCAAAAACCCACCCAAGCCTCCTAGCAAAATAAAAAATGGCGCGGCCAGCCACACGTTGTCGATGAAATTCATCACCAAAATCAGCAGACCCATGGCAATGCCCAAGCCCATCAAGCGCGTGGCATCGACCAGCTTCATGCGCAAAGAGGCAATCACCGCGCCCACGGCGGTGCCAATTGCCACCACGCCGACCAGCGACGACGCTTGGGTGGTGCTGTAGCCCAGCGCCACCGAGCTCCATGCCAAAACGATGTAACGCAAGTTGCCACTCGCCCCCCAAAACAAGGTGGTGGTGGCGAGCGAAATTTGTCCGAGCTTGTCGCGCCACAACAGCATGTTGCAACGCCAGAAATCGGGCACCAAGGCAAGTAAGTTGACCGACAAACTGTGGCCTGTCTCGCTGCGCAGCGGCAGCATGGCCACGCCGGTTTGCGGAATCCGCGTGTTGAACCAAGCGGCCAAGCCATAGAGCAACACGATGACGCAAATCGCTGCTTCAGGCGGTGTATCAATACCGGTGTCCCACAAAGGCATGTCTATGCCCAACAGAAAGGTTGCCACCACCGGGCCGACCAGTTGCCCACCGATCAGCACACCCAAAATGATGGAGCCGATGGTCAAGCCCTCGATCCAGCCATTGGCTTTGACCAGCAGCGAAGGCGGCAACAGTTCGGTGAGGATGCCGTATTTGGCTGGGGAATAAGCCGCTGCGCCCAAACCCACAATCGCGTAAGCCAGCAGTGGATGCGAACCAAACAACATCATCAAGCAACCCAACACCTTGATGCCGTTGCTGATGAACATGACTTCGCCCTTGGGCCGCGAATCGGCAAATGCCCCCACAAACGGCGCGAGCACCACATAAAACAAGGCAAACATGGGCACCAATGCCGCGCGCTGCCACTCGGCACCGCCCGAGGCTTTGATCATTTCAACCGCTGCCACAAACAAGGCGTTGTCAGCCAGTGAGCTGAAAAACTGCGCCGCCATGATGGTGTAAAAACCGCGTTTCATAAGTGAATTGGCCTGTCAGGTGTGCGGTGTGAAAAGGTCAAGTTGGCGTGTGTCGTCAAGAGGCAGGCCTTAATGCGGGTCGGTTATATCACGCCATTTATTTGCCGCCATGCCCTGCGACAATCGCCCCCATGCCGCGTCCCCTCCATGCTGTCATTCATTCCCAAGCCTTGCAACACAATTTGTCGCGCTTGCGCCGTGCCGCCGGTGATGCGCGGGTCTGGGCGGTCGTCAAAGCCAATGCCTATGGCCATGGCTTGGCCCGGGTTTACGAAGCCCTGCGCGCGGCTGACGGTTTTGCCTTGTTGGACCTGAACGAAGCACAGATCTTGCGCGAAGCCGGTTGGCGCGGTCCGTTGTTGTTGCTCGAAGGTGTGTTTGAACAACGCGATTTGGAATGGTGCTCGCGGCTCGACCTGTGGCATGTGGTGCACCACGAGGCCCAAATTGACATGTTGAGCCGCCACAAAACCCAAACGCCTCAGCGCGTGTTTTTGAAAATGAACAGCGGCATGAACCGGCTGGGGTTTGCGCCGCAGGCCTTCAAGTCGGCGTGGACACGGTTGAATGCTTTGCCCCAGGTGGATGAAATTTCTCTCATGACGCATTTCGCCACCGCCGATGGCGAGCAAGACATTGCCGCGCAATGTCAAGTGTTCGAGCAATACAGCAGCGACCTGCCCGGCGAGCGCAGCTTGGCCAACAGCGCGGCGCTGTTGCGGCACAGCGCCGCAGAAGCGGTGACCGCTGATTGGGTACGCCCTGGCATTGCCTTGTATGGCAGTTCGCCAGACCATGGTGTGCACGATGCCGCGCACTGGGGTTTGCAAGCCGCCATGAGTTTGCGCAGCCAGCTCATTGGCGTGCAGCAACTCAAAGCCGGTGACAGGGTGGGTTATGGCAGCACATTCACTGCGACGCATGACATGGCCACAGGTGTGGTGGCTTGCGGTTATGCCGACGGCTATCCGCGCCACGCGCCTACCGGCACGCCGGTGTTGGTCAACGGTGTGCGTACCCGCACGCTGGGGCGGGTGAGCATGGACATGTTGTGTGTCGATCTGTCTGCGCTGCCTTCGGTAGCGATAGGTGCTGAAGTGACTTTGTGGGGCAGTGCCTCTGGTGGGCAAGTGCTGTGTATTGATGAAGTGGCACATGCGGCAGGGACGGTGGGGTATGAGTTGATGTGTGCGTTATCGGCCAGGGTGGCGGTTTCGGTCGTTTAATGCCCATTTCAGCGCTTGCGGTTTGAAGCCACGCTTGGCCGACCCGTCCGGTGTGCTTTTTTTCTGCGCTTTCGCTCGAAAAAAACACCCCCTCCGAGTCGGCCTGAAGTGATGTAACCGTTTTAGAACGATTGCGCTTATCGAAGTTGTTAATTCCTTCGAGCCGCATAAATGCAGTCGGAGAAAAGATCGAATAATTGGAACCTGACCCCAATTAACGTAACAAGGCCTCAGCCTGCCGGGTGATCCGCTCCATCAACACCGCCGCAGACGGCGCGTCATGCATCAAACCCACGGCCTCACCCACCGTCACATGGGCGCGATCGAAATCTTGCGCGGCCACGCCCGCGTCATACTCCGCACGCGCGGCTTCAGGCGATGCACGCAGTGCGTCCATGCGCAACTCCCACTGCCTGTGCAAACGGTTGCGCAAAGCGCGGAAATCAAATTCAGCGGGCCAGGCCTTGCGTCGCAGCACATCGAACACCGCAGACCGCGCTGTCTCGTCGCCGTTGGCTTTCAATGCTGCCGCCACCGCCCCGGCGGACGCCAAACTCTCCGCGCTGGCCCACAGCCGCGTACCCATCACTACACCGTCTGCACCCAACACCCGCGCCGCTGCCAGACCCCGCCCGTCGGCAATGCCACCTGCGGCCAGCAACATAGCAGACGGCGAATGCTGTGCCAGCGCATCGGCCAACTCCGGCACCAAGCTGAAGGTCGCCCGGGCTTGCAAACTGTGCATGCCGTGTCCTCCGGCTTCAGCCCCTTGTGCCACGATGACCGATGCACCGGCCTCTCTACACACAGGCAATTGCTCAAGTCTTTGAATCTGGCAAATCAAAGGCACACCGCGTTTGGCAATACGGGCCGCGTAAGGGCGCGGGTCACCGAATGACAGCATCAACGCAGCCGGTGTGTGCGGTTGGTCCAACAACCAGTCCAATGCACTGGCGTCTTCATCCAGCTTCCACGTGATGAAGCCGCAGCCCAGTCGTTGCAAAGCGGAGGAGTCGCCATGCAACAAAGACATAGCCAGTGCGTGCTGGGTTTGCAGCCAACTTAATTCGCCGTAACCGCCGCCCAGCAGACCCAGTGCACCTGCACGTGCACAAGCGGCTGCGAGTGCGCCGCCGCTGGCCAGTGCCATGGGCGCAAGCGCAATAGGCGTATTCAAACCAAAGTGTTTGCTAAAGCGGGTATGCATGCACAGAAAAATCAGAGAGGCATGATCAGTCCACCAACGCTTGCGCCACCAATGCTTTGAGCATGCGGCGGTAATGGGCGCGCAATGGGCTGGGGGCTTGTGTCATGTAGACCGCACAAATTTGCTCTTTGGGGTCGGCCCAAAAATACGTGCCCGCATAACCGGCCCACATGAATTCACCGGCACTGCCGTGCACCGGCGCAATACCGTCGGCTTGGCGCACCAAAAAGCCCAGGCCAAAGGTGTAGCCAGGCGAGCCCAACAGCAATTGTCCAGGGCTGATCGGCGTGGCGATGCTGCTGCCCAAGTGGTCTGCCGTCATCCATTGCACGGTCGAGCGCGACAAAATTCGTGCGCCATCCAATTGGCCCCCGTTCAACATCGCCTGACAAAAACGCAAATAGTCTGGCGCGGTGCTCACGCCGCCCGCACCGCCGGAGTCGTTGCCCGGGGTTTGGCTCACGTCGATCAGCTTGTTGGGCAATTGGGTCAGCGGATCGATTGCAAAAGCGTGTGCCAACCGCGCCGCCTTGGCCGCAGGCACATCAAACCCGGTGTCGTTCATTTTGAGCGGTTTGAACAAACGCTGTTGCATGAAATCGTTCAAGCGTTGACCGGTGACCGCTTCGATCACGCGGCCTTGCACATCCACGGACAGGCTGTATTCCCACACCGTGCCGGGCTGTTGTGCCAACGGGGCTTTGCCAAGTCGTTCGGCCATCTCCGCGCCGCTGAGGTTGCGGGCATCAAAGTCACGCGCGGTGCTGTAGACGCCCGCGTCGGTGTAGGCTTGTTTGACCAAGGTGTTTTTGGTCAATTCGCCATAGGCCAAGCCAGCGGTGTGACGCAGCAAATCTTGGAGCGTGGGTTCTTTGATCGCAGGCACCCGTTTGAAACTCACGCCGTTGTAGAGCGGGTCGTGGGTGGCGACACTCACCATGGGGTTTTTGAACGACGGCAGGTATTTGGACACCGGGTCGGTGAGCTGTACCTTTCCGTCTTCGACCAGCATCATCAATGCCACCGACACCATGGGTTTGGTCATGGAATAAATGCGAAACAAGGCATCGGTGCTGGCAGGTGTCGCGCTGTCGTTGTGCAAACTGCCAAAGGCTTTGCTGTAGACCAATTTGCCTTTGCGCGCCACCATCACCACCGCACCGGGCAAACGCTGGCTGTCGATCTCGGTTTGCATGGCTTGGCTGATTTTTTCCAAACGCGGCGAGGACATGCCCACCGACTCGGGGTTGGCCACCGGCAAAGCCTGTGACCAAGACAGGCTGCTGTGCAGCAACACCACGCTGGCAAGCCATGGCACATGGCGCAAACGTGGTGTGCCACGGGCGCACACGTCGGCCGTGCGAGAAAAAGCGGTGGGGGTGGGGCGTGTGGTGCTCATCGTGGGGAATCTCCTGCAACATGAAAACGGCTGGCCAACCAGACCAGCCACAGCACCGGCACGCCCAGCAAGGCCGTGCCCGTGAAAAACCAAGCGTAACCGGCAGCGTCAACGGCCAGCCCAGAAAACCCGGCCAAAAACTTGGGCGCGAGCAACATCAATGAACTGAACAAGGCGTATTGTGTGGCCGAGTACTGCACATTGGTCAAAGAAGACAAATAGGCAATGAATGCGGCAGACGCAATGCCGCTGCCCAAGTTGTCCGCCGACACCACGGCAATCAAGCCATACACATCATGGCCGTGCATGGCCAGCCAGGCAAACAGCAAATTGGTGGCGGCACTCAGCACCGCGCCGATCATCAGCACCTTCATCACGCCCCAGCGCAACACCATGACGCCGCCGATAAACGCGCCCACCAGCGTCATCACCACGCCATACAGTTTGGTGACCGTCGCCACTTCTTCTTTGGTGTAGCCCATGTCCACATAAAACGGATTGGCCATGATGCCCATGACAATGTCGCTGATGCGGTAGGTGCCGATCAAGGCCAGCAGCAACACCGCATGCCAGCGGTAGCGCTTGATGAATTCCGCAAACGGCTCAATCACCGCCACGCTCAGCCATTCGCGCAAACTGTGCGCAGGCGGTAAGTCCACATGCGCTGGTTCTTTGGAAAACAACACGGTCACCATGCCAACCGCCATCGACACCGCCATTGCCACATACGCCACGGCCCATGCGTGGTCTTGGTAAGTGCCGACAGGAAGACCGACGGTTTCGGCTTTGGCGGCGATCCAAAACACGCCGGCGCCCGCCCAAATCATGGCCAGGCGATAACCGGTTTGGTAGCTGGCCGCCAGCACCGCTTGCAAACGCGCTTGCGCCGACTCGATGCGAAAAGCATCCAGCGCAATGTCTTGCGTGGCCGAGCCGAATGCGGTGAGCAGCGCAAAACCCACCAAGGGTGTCAACGAGACTTGCGGGTTGCTCATGGCCATGCCGAGCAAACCGGCGATCACACAAGCCTGCGACAGCAGCAACCAACTGCGGCGGCGGCCCAGCCAGACCCCGAACCATGGAATGGGCAATCGGTCCACCAGCGGCGCCCAAGCCCACTTGAAGCCATAAGCCAAGCCGACCCAGCTTAAAAAACCAATCATGGCGCGGTCTATGCCGGCCTCGCGCAGCCGAAAGCTGAGCGTGCCCAGTACCAGCAACAAGGGCAAACCCGCGGCAAATCCCAGCGTCAGCATGCGCAGACTAGAAGGACTCAGGTAAATCAACAGTGAATCCCGCCAACGCAAAGACGTCATTTTTTCAGTTGGTGTATCGTTCATACCTTGTATTGTGAGGTTCACGCACCTACTTCATTCTTATGCTCACCAAACGTCAATTTGTCCACCGTTGCGCAGGTTGCGCCTTTGGCTTTTCTGCCACCGCCTTATTTGCGCGCGATGGCGTTGAGGTTGGCAAAACCTCGGGCTTCACCAAACTGGTCCCCGCCGCGCAGGTAGAAGGCTCTGCCAACCAACAATACGCCCAAATGCTCAAGCAGGCCAAAGACAAAAATGCGCTCGCGCCAGACGATCATCCCGAGGTGATTCGTTTGCGCGCCATCGCGCAAAAAATCATTCCTTTCAGCTACGAATGGAACCCACGTGCCCGCGAGTGGAAATGGGAGATCAACCTGATCGGCTCAACGCAAATCAATGCGTTTTGCATGCCCGGCGGCAAAATCGCTTTTTATCACGGCATTTTGGACAAGCTGCAACTGACCGATGACGAAGTGGCCATGGTGATGGGGCATGAAATCGCCCACGCTTTGCGCGAACACGCACGCGAGCGCATGGGAAAAAGCGAAGCCACCAATGTGATTGCCAGCATAGGCAGCGCTTTGGCGTCTGCCTATTTCAAAGTCGACCCGAGCGTGACCGACGCCGTGGCCAGGCAAGGCGCGAATTTACTGACGCTGAAATTCAGCCGCGAAGACGAAACCGAAGCCGATCTGGTCGGCATGGAACTCGCCGCGCGTGCCGGCTACAACCCGCGTGCCGGTGTGAGCTTGTGGCAAAAAATGAGCGCTGCCAACAAGGGTGCGCCGCCGCAGTGGCTGAGCACCCACCCGTCGGGCAGCACCCGCATCAAAGAGATTGAAAACAACCTTCCCAAGGTCATGCCCTTGTATGAAAGATCTGCGCAAGCCAGGCAGTAGTTATTCAGACAGTTGCTGACCATTCTGTTTGACAGAATCTTTCATACAGAATATTATCTGGCAGTGATCAATTCGTTCAGCTGCAAGGCTACAGAAGCACTGTTTGACAGTACTTCTGTGCCACGCTTCAAAAACATTGAACGTGTAGCCAGAAGAAAGCTGCTGCAATTGCATGCTGCTACCGAATTGGACAGCCTGCGTATTCCACCCGGTAATCAACTAGAAGCATTAAAAGGGGACAGACGCGGGCAACACAGTCTGCGTATCAATGAACAGTGGCGAATTTGTTTTCTCTGGCGCGATGGTGCTGCTGATCAAGTTGAAATTGTTGAATACCACTGAAAGGTAAAAATGCCTAAAAAATTAGATGAAATCCACCCCGGCGAAATTTTGCTGGAGGAATTTCTAAAGCCTATGGGAATATCTGCGCGTCAATTAGCCGCTGACATCGACGTTTCCCCGAGTCGCATCAGTGAGGTGGTCAATGGCCTTCGTCCCATCACGGCTGACACGGCTTTGAGACTGGGCTTGTTTTTCAACATGGAGCCCAGGTTTTGGATGCATTTACAAACCGAGTACGACATGCGGGTTGCTATGCGCACGGTGAGCGACAAAATCGCCTCAAGGGTTCGTGTATTTCAGCCGCCTGCACTGGCTTGATTTATTTGAACTTGTCAATTGCCAGTCCAATCGACAATTTACAAGCTTAATTTGAGCGCGTCAGACAAACCGCATCAAACAAACCGATCAAGCCAATCCAGCAACAAAGCATTCACCGCCGCGCTTTGTTCGCGCTGTAAAAAATGTCCCGCATCCGGCACTTCGCGGTATTCGTAAGGCCCGCCAAAACAAGTTGCTTGCTCGCGCATGAGCTCGGCGCGCATATCTTCCGCGCCGCACACAGCCAGCGTCGGCACCGTGATGGTGTGTTGCATGGCCGCGCGCAGTGCGTGCAAAGCCGGATCGGCCTTGGCCGGGTCGAACATCGCGCGGTAATAGTCCATCGCGGTTTGCAGCACTCCGGGTTGACGCAAACAGTCTTTCACCTGTGCGATGTGTTCGCTGTCTTCAAAACCCAGCGCTGACCAGTATTGCCACAGATAGTCGATGAACGCCATGTCGTTCGCCAGCAGGGCTTGCTCGGGCAACACCGCTTGCTGAAAAAACCACCAATGGAACGAACGCTGAATATGTTTGGGCTCTAACAAATATTTATGCACGATCTGCGGATGCGGCACCGCCATCAACACCGCGCTGTGCAACAAGTCGGGTCTGGCCGCGCACAGCGCATACCCGATGATGGCACCCCAGTCTTGGCCGATGTAATGCCACTTTTCACCGGGTGAAATGGCTTCCATCAAACCGGCGATGCCATGCACCAAACTGGCTTTGTCAAAGTAAGCGTTGTCAGCCACACGAGAAGGCAAATAGCCCGGCAAGTATGGCGCGATGACTTTGTAGCCCGCTTGAGAAAGCGCGTCCATTTGCGCGGACCAAGATTGCGGAATGTCCGGAAAGCCGTGCACCAGCAACAATAAT
>SXWY01000042.1 GCA_005789825.1 Burkholderiales bacterium | reverse complement strand
CCATGTTGAAGTCGGAGGTCGCGACGACCATGAACCGTTCCAAATCCAGACCCAAGCCAAAGCGTGCTTCGTCCCAAGCGATACTGGCCATCAAGGATTGCATGGCATGGTCGGTTTTGTCCAAGTCACCTGAGCGCACATAAATTTGCAGCAGATGCTCTTTGCCATTGCGGGCGGTGATGCGTTGTTCACGGCAAACCAGCTTGCCGGCCACCAACGCAAACAAGTAACTGGGTTTGTGGTGCGGGTCAAACCATTTCGCAAAATGCCGGCCGTCCTCCAAGTCCCCTTGCGCCACCAAATTGCCGTTGGACAACAACACGGGGTAATTTCTTTTGTCAGCGCGAAGTGTCACGCTGTAAACAGACATCACATCGGGCCGGTCAAGAAAATAACTGATGCGTCTGAAGCCCTGCGCTTCGCATTGTGTGAAGAAGGAATCTTGGCTGATGTACAAGCCACTGAGTTGGGTGTTTTTGGACGGATTGCAGGTGGTGAAAATTTCCAACTTGAAAGGCTCGTCGCCTTCGGGCAAGTTTTCCAACACCAATTGCTCGCCGTCCATTTTGAACGACGTGCCTTGTCCGTTGACCAGTACGCGGGAAAGGTTGAGGTCTTCGCCATCCAGTCGCAAAGGCAGTGCGGCAACGTTAGGGTTGCGTCGCACCAGCATCGTGTTGAGGACACGGGTTTTGAGAGGGTCTAGGTCAAACACCAGATCGACGTTGTCGATCCAGAAACCGGGGGCCTGGTAGTCTTCGCGCCGTGTGATCACGGCTTGCCCTTCACGAAACATGGGGAAATTCTCCGTTAACGATGGCTTGGCTACTCAAACACCTTGTTTGAGCGAGGCTTCGATGAAAGTGTCCAGATCGCCGTCCAGTACTTTCTGGGTGTTGCTGATTTCAACATTGGTACGCAAATCTTTGATGCGGCTTTGGTCCAGCACATAGCTGCGTATTTGGTGGCCCCAGCCCACATCGGTTTTGGTGTCTTCCAGCTTTTGTTGTGCTTCCATGCGTTTGCGCATTTCAAAATCGTACAGGCGCGAGCGCAAGCGTTTCCAGGCGACATCTCGGTTGCTGTGCTGGCTGCGACCGTCTTGGCATTGCACGACGATGCCGGTGGGAATATGTGTCAGGCGTACCGCCGAATCGGTTTTATTGATGTGCTGTCCGCCTGCACCGCTGGCGCGGAAGGTGTCGGTGCGTACATCGGCAGGGTTGATATCGATTTCTATGGAATCATCGATTTCAGGATAAACAAAGATGCTGGCGAAGCTGGTGTGCCGCCCACCGGCTGAATCGAATGGCGACTTGCGAACCAAGCGATGAACGCCAGTTTCGGTGCGCAGCAAACCAAAGGCGTATTCACCTTCGATCTTCAAGGTGGCGCCTTTGATGCCTGCGACATCGCCGGCCGACTCGTCTTCCAGCGTGGCTTTAAAGCCTTTGCGTTCTGCGTATTTCAAATATTGGCGCAACAACATGCTGGCCCAGTCGCAGGCCTCTGTGCCACCTGCACCGGCCTGTATGTCCAGAAAAGCATTCAGTGGATCAGCCGGGTTGTTGAACATGCGGCGAAATTCCAGCTTTTCAATTTCAGTTTGAATCCGCTGGGTGTCTTCTTCAATGGTGATCAGGCCCGCTTCATCGCTGTCGGCGCGGCTCATTTCAAACAGCTCGGTGTTGTCTTCGATTTCTTGCGTCAGGCGGCCAAGCGCCAAGACGATGTCGTCCAGCGATTTTTTTTCTTTGCCCAGTTCCTGCGCTTTTTTGGGGTCATTCCACACCGCCGGGTCTTCCAGCGATGCATTGACGGTTCTCAGTCGTTCTGCTTTGGCATCGTAGTCAAAGATACCCCCGTAGATCGAGGGTGCGAGCACCCAAGTCGATCAATAAATTACCAATGGTGTTGATGCGTTCTGCGTCCATGTGTCGCCTCAATAAGCTTGCGAAAACACAGATTATCCCCCGAGCGCAGAAGACACCGCCTGATCAGGCTTGCAAGGCCGAATGGGGTGCGTCAGCCTGATTCAGTTTTTGCAGGCCCTGAAGTACGTCACCCACGATGATGACAGCAGGGCTGGCAAGCTGTTCGCGTTCAAACAAACCGCTCAAGCGATCGAGTTGGCTGGTGGCATGTCTTTGTGAGGGCAGGCTGGCGTTTTCAACCACCGCCACAGGTGTGTCCGCAGGTAAGCCAGCGAGCAAGGCTTGTTGTAAATGGGCTGCCGTTTGTACGCCCATATAAACCACCAGCGTCAAGCGGCATTCATGTGCCGTGCGAGCGATCAAAGACCAATCGATAGCGGGCATGCGTTGGGTGGATGGATTGGGCGACGCGTGGCCCGTGATCATGAGTACACCGTGGGCATGGGCACGGTGTGTCAATGCAATGCCCAGATCATGTGCCGCCGCCAGTCCAGCCGTGATGCCGTTGATCACTTCAACCGCGATGCCTTGGGCACGCAAATGTTGTTGTTCTTCTCCGCCTCGGCCAAACACTAGCGGATCACCACCTTTGAGCCGCACCACTTTTTCGCCGGCCAGGGCTTCTTGTGCCATTAACTTTTCTATGAAGGCCTGCGGTGTAGATTGACAACCGCCTCGTTTGCCGACATGGATGATGCGCGCTGTTGGGCTAGCATGTTGCAAGACATCGGGATGCACCAAATCATCCACCATCAACACCGTGGCTGATGCGATCGCCTTGACCGCTTTGAGGGTGAGCAATTCGGGGTCGCCAGGGCCAGCGCCAACCAGTGTGACCTGTGGGGTGAAGATGGGGTGTGCGTGTGAAGTCATGGGCATGCAGGAGTTAGCAAATCGCAGTTGCCAGTTTGCACAGCAAGGAGACTTGGTGCTGGATCGGCGGCGGGATGCTGCTTGGTGCTTCAATCATTGAGCGAATGTACTGGGCCGTGGCAGCCGCGTCTAACCCAATCGGAAAAGCGGCGTTGTCTGCTGAAGCCACGTCGTTCGGGTCATGTATGTCGTGCACCACACCGTTCAGCAGCAAAGCGGATTTACGCATGCGCCTGGGGTCAGCCACGGGCTCACCTTCGGTGCCGCGTAACAACATGGCATGGGCTTTGGTGAGCTGCAAGGTTTCCAACATGGAAGCTTCATATTCAGGGTGGGTGTAACTCGCCACCAGCAAAGCCGGACCGGCTACGGGGTTCATGAGTTTCACCAAACTGTGTCCCGAATTTCTCAGGCCCACAGCCCGCCTGATTTGCAACAGTTGCCACAAACCTGGGCACAACACCTCAGTGGGAACAAACGCAATCTCATTCGCCTGCAGTGGTCGCAAGTGGTTCAGTTGTGTCATGCCCAAAGCCTGCATCACGTCTGCAGTGGAAACACGCGTGTCCTCTGTGTTGCCGCCGTGCACCAGCACCCGCAGCCCTTGTTGCGCCAACAGCCAAGCCAAGAGCGGAGTCAGCAAGGGCAGGCGTCGCGACCCGTTGTAGCTGGGCAGCACAACAGTCAGTTGCCCTTGGGCTGAGGAAAGGGTGTTCAAACGTGCGGCAGTGGCATCGAGAAATCCGGCCATCTCATGCGCTGTTTCACCCTTGATACGCATGGCGATGCAAAACGCGCCCAGTTGCAAATCAGACACCTTGCCATCCAACACTTGGCCCATCAACTCGGCAGCTTGCTCGCGCGACAAATCGCGAGCGCCTTGTTTGCCGCGCCCAATTTCTCGAATGAAGTGGCTGATGCTCATGGTTGCATTGTGAAACAAGCTTGATGACTTTCAGTTATGAGGCAAATCACGCAAAGCTAAACTCGCCTGCATGTGGATATTGGGCATTGAATCTTCTTGTGACGAAACCGGTGTGGCCTTGGTTCGCACAGAAGCGGGTGGCGGATGGCCGCAGTTGGTCGCGCAAGCCTTGCATACCCAAGCGGCCATGCACGAGGCTTATGGCGGTGTCGTGCCTGAATTGGCCAGCAGAGACCATATTCGACGGGTTCTGCCATTGATTCAACAGGTGATGCAGCAAGCCGCACTACCGCTGTCCGACTTGGATGTGGTGGCCTACACCCGGGGGCCCGGTTTGGCGGGTGCCTTGTTGGTCGGTGCCGGCACGGCTTGTGCGCTGGCGGCGAGTCTGGGCAAACCTGTATTGGGTATTCACCATTTAGAGGGGCATTTGCTCTCGCCCTTCATGGGTGCCGAGCCGCCGAGTTTTCCATTCGTGGCGTTGTTGGTTTCGGGAGGGCATACGCAATTGATGTGTGTCAAAGCCGTGGGCAGTTACGAGCTGCTGGGTGAGACCATCGACGACGCAGCGGGTGAGGCATTTGATAAATCGGCCAAATTGCTGGGTTTGGGCTATCCCGGCGGCCCTGCCTTGTCTGCATTGGCCGCCCTTGGTAATCCGCAAGCGTTTGCATTGCCCAGACCGCTGCTGCATCAACCTAACTTAGATTTTTCTTTTGCTGGCCTCAAAACCGCCGTGTTGACCCAAAGCCGCAAACTCGGTGATGACTTAGAGGCTCGCAAAGCTGATCTGGCTGCATCCACCCAAGCGGCCATTGTGGAAGTACTGGTCAAAAAATCGGTGAAAGCCCTTCAACATACCGGTCTGAAAACCTTGGTGGTGGCCGGCGGCGTGGGGGCCAACCGAATGCTGCGTGAGCAGTTGCAAAAAGACTGCCAAGCGCTGGGCGCCAAAGTGCATTACCCCGAACCCGAGCTGTGCACCGACAACGGTGCCATGATCGCCATGGCTGCCGCCATGCGCATTAATGCAGGGGTTGAGACGGCCCAAAAAAATTACGCTTTCCATGTGTTGCCGCGCTGGCCGCTGGCGCAAATCGCAACTGCCTGATAACCACACAATCCCCTTCACCATGCGCCAAACCATCATTGACTTGCAAGCCTCACGCATCCGCGATGTTGCCAACGCCGGGCTCGGGCGCAGTGATGTGTTGGCGTTTTGGTTTGGCGAAAGCGATGAAGTCAGCCCAGAGTTTGTGCGTCAAGCCGCCATCGATTCGTTAAACGCAGGCGAAACGTTTTATGCCCACAACTTGGGCTTGCCGTCGTTGCGAGAAGCCATTGCGGCTGAAATGCAGGCGCGCCACATTGCAGACATTGGGGTGGAGCGGATTGCGGTCACATCTGGCGGGGTGAATGCATTGATGTTGGCGATGCAAGCATTGCTCAACCCCGCAGACCAAGCGGTGGTGGTCACCCCGGTTTGGCCCAACTTGACAGCACAGCCGGTGATTTTGGGGGCGCAATTGCACACGGTGTGTTTGCAACCGCAACAAGGCAGATGGACCTTGCCCATGGATACTTTGCTCGCAGCGGTCACGAACCGCACCCGTTTGCTCGTGATCAATTCACCCAACAACCCCACTGGCTGGACCTTGACACGCGAGGAGCAGCAAACCATCTTGGCGCATTGCCGCCTGACGGGCACTTGGATATTGGCTGACGAGGTCTATGAAAACTTGTTCTATTTGACCGGCGCAAATCAGTGCGCTCCCAGCTTTCTCGACATAGCCCATCCTGAAGACCGCTTGGTGGTGGCACACAGTTTTTCCAAAAGTTTTTTGATGACCGGCTGGCGTCTGGGATGGTTGGTCATGCCGGCAGCCATGACCGAGCACATGGGCAAGTTGATTGAATTCAACACCTCATGTGCCAGCGTGTTCGTTCAGCGTGCAGGTGAAGCTGCCATGCGCCATGCAGGTGAGGTGGTGCCGCGCGTCGTGGCTCAGATGCGCGCTTGCCGTGACCGCTTGGTAGCTGAATTGGCCCCTGTTTCTGGGTTGCAATTGGCTATACCAGATGGCGGTATGTATGCTTTTTTCTCCATTCCGGGTCATGCAGACGATCTGCTGACCGCGAAGCGGTTGGTGGCCGAAGCTGGGTTGGGCTTGGCGCCGGGGAGTGCTTTTGCGCCCCAAGCGCAGGGTTGGTTGCGCTGGTGCTTTGCTTCGAAAGACCCCGACAGGTTGTCCGAGGGCGCGCGTCGTCTCAAGCAGTGGCTGGGAAAGCTATAATCCCAAGGCTTAACCATTTCGGTCTAAGTTCACGCCATCTGGCATTTCCGGCTGTTGGCGCATGTCAAATTTTTTGGAAAAACAACATGACAACATTAAACAAGGCCGAGGTCGTCAAGGCCAATGCCCGTTCTGCCAACGACACTGGCAGCCCCGAAGTGCAGGTCGCCATCCTGACCGCACGCATCAATGAACTGACTCCCCATTTCAAAACACACGCCAAGGATCACCATGGTCGCCGTGGTTTGTTGCGCATGGTCAGCCGTCGGCGCAAATTGCTCGACTACCTCAAATCCAAAGACGCTGAGCGCTACACCGCGCTGATTGCCAAATTGGGTTTGCGCAAGTAACTCCCCGCCCGGTGCAACGCCTGAGTCTGTTCATTCACTCAGGCGTTGGCGCATGGGGCAGGGCACATTCAAAGCAACTGACTCAGAGCGAAGCTGTGTCATTCCAAAAAAATACCGTGTATTTTTCTGGAATGGCATCGTGTTCTGACAGTCACTTTGGGCTTTTGTGAAGTGGCCTTCACTTCCCCTTACTGTTCAGGAATTCCACATGTCCTTATTCAACAAAGTCAGCAAAACCTTTCAATGGGGCCAGCACACGGTCACCATGGAAACCGGAGAGATCGCACGCCAGTCCGGCGGAGCCGTCATGGTCAACATCGATGACACCGTGGTTCTGGCCACTGTGGTGGGCTCGAAAAATGCCAAGCCTGGTCAAGATTTTTTCCCCTTGACCGTTGACTACATCGAAAAAACATACGCCGCCGGAAAAATCCCAGGCAGCTTCTTCAAGCGCGAAGCCAAGCCCAGCGAGCACGAAACCCTGACCAGCCGTCTGATTGACCGTCCTATCCGACCGCTGTTTCCCGAAGGTTTCTACAACGAAGTACACGTGGTGGTTCACACCTTGTCGCTGAATCCTGAAGTCGACGCGGATATTGCTGCCATGATCGGTGTGTCAGCGGCACTGTCTGTCTCAGGCATTCCTTTCAACGGCCCCATCGGTGCAGCCCGTGTTGGTTACATCAACGGCGAATACGTGCTCAACCCCGGACAAACCCAGCGCAAAGACAGCGTGCTTGAACTGGTGGTTGCGGGTACCGAATCTGCGGTGCTGATGGTCGAGTCAGAAGCCTTGCAAATGTCCGAAGAAGTCATGCTCGGTGCCGTGGTGTTTGGTCACGAACAAAGCCGCATCGCTATTAACGCCATCCACGAATTGGTGCGCGATGCAGGTAAGCCTGTTTGGGATTGGCAGCCACCCGCCAAGGATGAGCCTTTGATTGCCAAAGTGGCCGCTTTAGCCGACGACAAGTTGGCTGCGGCCTACCAAATTCGCAACAAGCAAAGCCGTACCCAAGCATGCCGTGAAGCCTATGCCGCTGTCATGGAAGGGCTCAAAGCCGACGGCGTTGAATTCGACAGCGTGAAAGTCGAAAGCATGTTGTTTGACATCGAAGCGCGTATTGTTCGCAGCCAAATTTTGGCGGGTGAGCCACGTATCGATGGCCGCGATACCCGCACAGTGCGCCCGATCGAAATCCGCAACAGCGTGTTGCCACGCACCCACGGCTCGGCCTTGTTT
>SXWY01000041.1 GCA_005789825.1 Burkholderiales bacterium | reverse complement strand
TACATCCGGGCAGGGTCGATACATCTTTTGAATGAAATGGCTGCAAGCCGCTTGCGCCTTGGCATGCAGATCCATATACTGTAATTTCATACAGGTATAAATTGGCCATAAAACCCTGTACTCCTTCCTTGCAGTCCACCCGCTTGCTTGATCAGGTGCGCGAGCAGGTTCGGTATAAGCACTATAGCCTCAAAACAAAGAAGGATTACCTCTATTAGATTCTTTTTTTTCATCCGATGGAGTGTGAAGCAGTACAGTGGTATGCGTCACCCCCCCGCGAGATGGGTGTGGCCGATGTGGAAGCGTTTTTGTCCATGCTGGCCCATGAGCGCAAGGTATCCGCCTCGACCCACAACCAATCACTCAGTGCATTGTTATTTTTGTACCGCGAGGTGCTGAGCATGGATTTGCCTTAGCTCAACAACATTGGGCGGCCTCAGCAGACATCACAACCTCACAGGTATCCCCCGCCCCGCCATATGTTGCTTAGCCTGCCCCACCGTAAATTCACCATAGTGAAAAATGCTCGCCGCCAACACCGCATCCGCACCGCCAGTTTGTATGCCGTCGGCCAAATGGTCCAGCGTGCCCACGCCGCCAGATGCAATCACCGGCACCGGCACCGCGTCGCTGACCGCGCGGGTCAGTGCCAAGTCAAAGCCCGACTTCGTACCGTCGCGGTCCATGCTGGTCAGCAATATTTCGCCCGCACCGTATGCGGCCATTTGCCTGGCCCAAGCCACCGCGTCCAGTCCCACATTTTTGCGCCCGCCGTGGCTGAACACATCCCAGCCCGGGCCCACGAGCAGACCGTTCGCGCCCATGCGTTGTTCTTCTTCGGCGCTGCGTCGTTTGGCGTCTATCGCCACCACGATGCATTGCGAACCGTATTTGTCCGAGGCATCGCGTATCACTTGCGGGTTGGCAATGGCAGCCGAGTTGAAACTGGTTTTGTCAGCGCCTGCGTTGAGCAACCTCCGCACATCTTCCACAGTGCGCACGCCGCCGCCAACCGTCAACGGAATAAACACTTGTGAAGCCACGGCCTCGATGATGTGCAAAATCACATCGCGGCCATCGCTGGTGGCGGTGATGTCTAAAAATGTCAGCTCGTCTGCGCCTTGCGCGTTGTAACGCGCGGCGATTTCCACCGGGTCACCGGCGTCGCGCAATTCGACAAAGTTCACGCCCTTGACCACCCGTCCGGCGGTCACGTCCAGACAGGGAATGATGCGTTTGGCCAGCATGTCAGCCGTTGAGTTCGTCGGCCCGGGCTTGGGCCTTTTCAAAATCGAGGTCGCCGCTGTAAATGGCGCGACCGCAAATCACACCTTCAATGCCTTCGTCCTCGACCGCGCACAGCTTTTCGATGTCTTGGATATTCGATAAACCGCCAGAAGCAATGACAGGAATGGTCAGGGCTTGTGCCAATTTGACGGTGGCTTCGATGTTGATGCCGCTCAACATACCGTCGCGGCCGATGTCGGTATAAATGATGGACTCGACGCCGTAGTCTTCAAATTTTTTACCCAGATCCACCACTTCGTGGCCGGTCATCTTGCTCCAACCGTCGGTGGCGACTTTGCCGTCCTTGGCGTCTAGCCCGACGATGATGTGACCACCGAATGCACTGCAAGCGTCTTGTAAAAAGCCGGGGTTTTTCACGGCAGCGGTACCGATGATGATGTAGCGCACGCCACCGTCTATGTATTTTTCAATCGTGTCCAAGTCGCGGATGCCGCCGCCTAGTTGCACCGGTGTGTCGTCGCCGACCGCCTTCAAAATGCTGCGAATAGCGCTGTAATTTTGGGGTTTGCCGGCGAATGCGCCGTTGAGGTCCACCAAATGCAAGCGTCTGGCGCCTTTGGCCACCCATTGCAATGCCATGTCGGCCGGGTTGTCGCTGAACACGGTGGACTGGTCCATATCGCCTTGTTTGAGGCGCACACAATGACCGTCTTTCAGGTCAATCGCAGGAATGAGCAACATAAGAGAGAGTGGTGGCTGTCAAAAAACAAAGGGGTCAGGGCGACCAAGACAAAAAATTACGGTAGAGCATCAGGCCCATGTCAGCGCTTTTTTCAGGGTGAAACTGGGTTGCAAAAATATTATCCCTTGAAATTGCTGAGGTAAAGGGCTGGCCGTAATCGGTTTCCCCAGCGGTGTGGTGCACATCTAACGGCCGCGCGTAAAAACTGTGGACAAAGTAGAAATAACTGTTATCAGGCACACCAGACCACAAGGCGTGCGGGCGGGTTTGTCGCACCCGGTTCCACCCCATTTGGGGCACCTTGAAGCGACTGCCGTCTGCTTGGTGTTGACCGTTGAGCTCGAACTTGACCACTTCCCCGGGTATCAGCCCCAAGCACGCTGTGCCTGTTGCATCGCCTTCCGCGCTGTGGTCCAGCAACATTTGCATGCCCACGCACACGCCAAACAATGGCTTGTGGGCCGCCGCATGCAAAACCACTGGCAACAAACCGCTGTCGTGCAGTTCGCGCATGCAGTCACGCATGGCACCTTGTCCGGGTAACACCACGCGATCGGCGGCAAGCACTTGCGTCGGGTCTGCGGTGATGGTCACATCGACGCCACTGCCGTGCGCTGCTGCCATCACGGCTTGCGCCACCGAGCGCAAATTGCCCATGCCGTAATCAATGACTGCAACACTGGGCATGGGAGGTCTTTAGAGAGAGCCTTTGGTCGAGGGAATAACACCGACGGAACGCGGGTCGAGTTCAACCGCTGCACGCAAAGCGCGCCCAAACGCCTTGAACACGGTTTCGGCCTGGTGGTGTGCGTTTTCACCGCGCAAATTGTCGATGTGCAGGGTCACGAAAGCATGGTTGACGAAGCCTTGAAAAAATTCAAATGCCAATTGGGAGTCGAAATGCCCGATCATGCCGCTTTTGAACGGCACGTGCATTTCCAACCCTGGGCGGCCTGAAAAATCGACCACCACTCGGCTGAGCGCTTCGTCCAAGGGCACATAAGCATGCCCATAACGGCGGATGCCTTTTTTATCGCCGACCGCTTGCGCCACCGCCTGGCCCAAGGTGATGCCCACATCTTCTACGGTATGGTGTCCGTCGATGTGCAAGTCGCCGGTGGCTTGGATGCTGAGATCGATCAATCCGTGACGCGCGATTTGATCGAGCATGTGGTCAAAAAAACCGATGCCCGTGGACAACTCCGACTGGCCAGTGCCGTCGAGATTGACCCTGACTTGGATTTGTGTTTCTTTGGTGTCGCGGCTGACTTGGGCAATGCGTTGTGTCATAGGTTGGTAAGTTGGAGTGGACCCGACCTCAAGCCAGCACTTCTTGAAGTGCCGAGAGAAATTGGTCGTTTTCTGAAGACGTGCCCACCGTGATTCGCAAGCAATGGTGAAGCACGGGGTGCATTTTAGAAATGTTCTTGACCAGAATATGTTTTTGGCGCAAGGCTTCAAAAACACGGGTAGCCACGTTTTCATCGCCTTGCAATCGGATCAAAAACATGTTTGCTTGGCTGGGAAAAACGGTGACACCCGCCATGGTTGCGAGTTGCTGCGAAACGCGAACACGTTCGTGGCAAATGTCAGCGGCTTGTTGTTCAAACACCTGAGCATGTGACAACGCAAACAACGCGCATTCGGCGTTCAACACGCTGATGTTGTAGGGCGGGCGGATTTTGTCCAACTGCGCAATCACGTTAGCGCGCCCCAACATGTAACCGATGCGCACCCCCGCCAAACCAAATTTGGACAGCGTGCGCATCAACAGCACCTGCGCATTGGCATGGGGATCACGTTTGATTTCATGCAACCAGGTCTCAGGCGAGAAAGGTTGGTAGGCCTCGTCCATCACCACCCATCCGCCATAGGCCGAGACTTGTGCAATCAATCGCTTGATCACGGCAACATCCCACAAATTGGCAGTGGGGTTGTTGGGATAAGCCAAATAAACGATAGCGGGTTGGTGCGTGCGAATGGCGTCCACCATGGCCGGCTCATCCAGTTCAAAATCATCGCGCAAGGACACGGCTATGTAGTGAAGGCTTTGCAATTTCGCGCTCATGGCGTACATCACAAAACCCGGTTCGGGTGCCAGCACACTCGCACCCGGCATCTGGCAGGCCATGGACAACAAGGAAATCAACTCGTCTGAACCATTGCCCAACATCAGCCCATATGCAGCAGGCAAGCCCACATGTTGTGCAATCGCGTACTTCAAATCTTCGATGCGGCTGCCGGGATAACGGTTAACAGCGACCTTACCCAATCGCTCACCCAACAAAGCCTGTAGTTGTTCAGGCAAGGGGAATGGGTTTTCCATGGCATCCAGTTTGACCATGCCCGTGGCGTTTTGCACGGTGTAGGCCTGCATGTCTTGCAGGTCTTGGCGGATGTGTTTCAAATAGCTCATTGTGTGCACAAATTATAAGCATGCCCCGCTTGAATTAGCCGAGCTATGCATGCTTTTTTACCTTTGGCACCGAGTCAGTGCAGAATCCAGCATTCCATTGCTTGCCAGCCCATGAATGGGCACCGTCCCGTCACACTGCTACCCCAAGGACCCTGACCATGCACATTCTTTTCAATCGCGAACGCTTGCGCTTCATCGTCTTGTCCTTCGCTTGTGTGGTTTTGCAAGGGTGCAGCACCTTGGAAGATTGGACACAAGCTGCTCGCCAAAGCCTCAGCCCCCACACTTCGACGCGCGGTACTGCGTTGATCAATGGCAAAGATTTGAACGCATGGAAATTGGTGGGCAACGCCAATTGGCGACTGCAAGACGGACAGGTGCAAGCCGAGTTGGGCGATGGTTTTTTGATCACGCGCAACAGCTATCAAAACTTTCATTTGGTGGCTGAGTTTTGGGTAGATGAAGAAGCCAACAGTGGCATCTTTTTTCGCTGCACCGATCCTCTGGTGATCAATGACAAAACCGCATATGAAGCCAACATCTTCGACAAACGCCCTGATGCAAGCTACGGCACGGGCACCATCGTGGGTGTGGCCAAGTCATTGGTACAACCCAATTTGAAAACAGGCGGCCAATGGAACACCTACGACATCACGGTGGTGGGAACACGCATGACTTTGGTACTCAACGGCCAAACCACGGTCGATACCCACGACAGCACTCACACCGATGCGGGACCGATCGCTTTGCAATACAACAAGGGTGTGGTCAAGTTCAGAAAGTTGACCATCGAATCGCTGTGACGCTTGGAGAGCAGGTCTCTGTTTTACCCCGTGCTCCCGGGGTGTACGTGTTTCATGGCGACGGCCACTTGCCGCTTTACATCGGAAAAAGCGTCGATATCCGATCACGCGTGCAGTCGCATTTGCGCAATCCCGATGAAGCACGCATGCTGGCCCAGACCCGACGCATAGAAGCCATAGAGACGGCTGGCGAGATTGGTGCTTTGTTGTTGGAATCGCATCTGATCAAAACACAAAGTCCTTTGTACAACCAACGGTTACGGCGTATCAAGAAACTATGTAGCTTGCAGTTGGTGCACAAGAACGACGGTTGGCAAACTGCGGTGGTCGACGAACAAACCGTGGCATTCGGACAAACACCACAGCTCTATGGTTTGTTTTCTTCCCGCCATGCCGTGCGCCAAAAATTGCAATCTTTGGCACAACAACACCGATTGTGTTTGCAAATGTTGGGGCTTGAAAAAACCAACCCACGGGGTTGTTTTGGCTGGCAAATTCGCCAATGTGCCGGGGCATGCACAGGCCATGAGCCACGCACGGCGCATGACGATCGATTGCTCCAGGCGCTAGAGGACATACAAATTCACACGTGGCCATTTTCAGGCGCCGTGCATTTGCTTGAACAGCGAGGCGACTGGGTGCAAAAGCACTTGATCAACCACTGGGCCTACCAAGGAACATGGTGTTCACAAAAAGGAACATGGTTAGAAAGACGTGAAGGGTTTGCGGGATTTGACGCTGACAGCTATCACATATTGGTGAAACCCGTGTTGCTGCAAACACTGGCGATTGAACCGGCTGGCGATGACCTGCAAAAGACGAGCTGAGCTACCAACCCAGCATCACGTTTGTTTGCCAAGCCAATCCAACACCCATGAAGCGTCGCTGTTGCTGGGGAAGATGGGGTATTTGACCGCCACCACTTTGCCGTCCTTGGCAATCAAGGTCAAACGCTTGATGAGTTGCATGCCTGCTGCTTGAAACAAAGGCAAACGCAAACCATGGGCAAACGCCAAATGCTGATCACTCAACACCGCGAAGGGCAATTGCAAGCGCTGGGCCATCTCTTGTTGGTAAGCCGTCGATTGCACACTCAGGCCAAACACCTGTGCACCCAAGGCCTGAAATTCTGCGTGGTGATCCCGGTAGCACATATTTTGCGGGGTGCAACCGCGCGCACCCGGTATGTCGTCCCAGCCTTCAGGCAAGGGCACGCCCGGCTGTCCGGTCATGGGATAGCAATACACCACCACACACCCTGACAAAGTCGACAAATCCACTGTGCCACCTTGCGTGGAATCCAACATGACCGAGGGCAATGTCATGCCGACCAGATGGTCTGTTGCGCCATCATCAAGAGGCACAGGTAAATTGTCAGGGGTGCTTGCGTAATCTTTCATGTCAACTCGAACCTATTAGAAAAATAATTTTTGTAAGAGGACTATATGTCAATCTGTATATTTTGAATGCCTCTGGCATGGTGTAAGACCCTTAAAACTGTGATACCAGATACGGATGGCAAGTAAAACAAAATGTAGCGGGTGGATGTCGGCCAACTCCTGACGCCCTTAGCCAACGCAACTTGCAAGCGCCCCATCGTGGTTGTGAAGAAAGTGTTAATGCATCTTGATGAATGGCATCAATGACGCGGTCTGCCGCATCTAGACGTTCTTGAGCAATAAACAACCATGCGTCTAACAGGTCCGAGTGAGCAGACTCTGTAAACAATACCCGTGGCATTATTTTTTGATCTGCTTCATCCGTTGACGGCCCTTGTGTTTGATGGCATCAACAGAGTGACATAGCTCAGGGTGGATATGGCAATTTTTTTGGCATTCCTACAAAAAAATATAGCTCATTCCACCGTCACACTTTTGGCCAAATTTCTCGGCTTATCCACATCCGTGCCACGGGCGCAAGCAGTGTGATAGGCCAATAATTGAAGGGGCACCACGTGCAACAGCGGTGACAAAGCGCCGTAATGTTCGGGCATGCGAATCACATGCAGACCTTCTTCAGATTGAATGCGCGTATCTGCATCGGCCAGCACATACAACACGCCACCACGGGCACGCACTTCTTGCAAATTGCTTTTGAGTTTTTCCAGCAATGCGTCGTTTGGTGCCACGGTCACAACTGGCATGGCGCTGGTGACCAAGGCCAGCGGGCCATGTTTCAACTCACCCGCGGGGTACGCTTCTGCATGTATGTAGCTGATTTCTTTGAGCTTGAGAGCGCCCTCCAAAGCGATCGGGTAGTGCATACCTCGGCCTAAAAACAGCGCATTTTCTTTGTTTGAAAAATCTTGTGCCCACGCCACCAACAATGGTTCTAAGGCCAACACACTTTGCAATGCCACTGGCAAATGTCGCATGGCCTTGAGATGGTTGGCCTCGTCTGTTTCGCTCAACCGTTGCTTGGCTTTGGCCAGCGCCAAGGTCAACAAAAACAAACCTGCCAGTTGGGTGGTGAATGCTTTGGTGGAAGCGACACCGATTTCCACACCCGCACGGGTGATGTAGGCGAGTTGGCATTCGCGCACCATGGCAGACGTGGCCACGTTGCAAATGGTCAAGGTGTGTGGCATGCCCAAACTTTGCGCATGGCGCAATGACGCCAAGGTGTCTGCGGTTTCACCTGACTGGGTGATGGTGACCACCAGTGTTCGCGGATCAGGCACGCTGTCGCGGTAACGGTATTCACTGGCTACTTCCACTTGGCACGGTATGCGCGCCAAACTCTCCAACCAATACTTGGCCACGCAACCGCTGTAGTAACTGGTTCCGCAAGCCAAAATCAACACGTTGTCGATGTTCGCAAACACCTTTGCGGCAACCCCTTGCTTGCCGGGTGGGTCGAACAAATCAGGCACGATGCCTTCCACCCCTTCGAGAGTATCGGCAATCGCACGGGGCTGCTCGAAGATTTCTTTTTGCATGTAATGCTGGTAGGGGCCCAGATCGGCCGCCATGGACTGGGCTTTCACGGTTTGTACCGCCCGCGATACCGCTTGCTGTGATGCGTCGTAGACCTGGCAATGGTTCAATCCGATATCCACCACATCGCCTTCTGCCAAATACACAATTTGATCGGTCACGCCAGCCAAGGCCATGGCGTCGCTGGCCAAAAAATTTTCGGATTTACCCACGCCCCATATCAACGGGGAACCGGCTCGGGCACCTACCACGCGATGGGGCTCGTCTTTGGCGATGACGGCAATCGCATAAGCGCCTTGCAATTGCTGCACGGCTTGCATCACTGCTTGTAGCAAATCGCCTTGGTACAAAGCATCGATCAAATGCACCATGACTTCGGTATCTGTCTGGCTGGTGAATACATAGCCCTTGGCCACCAACTGGTCACGCAACACATCGTGGTTTTCAATAATGCCGTTGTGCACCAGCGCAATCCGTGGCCTGGCCGTCTCCACAGATGCCTTGGGGCCGTGGCTGAAATGGGGATGGGCGTTGTGCACCGCTGGCGCCCCATGGGTGGCCCACCGGGTATGGGCAATGCCTGTGTGGCCTTGCAAACCGCCCTGACTGGCATCCACTTGGTCGGCTAGCTCGGCCACCCGCGAGGTACTGCGGGCACGCTGTAAACCGACGGCTTGTCCCAGCTGCTCGGTCAACGCATTGACCGCCACACCGCATGAGTCATAGCCTCGGTACTCGAGTCGCTGCAAGCCTTGCACCAGCACAGGAACGATGTTGCGGGTGGATACCGCGCCGACAATGCCACACATAACGATGAACCTTTACTTGCTTTTCTTGGTGGGACGCTGCCAGTTGGCAACTTGAATTTGCTTGCCGCGCGCCACGGTCAACGCACCTGCTGCGGTGTCTTTGGTGACCACCGATCCAGCACCCACCGTGCCGCCTGCACCCAAGGTCACTGGAGCCACCAACACACTGTTACTGCCCACATGCACATCGGCATGTATGGTGGTGTGGTGCTTGTTGGCGCCGTCGTAGTTGGCAGTGATCACGCCTGCGCCGTAGTTGACTCTTTCGCCCAATGTGGCGTCTCCCACATAAGCCAAGTGGTTGGCTTTTGCGCCTTTGGCCAACTGGCTGTTTTTGACTTCCACAAAATTTCCAATATGTACCTCATCGCCAAGTTGGGTACCCGGGCGCAAGCGGGCAAAAGGCCCGATGCGTGCAGCTTGGCCAATGTGTATGGCTTGGTCTTCTCCGTCTATATGGGTAAACGGCAATATTTGGGTACCCGCGCCAATCACGGCATTGGCAATCACACAATGCGATCCGATGCGCACACCGTCTCCCAATTGCACTTTGCCTTCAAACACACAGTTGATATCTATGTCGATATCACTGCCACACACCAACTCGCCTCGCACATCCAAGCGCGAAGGATCGGCCAAACGCACACCTTGCTGCATCAGCAAATTGGCCTGGCGTTGCTGGTAGGCGCGTTCAAGTGCAGCCAATTGCACCGGCGTGTTGACACCCTCCACTTGCCACGCTTGGTCAATCGCATATGCCTTGACTTCACAACCATCGGCGACGGCAAACTTCACCACATCGGTCAGGTAGTACTCGGCCTGGGCATTTCGGTTGTCCAGTCGCGTCAACCAACCACGTAACAAACGAGTCGGCACGGCCATGATGCCGCTGTAAATTTCTGCGATCCGCTTTTGCTCGGCACTGGCATCGCGGTCTTCCACAATCGCGATCACCTCTTGCTTTGGGTTGCGCACAATCCGCCCATAACCGCTGGGCTGCGGCGTGTTCAAACTCAACAAAGCCAATGCGTTGCCTGCGCAAAGCGCCAGCAACGCCTGCAAAGTCTCTGATTGAATCAATGGCACGTCACCAGAAAGCACCAAGGTCACGCCATCGTCTGCCAACCATGGAACCGCTTGTTGCATGGCATGGCCTGTTCCTAATTGCGGTATTTGCCGCACAGTGGCCACCTTCGATTGCGTGGCCAGCGCCGCTTCCACTTGCTCAGCCCCATGTCCGGTGATGACCAGCACCCGTCTGGCCTGAATTTGACCTGCGGTTGCGATCACATGCTGCAACAAAGCCCTTCCTCCCAAACGGTGAAGCACTTTAGGCATACTGCTGTGCATACGGGTACCTTTGCCCGCTGCCATGATGACCACATCAATGTTTGACATGTATTGGGTTTCCTCTGTGACCAAGATTATCATTCAGCACTTAGTCGGCCTTAGGCGTGCTGTGAAACTCGTTTTTTTAGGCCACCTGCTGGTGTTATCGGGCTGCAGTCTGGTCGTTCCGGGCTACAACAACGCCCCCAATCTGCTGATGTTTTTGTGGATCAATCCCCACGTCAATTTGAATTCAGCCCAAGAAAAGCAAACCATTGCAGATTTACAAACCGTGCTTGAATGGCACCGCCAACAACAATTGCCTTTGTACGCGGATTGGCTCAAAACCATGCAACAACTCGCGACGCAAGATGTCACAGCCGAGCAGGTGTGCCAGATGGCGCAATCCATCACAGACAGCCTAGATCCTTTGGTGGACCAATTTGAAGAACCTCTGACGCGCTTGTCTTTGACATTGACCAACGCACAATTACAAACCCTAAAGAAAAAGTACCAGCAGGATTTGAAAGACTACCGCAAGGAATGGAAATTGGATGCTTCCGCAGAAGACCAACTGGACGTTCAAGTCGACAAAGGCCAAGCCAATGCTGAAAGGTTTTATGGACGCTTGAGCCCTTCACAAAAAAAGCTGCTGCGGCAATTGGCGCAAAACTCGGGTTACGAAGCACAGCGCACATTCGCCGAACGGGAAAGACAACAACGCGAAAGTTTGGCCATGCACACGCGCATTGTGCAAAACCGCTCCAACGCCGAAGAAGCAAGGGCCTTGGTGCGTCAATGGTTACAAAGCAGTTTGCACAGCGCCGACCCGGACTACGCAGCGTATTTGAAGAAACGCAAACAACTCAATTGCGAAGCAACGGCCCGCTTTCATAACAACACCACCACCGAACAACGCGAGCGCGCGGTGAAAGTGCTCAAGGGCTATGAAGAAGATGTGCGTGGGTTGATGCGCTCAAAATCCTGAGGGCCATCAGGCTTGTAAGGCCGCCCACATCTCTTTGTCGCGTTCAGCTGTCCAAATGCGTGGATGCTTGATGCCATTGGCTTCGTCATAGGCTCGGCTCACATCGAATGGCAAACAGTGCTCGTAAATAAACACTTTGCCAAACACCGGATCCATGTGTTGGCGGGTCAACGCCATCGCGGCTTTGAGGTCCAACTGGTCGGCGACAGCTTGTTTGCCGCAAGCAAACAAGGTTTCTACCCAGCGCTTGGTGTAATCCAGCGCTTTGTTGACATTGGCGTTGCCCCGCATGGCTTCACCACGGCCCGGCACAATTGCTTCTGCACCCAAAGCGCGCAGCGCCTCCAGCGTTGTAGGCCATTCCTCTAAATGTGCGTCGCCGGTGTAGACACCCGCCTCAAATTCCACCAAGTCCCCGCTGAAAAGTACTTTTTCGGCGGCCACCCAAGCAATCGTGTCGCCACGCGTGTGACCCGCGCCTGGGTGCCATATATCCACGGTCACACCGCCCAAGTCCACGCTGATGCCGCCTTGTCTGCCAGGGGTGCCGTCACCCACCACCAAACTGGGCCAAGTCAGGCCTGGCACGCTGTCAGCTCCCCTGAACAAGCGGGGGAAACGGTCCATTTCGCTTTGCATGTCTTGCGCGCCGCGCTCGACGATCAGGTCGTGCGTGCCCTTGCTGGCAATGATTTCTGTGGCACCCTCTGCAAGATAAGCACTGGCGCCCAAGACACGCACGGCGTGGTAGTGGGTCAACAACACATATTTGATGGGTTTGTCACTGACTTGGCGAATGCGTGCGATCAAGTCCTGCGCCATCAAAGGGGTGGCGGTGGTGTCGCTGACCAAGATGTATTTCTCGCCAATGATCACTCCCGAATTCGGGTCGCCCTCGGCGGTGTAAGCCCAGCAATGCTCACTGAGCCGGGTGAAACTGATTTGTTTGTCGCTTAAATCGCTCTGACTGGCAAAACTTTTGGACATGACGCACCTGCATGAAAGTTGATACTGGCATCATAAGCAACTCATGCGAGGGTCGAATTTGCGCCGCTGGCGATCTTGGTACTGTCATCATGGGCCAAGGCTTGCCAGGCCACCATCAGTGTGTCGTTTGCATGTCTGGGCCACGCCTCGACCACCAAGTGCTGCCCAGTGGGCACACACAGGGTGTCACCTGCCAGTAAGACATGGTCTGGGTTGTCAGCGTCTAAATCGCCCACCAAAGTGACCCACGCCCGCCCACTCAGCACCTTGATATTGTGGGCACTTTGGGGGCGCACAGACCATAAGCTGTGAAGGATAAAAGCAGGTTCAATTTGCGTATTCATAAGCAGCTACTTTGGGATCAAGGTTGCTTATGTTGCAAAAATCATTTTTACCTGTCCAATGAAAAAAACGCCGCTGATTCATGTTGAATAAGCATCGGTAGCAGGGATCTTCAAGGTTAAGCTGTCCAACCGTTATCGATCTCTTACTAGCCGCCATGTCGATACAAAGAACCCGCACCTTGTCATTGGGCCCGCTCAGGGCTTTTGAGGCGACAGCAAGATTGCTGAACTTCAGCGCAGCCGCAGAAGAACTCTCGCTCACGCAATCGGCCATCAGCCGTCAAATTCAAAGTCTTGAAAACGAACTGGGTCAGCGTTTGTTCATTCGGCATGCACGTACAGTTGAACTGACACAGCACGGTCTCCAATTGCGGCAAGTGGTCAGCCAGTCACTCTTGCAAATTGACAATACCGTACAAAACATTCGTGCCACCTCGGCCAGGCGTTCTATTGCCGTGACCACCTTTGCTTCTTTTGCATCAATGTGGCTGATTCCACGGCTGGCAGCGTTTCAAACTTCTTATCCAGATATTGACATTCGCATACATGCCAACGACAAACCTGTTGAATTGGCGACTTCGGACATTGATATCGCCATCCGTTATGGACCTGCCAACACCATGCCAGCGAATGCACAGAAACTTTTTGGCGAACAACTTATGCCAGTTGTCAGTCCGTTGCTTTTGCAAAGAGAAGCTCCCATCGCACAGCCTGCTGATCTCGCCCGCTTCGCTCTGATTGAACAAAATCTCGAAACCACCACCTATATGGATTGGATGAATTGGCGTTTATGGCTGAATGGGCACGGGTTACACAGGTTGCAACCCAAGCGCTGGTTATATTTCAATTACACCTACCAATCGGTGCAAGCGGCTATCGATGGTTTGGGTTTGGTACTTGCCAGACCGCCACTGATTGCCGTCAATTTGGCACGGGGTGATTTGGTGGAAGTTTTACCGGGACACCGCAATGAATCCCCCATGGGTTATTGGCTACTGACCAGTCCAATGAGCACTGGCTGCGAGGAAGTGCAGGTGTTTTCCACCTGGCTGCAACATCAAGCGAGTGACACCGCCTCACAGGTGCCGCCATGAAACTGCCTCAAGGAAAATGGGTGGGCCACACCACGCCGTTTTCGTTGAGCAACGCATCCAAAGGCACGTCATGCGGCTCGGGTGCCATGTCCTCAATGAATCCATGGGTGAACCCTAACCCTACGGTAAAAGGAGAGGGCTGCAATTGGGCCAGTGTGCGGTCGTAAAAGCCGCCGCCGTAACCCAAGCGGTAACCACCCGGCCCGTAGCCTACGCAAGGCACGAACAACAACGTGGGCACCACCACTTCGGTGTCTTTGGGTTTGGGTATGTGATATGCATCCTCCTCCATGTCGCAACCGGGGTACCACGCATGAAAGGTCAACGTTTTGGTGACTTTGTCGACCACGGGCAAACCGATGCGCCGCAACACGGGGTCGTCGAGCAATTCACCGTCTTCTTTCCAGCGATGTAGCGCTGGCAAGGGGTCAAACTCCCCTTTGATCGGCCAATAAGCGCCAATCACAGTGTCTTTTCGATCGAACAGCCAAATACGCATGACGCGTTGCAACAAGTCAGCGCGCTGCGCCCGGTCAGGCATGTCAAGCCGCGCTTGAATCAATTGTTTGCGAAGGGCTTTTTTGTCCATGGGAGAATGCATCCCTTATGTCAGGTGTGTTCATTGT
>SXWY01000004.1 GCA_005789825.1 Burkholderiales bacterium | reverse complement strand
CATGATCACATGGGGCTTGGTGTCGTCGGCGTTCATGTTCACCGATGACATCTATTGGGGCTCTTTGGCCACCATGTTCAATTGCACCGATGCCGAGTTCACCTTTTACGTGTTGCGCTTCTTGTTGGGTGCTTGTGAAGCAGGCTTTTTCCCAGGCATCATTTTGTATTTGACCTACTGGTTTCCAGGTTCGCGCAGAACCAAAGTGATTGCCTTGTTCATGACCGCGATTGCCATTTCGAACGTGATTGGCGCGCCCGTCTCTGGCGCCATCATGCAGTACATGCAAGGTATTGGTGGTTTGCGCGGCTGGGAATGGTTGTTTTTGCTCGAAGGACTGCCCTCGGTGGCGGTGGGTTTTTTGGTGTTTGTCTTTTTACCCAACGGACCGCGCGAAGCAGAGTGGCTCAACGAGCAGGAAAAAGCGTTCATCGTCAACCAAGTTGCTTTGGATGATGCAGGCAAAGAAGAGTTAGGCAAAGGTCACCGCTTCTCGGACGCATTCACCGACTTTCGCGTCTGGGCACTTGCGCTGGTCTATTTCTCTGGCGTGGTGTGTTTTTATGCCATCAATTTTTGGATGCCCACCATCATCCAAGAGCTGGGTATCGATAAAAAAGACTTTTTCAAAGTTGGACTGCTGAGCATGATTCCTTGGGGTATTTCAGCTGTTGTCATGGTGCTGTGGGGAGCGCATTCGGACAAAACCGGTGAGCGCCGCTGGCATGTGGCGGGGTCGCTGCTGTTGACGGTGGTGGGTTTGATCGGTTTGACCATGGTCGGCCATGCACCTATTCCCTCTTTGATTGTGTTGACCTTGGTTGCTTCTGGCACTTTGTCATTTGTGGCCACCTTTTGGTCATTGCCCACAGCATTCTTGTCGGGCACGGCTGCCGCTGTGGGCATTGCGTTTGTCAACTCGGTGGGCAATTTAGGTGGTCACTTTGGGCCTGACTTGATCGGACGGGTGCGAACCTTGTCTGGCGGTGCCAACGAAGCTGCATTTTGGGCGCTGGCCGCCGTGGCCTTGTTGGGTGCGGTCATCACCTTGGCATTGCCCAAAACACAGAAAAAAATCACCGCTGCCTAAGCACGGTCCAGGGGTGTGATGACAACTTTGGTGTCTGATAACCAAGCTGTGTTGCGTGGCATTTCATCCATGGCCACCAAAGCCTTGCTGGCAGAACTCACAACCCGGTTCTTGGCTACAACAGGCCTGACGGTGCAGATCGAATCGGTCGGTGGTGTGGATGCCGCCAAGCGTGTTCAAAGCGGTGAAGCGTTTGACATGGTGTTGTTGTCATCAGATGCCCTACAGCGTTTGATGGAAGCGGGCCATGTACAAGCAAACAGTGATTGCGATTGGGCGTATTCCAACGTGGCCGTCGCCGTCCCTGCAGGCCATGCGATACCCCCCATCCACACAGCTGCAGAACTCAAGCAACTGGTATTGGCGGCGAACAAGCTGAGTTATTCCACCGGCCCCAGTGGCCACTATTTGTCGCAATTGTTTTCTCAGTGGGGCATAGCAGATGCACTGAAGCAGCGAATCGTCGTGCCGCCACCCGGTGTACCGGTGGCCAGTTTGTTGGCTCAGGGCGAAGTAGATGTCGGTTTTCAGCAGCGAAGCGAACTGATGCACCAGCCTGGCATTGCGCTGGTGGGAGACTTGCCAGATGAGGTTGCCCACACCACTGTTTTCAGTGCAGGTGTGGGCTTGGCCGCTGTGAACGATCCGGCTCGGTTGCAAGCGGTCCGCGATTTTTTCCATTTCATTTCCGCGCAAGAACAATCCGACTGCAGGTCGTCTTTTGGTATGCGTTGATGCAGCTGCAAGCTTGCAGTGACAAGGCAAAATACACGCATGACATCAGACGTGAATTCCCCTGTTTACCTCACGGCAGCTTTTTACAAATTTGTTGACCTGCCGGATTACGCCGAACTCAAGCCACCGCTACTGGCTTTTTGCGAAGCACACCATGTGAAAGGCATGGTGTTGTTGGCCCGAGAGGGCATCAACAGCACCATCGCTGGTGCGGCGGAAGATGTTCATGCGGTGTTGACTTATTTGAGGTCAGACCCTCGCCTGGCAGACTTGGAGCACAAAGAGTCTTTTGCAGACAAGCCGCCTTTCTACCGCATGAAAGTGCGCTTGAAAAAAGAAATCGTCACCATGGGTGTGCCCGGTATCAGTCCTACCCACATGGCTGGCACCTATGTACAACCCAAAGATTGGAACACGTTGATCTCTTCTCCTGATGTGGTGGTCATTGACACACGCAACGATTACGAAGTGGAAATTGGAACATTCAAAGGCGCCATCAATCCCGATATACAAACGTTTTCGCAATTACCTCAAT
The DNA here is from genome assembly GCA_005789825.1 of Burkholderiales bacterium. Lineage (GTDB taxonomy): Bacteria > Pseudomonadota > Gammaproteobacteria > Burkholderiales > Burkholderiaceae_C > Limnohabitans. The sequence goes on along the minus strand of SXWY01000004.1, from coordinate 7,206 downwards.
GGGCGCAAAAGGCCAATGAATTACAAGAGCGCAACGGACGTAAACCACGGGTGGCGATGTTTTGCACCGGCGGCATTCGCTGCGAAAAATCGACGGCTTTGTTACGCGCCAACGGCTTTGATGAAGTGTTCCATTTGCAAGGCGGCATCTTGAAATACTTAGAGCAAATTTCGCCCGAAGAAAGTCTGTGGCAAGGCCAGTGTTTTGTGTTCGATGAAAGAACCTCTGTGGGTCACGGTTTGGTGCCTGGAAAACTGGGTATTTGCCGCAGTTGCCGCGACCCGCTCGCCGAGGACATGACCGATTCGCCGCTGTTTGAGTTGGGCGTGAGTTGTCCTCGCTGCTACCACACCACCAGTGACGAGCACAAACAACGTGCGCGAGAGAGGCAGCGCCAATTCCAATTGGCCAAAGCACGCGGTCAAATGCATCTGGGCGAACCGCAAAAAAACAGTTTGATCAAACAGTTGTTACCCGCCAATGCGCCGGTGTTGTATTCATTCCGTCGGTGTCCTTATGCCATGCGTGCCCGATTGGCCTTGTTGTCCGCTGGCATACGTTGCGAATTGCGCGAAGTGGCTTTGGCACAAAAACCGCAGAGCCTGCTCAATGCGTCACCCAAGGGCACGGTGCCTGTGTTGGTGCTGCCTGACCGCGTGATTGAACAAAGTCTGGACATCATGCTGTGGGCTTTGCAACAAAGTGACCCGTGTTCTTGGTTGCCCGAAGAGGCGGATGGCTTGAAAACCCAATTGGCGCTGGTGCAGCGGTTTGACGATGTGTTCAAGCACCACTTGGATCGCTACAAATACCCCAGCCGTTATGCCTTGACAGACGGGATAACTCACCGCGACGAAGCCGCTTTGTTGCTTCATGCGTTGAATGCCTTATTGATCCCATCCGGTTTTTTGAGTGGCCAGCATTGGGGCTTGGCAGACGCAGCCATCGCTCCTTTTGTCAGGCAGTTTGCCAAGGTAGATAAAGCATGGTTTGACGCGCAGCCGTGGCCGGCCTTGCAACATTGGTTGGGGCAATTTGAACAGTCAAGCGACTACGTGCAAGCGATGCACAAATACAAAGTTTGGCATCCAGACCATAAGCCCGTGGCGTTTCCTACCAATGGGCAGCGCTGAAGGACGCTTCAATAAAATGGTTGTATCAGAGCGAGCAAACGTAGTTGAGCAAAGCTTGGCTGCTGGTGTCTTTGCCAATCATGACCCAGTCTGAGGGTTGGTAGGCTTCTTCGGATTTTTGACCCGCAGCCATGGGGTTTTTAAAAGCGGCCACTTGCATGTTGCGTTGTAATTTTTCAGTGCAGTCGTATTGCCAAATGCCTCGGTAGGACATGTCCCCTTGTGAGTCTGCGTTGGCTAAATCTTGCATGTGCCAAAACATACGCACATTGCCTTTGATTTTGATGTTGGGATCAACATACAAGGACGTACCAAATTCATTTTTTGATACAAAAACCCATTCTGCAGAAGCAGCAAAACTGGCGACGGCGCACAAAGCGATGAAATACTTTTTCACAGTTGCAACTCCTTGTATTTGTTTTCATTATAAAAATGGGTAGTTGCCATGAGAAACCCCCAGCAAGCTGGGGGTACTGTGGGTGTCAGTCGAATATTTCGCTGAGCCAAGACTTTTGTTTGTAATGGCGATGGCGAGAATCGTCCCGGTACACAACCCTTTCGTTGACAGCGTGCGACTGTGGCGAGGCTACTGTTGAGGGCGGCGGCGATGGGTTTTGTCCGATCGATGCTTTTTCGATCAACTTGTCCAACTCACCCCTGTCCAGCCAAATACCACGGCAATCCGGACAGTAGTCGATTTCGATACCTTGTCTTTCAGACATGACAAGTGCGGTGTCTTTGCATTGTGGGCATTTCATGGGTTTTCCAATCTGTGAGGGTGTGTTTGATGATCTTTCAACATTACTCGCTTGAATTGCCCAACCCAAACAAGCTGAGCAAGCTGGTGAAGAGATTGAAGATCGAAACGAACAAGCTGACGGTGGCCAAAACGTAGTTGTTCTCGCCGCCATGCACTATCCGACTGGTTTCGAACAAGATCATGCCAGCAGACAACATGGCAACCATGGCAGACACGGCCAAACTCAAAGCCGTCATTTGAAAAAAGATGGCGGCCAGTCCCGCAACCATGGCAATCACCATGCCGCAGAACAAAAATCCACCCATGAAACTGAAATCGCGTCGAGTAACCAGAACGTATGCGGACAAGGCCAGAAAAGTCGCGCCAGTAGCAGCCAACGCCAATGAAACGGTTTGTCCGCCGCCTGGCAAGCTCAATGAATGGGTCAACAACGGGCCGAGTGTGTAACCCATGAAGCCGGTGAGCGAGAAAACTGCAGGCAACGCCCACGCGCTGTTTTGAAATTTATGCACAGCGAACAGCAGGCCAAAATAACCCACCAATGTCAGCAAGATGCCGGGGGCTGGCCACTGATAGCTGACCGATGCGGTTGCCACTGCGGCGCTGAAAAGCAATGTCATGGCAAGCAGTGCGTACGTGTTGCGCAATACTTTGTGACTGCTTTTAGCGAGCAATGCCGTTGGCATGGAATACTGACCGTTGTGTGTGCGATCAGCCAGTGTTTGAGAATTGAATCGCATGGTGATGAACTCCCTTTGAATGAGATGGGCAGAAGATAGGGTGTCAACAGCTTCTAAAAAAGCAGATAATTTCGCATCGATATTCCCTTTAATACTGACAATGAGTGCATCCTTCAACTACAAACATCTCTACTATTTTTGGGTGGTGGCCAAGGAGGGCGGCATATCGCGTGCCGCTGACAAACTCGACATGGCCGTGCAAACGGTCAGTGCCCAGGTGCGTGAACTTGAGCGCACCTTGGGCTGTGAACTGCTCAAGCCTGCTGGACGGGGGTTGACATTGACCGATGCAGGCATGGCCGCCATGCAGCAGGCCGATGCTATTTTTCAGTTGGGCGAAGAACTTCCCTCGCGCGTCAGAGATGCCATGAGCGCGCCTGTCATTCGCTTGCGGCTCGGCATCAGCGATGGGCTGCCTAAATTGGTGGTGCACCGCTTGTTGTCATCCATTGCAACAGAACCGCAATTGCATTTGCTTTGCCATGAAGGCAACTTCAATGACTTGCTGGGTGACTTGGCTTTGCACAAATTGGATGCTGTGATTTCCGATCGACCTGCGCCATTAAACCCCAATATGAAGCTCTACAGCCATGGCTTGGGATCATCCCACATGGCCTGGTACGGCACGTCAGCGTTGATGAAATCAACCAAGCGGAGATTTCCCGATTGCCTCAATGAATTACCCATGTTGCTGCCAACCAGCCACACGGCCAGCCGCGACCGAATAGACACTTGGCTGGAGCAACGCGGTATTCGTCCGCGCATTGTGGGTGAGTTTGAAGACAGTGCTTTGTTAAAAACTTTCGGTGCCAGCGGTATGGGCGTGTTTCCCGTGGCGGAATGGGTGCACGAAGAATTGATCGCGCATTACGCGGTCAAACGCATGGGCCCCTGCGAAGGCGTCACCGAGCATTTTTTCGCAGTGGGTACTGAAAAGAAAGTTCAGCACCCACTGGTTCAGCGATTGCTCAAAGCATCATCATGAGAAAGGCTCATGTTTGCGATTGAGGTTTGGCGGTACGCACGCTCAGCACCATGGTCAATGCGAGTATGCCAATGACCACCGCCAGCGACACAGTCACCGGGATTTTGTAGATGTCGATCAAACACATCTTGACACCTATGAATACCAAAATCACGGCCAAGCCATAGTTCAGCAAATGGAATTTATTGGCCACCGCCGCCAGTAAAAAATACATGGCACGAAGTCCCAGTATGGCTAAAACGTTGCTGGTCAACACAATGAACGGGTCGCTGGTGATGGCAAAAATAGCGGGTATGGAATCGACCGCAAAAATCACATCGGTCAATGCAATCAAACAGATCACCATGAAAAGGGGTGTGGCAATTTTTTTGCCATTTTCCATGGTCCAAAAATTTTCACCGTCATAGTGTTTGCTGACAGGCATGTATTTGCGCAAAAGCTTCAACGCAGGGTTGTTGCTCAAGTCGGGTTCTTTGCCGGCTGCCCACCACATCTTGATACCTGTCAGGATCAAAAATGCCCCGAACACATACAGCACCCAGTGGAACTCTGACATCAGCCACCCGCCAGCCAAAATCATCACGGTACGCAACACAATGGCGCCCACGATGCCAATCATCAACACCCGTTTTTGGAAAGACGAAGGCACGGCAAAGTAAGTGAAGATCATCAAGAACACGAAAATATTGTCCACGGCCAAAGATTTTTCAATCAAGTAGCCCGTGAGAAATTCGAGCGATTTGGTGTTGGCCAATTCCGTCGAGCCCGTGCTGTCTTTGACCGCCCACCAAAACAATCCGTTGAACACGAAACTCAGTGCGATCCAAATGATGGACCAATTCAGCGCCTCTTTAACACCAATGTCATGTGCGCCTTGTTTTTTCAACACCACAAAATCGAGGAACAATGAGGTCAATACGATCACACCAAACGTGATCCACAACCACAGGGGAGCAACAGTTTCCATACACACCTTATCCATCAGACGTTAACAAAGAAATTCGCCAAGGCCCGTGGGCATGCATCGACACAGCGCACCCATGAGGTTTTGGCAAAGCGATGAATTACATCATGTAATTACTGATTAATTGAATGTGATATTCTTAAAAAAACTGAATATTGAGTCGCTAATTCCTGCTTGGTCAACACCAGAGAATTTGCACATGATCGACAAATGCAAATGGACACACATTGTGATACGTCATGAAAAATGAACCAGATGAATGGATGGGAAAGGCGCGTCATTGGGTGCCCGGTAAAGAATTTTTGTCCAAACACCCATGGCTGAGACCGATAGCCCATCGCGTGCTTGACAGTCAGTTATGGCGAGCACAACACGAGACCTTGGCGCGTGGTGTGGCCGTGGGATTGTTTTGGGCATTTGCTGTGCCAGCTGGTCAAATTTTTGTGGCTGCCGCACATTGCGTCTGGTGGCGTGCCAACATACCCGCTGCTGCGTTGATGACCATGGTCACCAATCCTTTGACGATTGGATTTTGGCTTTGGCTGGCCTACCAATTGGGTGCTGTGATGCTGGGGGAAGTGGTGCAATCAGAGGTGACTTTTTCGGCTTTGCCATCCCAGTGGATTGCCTCATACGCATGGCCTATTTTGTTAGGCATGGCCACATTCGCGGTCGCATTGTCGTTGCTCGGATATGTGGTGGTCAAACTGGGATGGCGAATCAAAACCGTCTATAAAAGAACGCGTCGTCGCGCAGCCGCTGGGATGACCCGATAATGGGAATTTCAGCGGGTTTTCATGAACACATACAGCACGCTTCTTTACGACATCAAAGACAGAATACTGACCTTGACCCTCAACCGTCCCGAGCATTTGAATGCGTTCACGGTCGAGATGTCGCAGGAGTTGATTCACGCTTTTCAAAAGGCCAGCGAGGACGATGACGTAGGTGTTATTGTGGTCACGGGCGCGGGCAAGGCCTTTTGTGCCGGCATGGATTTGGGCGTGGGCGGCAATGTGTTTGGTTTGAACACGCAAATGCGCCCCACGCTGCAAGATATGCAAGAAAAGCTTGACGATGAAGACATGGTCAACGGCGTGCGCGATTCTGGTGGCAAAGTGGTGCTGGCCATGTATGAATGCAAAAAGCCCATCATTGGCGCGATCAATGGGGCAGCGGTAGGCATCGGTGCCACCATGACATGCGCCATGGATATCCGGTTTGCCTGCGACAAAACCCGTGTGGGGTTTGTCTTTAACAAAATCGGCATCACCCCCGAAGCCTGTTCGAGCTGGTTTTTGCCACGCTTGGTGGGTTTACCCACAGCATTGGAATGGTGTTACAGCGGTGAAATTTTGAATGCCGACACTTTGTTGGCCGCAAGGTATGTGAAGGCCGTGGTGGGCAGCGATGAACTGCTAAATCAGGCCTATCAATTTGCTCGACAAATTTTGGCGCACAGCCCGGTTGCGATTGCCATCACTCGTCAAATGCTTTATCGCAATTCAGCTCAAGACCATCCGTTGAAAGCCCATCAAGTGGATTCATTGGCGATTTTTTATGCCAGTCAGACCAGTGGCCAAGAAGGGGTTGCGGCATTTTTGGAAAAGCGCAAGCCTGTGTTCACCGACAAAGCATCCCGCGATATGCCGGATTTCTACCCTTGGTGGTGATGTCTTGTGGCGTGCTGACCGCTACCTACAACTGACGCTACCTGTTTTTTGCTATTGAGTCATTTGCCCCATGTATTTGCGTTTTCACCGTTTTTTTCCATGGCTGTTTGTCGCCTTGTGGTCCACGGGTTTTATCGGTGCGCGGTTGGGTATGCCACACACAGAACCGTTGACATTTTTGTTCGTTCGTTACTTGGCGGTGATTGCTTTGATGTGGGTGATTGCCATTGCTTCTCATGCACGGTGGCCTGCAAAGGGCCGAGATTGGTGGCATATTGGCATCGCAGGCCTGATGCTGCACGCGGGTTACTTAGGCGGGGTTTTTGTGGCTATTTCCTTGGGATTGCCTGCTGGCGTGGCCGCTTTGGTGGTGTGCCTGCAGCCTTTGTTGACCGCGGTTGGCGCGGGCTGGCTGTTGGGTGAGACAGTGCGTTCACGCCAATGGCTGGGTTTGTTGTTGGGTTTGGCAGGTGTGTCGTTGGTGGTGTTTCACAAAATGGGCGCGGTGTTTACTTGGCAAGCCCTGGTCTGCAGTGTGTTTGCATTGGTTGCCATCACCTGTGGCACGCTTTACCAAAAAAAGTTTTGTCCCCATTTCGATTGGCGCACTGGTGTGGTGGCGCAATTCATACCCACGGCCGTGGTCACTGGGTTAGGTGCATGGTGGTTTGAAACCGGCCGCATGGATTTCACGGGAGAGTTGGTGTTTGCACTGGCTTGGTTGGTCTTGGTGTTGTCGGTGGGCGCAGTCAGTTTGTTGAACTGGTTGATCAGGCAAAGCAGCGCAGTCAATGTGGCGAGTTTGTTTTACCTGGTGCCGCCGTGCACGGCCTTGGTGGCTTGGGCGTTGTTTGGTGAATCTTTTTCGCCCATGGCCTTGTGGGGCATGGCCATGGTGGTCGGCGGCGTTTATTTGGCGCGGCAATAGCCAGCAAAAAAGAGTCACGCCAT
>SXWY01000040.1 GCA_005789825.1 Burkholderiales bacterium | reverse complement strand
TTGGATTACCTGGACACTTGGACCGCCAATGTGCAAAAGTTGAGTGCTGCCGATATTCAGCAAGCATTTGCCAGAAATATCCAACCCGCGCGCATGGTCACAGTGGTTCTGGGCGCCTCTGCGCCATGAGCAGCGGCGAAGTCCGCATCATCGGCGGACAGTGGAAGCGCAGCAAATTGCCCGTGGGCAATTTGCCAGGCTTGCGTCCCACACCCGATCGGGTTCGCGAAACCTTGTTCAATTGGTTGGGCCAAGATTTGACAGGTTGGCATTGCGCCGATCCTTATGCAGGCAGTGGCGCATTGGGGTTTGAAGCAGCTTCACGCGGTGCTGCATCGGTTGTTTTGGCAGACGCCAGCAGCGATTGCGTGGCGGCCTTGCACAAAGCCAAAGACCGTTTAGGCGCTGCACAATTGCGTATCCAACGTTCCGATGGCTTGGCGGTGCTGCGACAGTTACCTGTTGCCAGCCAAGATGTAGTGTTTTTGGATCCCCCCTACGATTACCCCCACCATGAGTTGGCACTAAAACTGGCGCAGCAATGCCTCAAGCCCGAGGGTTTGGTTTATTTGGAGACCGATAAAACTTGGCGCGATGAACTGTTGCACCCCTTGGGTTGGACGCTGTGGCGACATTTGAAAGCCGGTTCTGTGCATGCGCATTTGTTACGGGCAGGGGCATAATCCCCCAGCAACTGTTACCTAAGGAATGACATGCGTGACCCTGTGATTGCTTTGTACCCGGGCACTTTTGACCCCATCACTTTGGGACATGAAGACATAGTGCGTCGTGCGTCGCGCATGTTTGACACGGTGGTGATCGCGGTGGCCCGTGCGCACCACAAGAAAACCATGTTCACCTTAGAGCAACGTCTGGAGATGACGCGCCAAGCGTTGTCTGATTGCGCCAATGTTCAAGTCCAAACCTTTGACGGGTTGGTGATTGAATTTGCCAAATCGCTCCATGCCAAAACCATGGTGCGTGGCATTCGATCCATGACCGACTTTGACTATGAATTCCAACTCGCTGGCATGAACCGGCGCTTGGCCCCCGAGATTGACACCGTGTTTTTGAACACGCTGGATGTGTACCAATGCATTTCCAGCACTTTGGTGCGAGAAATATCGGTGCTGGGTGGCGAGGTGGGGCAGTTTGTTTCTGCGCCAGTTTTCAAGTACATGCAACAGCATGTCAACAGGTAGGAGTTACCCGTGGCATTGATGATCACTGACGAATGCATCAATTGCGATGTGTGTGAGCCCGAATGCCCCAATGCAGCCATTTACATGGGCCCGTCGATTTATGAAATCGACCCGGCCAAATGCACCGAATGCGTGGGCCACCATGACACGCCGCAGTGTGTTGAGGTTTGTCCAGTGGCCTGCATTCCGCTCAACCCCCAGTATGTGGAAAGCCAAGATACCCTGTGGGCCAAATACCGAAGTCTGCAGGCTGCCAGACCTGCCAAAGACAGCAACGGGGTTTATTCGTCTACAGACTGAGTCGCCTTGGATTTTTTGGCGGCCGATTTCTTAGAAGTTTTTTTCTTTTTTCTTTTTTGTTTTTTCTCGGTCACTGTGGTGCCGTCGTCTGCTTGGGCTTTGAATGATTTGGCTTGAGAGGGTTTATCCAGGTTCGCTGTGTTGTCGCCAGGACAAGGTTTGAATTCGCCGTTTTGTTCACATTGCAACGATGCAGGTTGTTTTTCTTTCGCCATGGCGGGCGCATAAACGCCCAAGCAAGCGCTAATCAACAGCAGGGCCAGGGGCTGGCGCAGGGTGGTCAGAGGATTCATTCGGTTCGCCTTCCTTCAGGGGAATGGCCGCCGCCGGTCTTGGCGGTTTGGGCCGTGGCGGTTTGCTGGTGTGCACCATTTGGGTGGCTTTCACCATGTCACCGCTTGCCATGAAGGCTAAGGCCTTGAGGGTTCTGTCTATGCAAGTGGCAATCACTGTTTTTTGGTCCGGCGCTGGCATTTTTAAAACCCAGTGCAACACCTCAGATTTCACACCGGGATGACCTATGCCAATGCGCAGTCGCCAATAAGCATCGGTGCCGAGTTGGGCATGGATATCGCGCAAACCGTTGTGACCCGCGTGGCTGCCACCGAATTTCATTTTGGCTTCGCCGGGCACCACATCCAGCTCATCATGAACCACCAAAATTTCCTCGGGTTGTATTTTGAAAAAACGGGCCAGGGCTGAGACGGACTTGCCAGACAGGTTCATGAATGTGGCGGGTTTCAGCAGCCAAACGGTGTGGCCTTGGAAATCGGTGCGAGCCATCCAACCGTGGTAGTTTTTTTCGGGCTGTAACTGCACTTTTAACTGAGTCGCCAACTGGTCGATCCACCAAAAGCCAGCGTTGTGGCGGGTGTATTCGTATTCTGTGCCCGGGTTGCCCAGGCCAACAAACAGTTTGATCATGGTGAGGGATTATGGGGCGCAAAAAAACCCGCCAAGGCGGGTTCATTTGCACCGGGAAAACCCAGAATTTACTTCTTGCCTTTGCCCTTGGCGGGCGCAGCAGCAGGAGCGGCAGCCGCTTCTGGTGCGGCTTCTTCGGCCACAGAAACCACGCTGACCAACACCGGGTTGTTTTTGCCGTGGGTGACCGCTTTCACGCCTTTGGGCAGGGTGATGTCGTTGACATGCAAAGAGGTGCCTTTTTTCAGGCCACTCAAATCGACAGCGATGAATTCAGGCAAATCGGCGGGCAAGCATGCGATTTCAAGTTCGGTCATGACGGGGTTGACCAAGCAAGCATCGACTTTGATGGCGGGCGAGTTTTCTTGTCCGCTGTAATGCAATGGCACTTTCATGTGCAGCATGGTGTCGGCTTCAACGCGTTGGAAGTCGATATGCAACACCAGTTGTTTGAAAGGGTGGTATTGCACGTCGCGCAACAACACTTTGGAGGTTTGACCAGCCAATTCCATTTCCAAAATGGAGGCGTGGAACGCTTCTTTTTTCAAGGCGTGCCACAAGGCGTTGTGGTCCAGTTCAATATTGACGGGTTGGTGGGCTTTGCCCCCGTAAACGATACCGGGCGTGCGACCGGTGATGCGCAGACGGCGGCTCGCACCCGTACCCTGCTTAGTGCGCTCAAAAGCGACAAATTTCATGGCAATCTCCTGAAGAAGTCCACCGCGACCAGTGTGACTCCGGTTTCACAAACGAAGCAGCGAACTGCTTCACAACATTGAACTCCCACCGCCACCGCTTAGAAAAGCTGGTCTTGGTCGGAGAACAAACTCATGACCGACTCTCCTTTGGCAATCCGTTGAATCGTTTCAGCGATCAAGGGAGCCACGGAGAGTTGGCGAATTTTTTGGCAAGCTTGGGCTTGTGTGCTCAAAGGGATGGTGTTGGTGACCACCACTTCGTCCAGTGCATCACCTTTGGCAATACGATCGATCGCAGGGCCAGAAAAAATCGGGTGGGTGCAATAGGCATACACCTTTTTGGCACCGCGTTCTTTCAACACTTCAGCGGCTTTAACCAAGGTGCCGGCGGTGTCGATCATGTCGTCCATCACCACGCAATTGCGCCCTTCAATTTCGCCAATGACATGCATGACTTCGCTGACGTTGGCGCGAGGACGGCGTTTGTCGATGATGGCCAGGTCGCAATCGAGTTGTTTGGCCAGCGCCCGGGCACGTACCACGCCCCCGACATCGGGGGATACAACGATCAAATCGTCGTAATTTTTGAGACGCAAGTCGCCCAGCAACACCGGTGACGCATAAATATTGTCAACTGGAATGTTGAAGAAGCCCTGAATTTGGTCTGCATGCAAATCCATGGTCAGAACGCGTGCCACGCCCACGGTTTGCAGCAAATCAGCGACCAGTTTGGCGGAAATAGGCACTCTGGACGAGCGAGGCCGCCTGTCTTGGCGGGCGTAACCAAAATAGGGCACGACAGCGCTGATGCGTTCAGCGGAGGCCCGTTTGAGGGCATCCACCATGATCAGCAATTCCATGAGGTTTTCGTTGGTGGGGTTGCAGGTGGACTGCACCACAAACACGTCTCTGGCGCGAACGTTTTGGTTGATTTCAACCGTGACTTCGCCGTCAGAAAACCTTCCCACTTCTGCAGCGCCCAAGCCGATACCCAAATGCCCTGCCACCTCAGCGGCCAAGCCCGGATTGGCGTTGCCGGTGAAAACCATGAAATCCGGAGGGGAGGGTTGCGACATCTTGGCGACCTGAGGTTAAAAAATCGAAAGCCAGAGCAGGTGGCAAAGCCAACAACCCCGCTGCTTTCGGCGTACAGCAATCGGGTGGCAGGGGAGGAAGGACTCGAACCCTCGCATGCCGGAATCAAAATCCGGTGCCTTAACCAACTTGGCGACTCCCCTACTCGGAACGCCTGTTTTTCAACAGCCGTTCTTCAAACGTCGCAGGAAACCCAACCGGCCAGGGGGTGAATTTCCAAATTGCTGCAAATTTGCAGTTGCCATCCAGCGGGTGGCACAGAAAACAGGGTAGGGCGCGGTACATGTGCAAACACAGCGCTTCCTGAGCCGGTCATTCTGGGTTGCAACCCATGCTGAGACAACCATTTCAAGGCCAAATCAACCTGAGGAGACAACGCTTTTGCAACTGCCTGCAAGTCATTTCGCCCAAAAGCGAATGGCCATACAGCAAAGTCCGAGATTGTAGCAGGTGAAGAATCCCGTTTTAGCCTGGGATGCTTGAAGATCTGGGCAGTTTCCAGTCCCGCATCGGGCTTGAGCACAGCAAATTGGGCGTGAGGCAACGACACCGGGGTGATGTCCTCGCCGATGCCTTGTACCCAAGCGTTGCGACCGCGCAAAAAAAATGGCACATCTGCGCCCAGCGACAGGCCCAAGGGCAGCAACTGTGAGAGTGGCCAATCCAGTCCCCATAGCCGGTTCAAAGCCAATAACGTCGTTGCTGCATCCGAAGAACCGCCGCCCATTCCCGCTTGTGCGGGCACTCTTTTTTCAATTTGAATCAGCGCTCCATGCGGGGTGCCACTGACTTTTTGCAATAAACGTGCGGCCTTCAAGCACAAATCTTCGGCTGGCAATGCATGTGTCAGATCACGTCGGAGCAATTGGCCGTCATGGCTCAGATCAAAATGCAAAATATCCCACCAGTCGATCAGCATGAATGCTGACTCAAGCAAGTGATAACCGTCATCACGCCGTCCGGTGATGTGCAAAAAAAGATTCAGCTTGGCCGGTGCAGGCACATGGTGCAAACAAGGGATCAAGGCCATGCTGCTATTGTGGCGGGTCCAATAAAAGCGTCAGTTGCAGTTGCGGCAAAGGTGTGGTGCGCTGGGCAAATATGCGCCGACTGCGTTTAGGCAAGGTTTCTGACTTGATTTGCCAGCCTTCTAGTGCGGGTCCATCGCGGGTGAGCCAGGCCATGAGGGTGGGCAACGGCAACGCAGCACCTGTCAGCTGCAGGGTCAAATCTTCCATTGATGCGAAATGGTTTTGCTTATTTCCTTCGGTCAGTACTGCACCACTGGGCGTCCAACTGGCCACTGCCACAGTGCTGCCAAGCGGCGAGTAAATCCTCAATTCACCATTTTCTGCCGAACCTTGCAAGTCAAAGTTGAAACTGAATTGTTCGGGCTTGTCTTGCAAGATGCGCAATTGCAACCGGCCTTCCCAGTGGCCTTGCTGTGCAAGTTGAGTCAGTTTGGTTTTGTTGGAAAACAAACTGCATCCAGACAGCAACAGGAACATGGTGCAAAGCAACAGCCCAGTCAGCCGTTGAGGGACAGAAAAATTCAAAGCTTGACTTTCAGTCGCTTGAGCGTTTCCACCAGCAAATCATTTTTGGCATCGATGCGCATCGCTTCACGCCAAATCTTGATCGCCTTGTCTTTTTGTCCCAGGCTCCAAAGTACCTCGCCTAAATGGGTGCCAATTTCCACATCGTTTTTGGTCTCGTAGGCACGCTGCAAGATGGCCAGCGCTGCTTGTTTGTTTCCCATGCGGAATTCCACCCAGCCCAAGCTGTCTGTGATCATGGGGTCTTCAGGTGAAAACTCCAGGGCTTTCACGATCAACTCACGCGCTTCAGGCAGTCGGATGTTGCGGTCTGCCAAGGCATAACCCAATGCGTTGTAGGCATGCTCGAAGGTGGGCCTCTCTGCGATCACGCTGCGCAGCAGTCGCTCCATTTCATCGATGCGATTGAGTTTTTCGGCCATCATGGCCAATTCGTAGCGCAGATCCAGATCTTCGGGTTCTTCGGCTGCAGCTTTGCGCAGTAACTGGTAGCCGGGTTCGTACATTTTGTAGTCACGCAGCAATTTCAATTCGGCTTGTAATTTGGCGCGTTTGGCTTGCGGGTTATTGTCGGGAAGTTGCGCCAGCAAAGCACGCGCTTTTGCCATTTCGCCGCGGCTGGCCAGCAAATTGGCACGTTGCACTTGCACCTGTGTAGCCGCTTGGGGATCTTGAATTTTGCCCAACCAAGACTCTGCCTCTGCGGTCTTTTTTTCTTTCGTGGCGATTTGCGACAACATCAAATACGCTTGCGACAAGCGGGCATCTTCCTTGGTTTTTTCTATTTCTATGTAGCGCAGCAACGCTTTTCGAGCATCATCGTTTAGCCCTTGTTCCATGGTCAGCGCGCCTTGCAAAAGCCAAGCATCTGAAAATTCTGGATGGCTTTTGTTGAGCAGCTGTAGCTCGGCGGTGGCTTGCGGCAAGCGCTGGTTGTCTATCAAGACACGCGCGTAGCTCAAGCGCATGTGGGGTGGAGAGCTGTCGCTCAGCACGGTTTTGAGCAAGTCCTCCGCCTCGGGCACGCCCAAGGAAAACAATTCCAGTGCCAAGAACCCGGGTTCCATGGCGGTGGGGTTGCGGGCCAGGGCTTTCTTCACCGCTTCAACAGCTTGTGGCAGTTTCTTGGCTGACACACGCATGCGGCCAATGGCGGTCCAACTGGCTGCTGCGGTCAAAGGTTTGTCGACAAAAGGCACCAATGCTTGTTCAACCACCGCGGCTGCCAGTTCTTGGTCCTTCACTTGGGCATAAATTTGCGGCAGACCATTGATCAGTAACACCTGTTCTGATTCCGGGGCCAGTTGCACATAGGAACGCAATGGCATCAGGGTTTCGGGTAATTGGTTCAGGGCTACCAATATTTGCAGCACATGTTGGTTGGCTTGACGCGACATCGGAAACGCTTTTTTCCAAATACGCGCACCCTCCAAAGCGGTGGTGCCGTTGCGGGCGGTCAAGGCAATTTCAACAGCGCGCTTGTAGACTGCTTCGTCGGCGGATTTTTTGGCTGCGTCCAGCATCAATGAGTAGCCAGCACCCAAGTCACCTTCGCTGACTTTCATTTCTCCCAGCATGATCAGCATGGCTGTTTCAGCATTGAGGTTGGAGTTGTTGACAACCTCCGGTTGGCCGGCTTTGCCTGCTTCAGGTGCGTTTTGTGCATGCACGGACAAAATCCCGCCGCCTAGGTAAACCAAGCAGGCCACAGCCAATATGCCGAGGGAAGAAAGTGGGTGTTGTGGGTGTGTATTCATTGAAGAATGATAATCCCAGCCAACATATAAAAACGCCCCATGCCTGAATTACCCGAGGTTGAAGTAACCCGACTGAGTTTCGCCCCAGCCATAGCTGGCGCCAATATCCTGAATGTGCAGGTTGGCAAGCCATTGCGTTGGCCGTTGTCTTGCAATCCTCAGTCCTTAAAAGGCAGAAAAGTATTGCAAGTCAGGCGCCGCGGTAAATACTTACTACTCGATTTGTCGCATGGAATACTTCTGATCCATTTGGGCATGTCGGGCTCATTGACATTTGGCAAGCAAACCCCGGTCGCGGGAAAGCATGACCATTTCGATTTGTTCACCGACCACGGATTGCTGCGGTTGCATGACCCCAGACGTTTTGGCGCGGTGGTGTATGCGGACAGCGAATCGGATGCGCTGGCGGTGAAGTTGCTGGGGCGCTTGGGTGTGGAGCCCTTGGAGGACAGTTTTGATCCCCAGGTTTTTGCCTTGGGTTTGAAAAAGAAACATGCACCGGTCAAGCAAGTGTTGCTTGCAGGCGAGTTGGTGGTGGGTGTCGGCAATATTTACGCCAGTGAGGCTTTGTTTTTGGCGGGAATTCGACCCACTACACGCGCTTCGCGCATCAGTAAGCCACGGGCTTTCAAATTGCACCAAGCCATCAGGCAGGTGTTGGCCAGCGCGGTTGAGAAGGGTGGCAGCAGCCTGCGCGATTTCTCTAATGCACAAGGGCAAAACGGCTACTTCCAATTGCAAGCGAATGTGTACGACCGGGCGGGCCTGCCTTGTCGGGCTTGCGCCGCGCCGATCAAGCGACTGGTTCAAGGCCAGCGTTCCAGTTTTTATTGCCCGCTGTGCCAAAAGCCCTGAGCCCATTTGCTGATCGTTTGGTGCTGTGGCAGCGCCAACATGGCCGCCATGATTTGCCTTGGCAAAACACCCGCGACCCTTACCGGGTATGGTTGTCTGAAATCATGTTGCAGCAGACCCAAGTGGCGACGGTCATGTCTTACTACACACGTTTTTTGCAAGCGTTTCCCGATGTTCAAACATTGGCTGCAGCCAGTTTGGATGATGTCTTGGGTTTGTGGAGCGGATTGGGTTATTACAGCCGAGCACGCCATTTGCACGCTTGCGCCAAGCAAGTGGTTGACGGCTTCGCCGGAGTTTTTCCCAGCCAGTCCGCGCTGTTGCAAACCTTGAAAGGCATTGGTCCTTCCACGGCGGCTGCGATCGCATCGCTGTGTTTTGAAGAACGCGTGGCTATTTTGGATGGCAACGTCAAACGCGTGTTGACGCGGCACCAAGGATTTGCTTTTGATTTGTCTGAATCCAAACACGAAAAAAAATTGTGGGAAGTCGCCGATCGGTGCTTGCCACAGAGCCGCTCAGACATGCCCACATACACACAGGGCATCATGGATTTGGGTGCAACCTTGTGCACCCGAGCCAAACCGCTATGCGAGCGCTGTCCGGTGCAATCAGACTGCGTGGCCAACGCCCTTGGTGATCCGACAGCCTTTCCTGTCAAAACACGCAAAATTAAGCGCAGCGCAGAAAGCCTTTGGCTGTTGTGCGCCACCACGGTACAAGGCGATGTTTGGTTGAGTCAACGCCCGCCAACCGGTATTTGGGCGGGCTTGTATACCCAGCCTATGTTTGACAATGAAGACCGCCTGAAGGTGTCGCTGCCCGAGCCATGGCGAAATGGCTTGAACATGCAAGCGGCTTTCACACATGTGTTGACCCACAAAGACTTGCACATACACGCATGCCATGTGTCGATACCCCAGCGCATAGATCTGGGAGAGGGGGCTTGGTTCGCCGCGAACGAGTGGCCTGCATTGGGTTTGCCAGCGCCAGTCAGAAAATTGTTGGAGCGCGGCTGAAAGCGGTTGGGTTCAGCTTGCATCGAGTTCCCTGTGGCGCTTGAGGCAGACCCAATGCTCGACAAACCGTTGTTGCAATTGCTCGACCAAATACACGGAGCGGTGCTGACCGCCGGTGCAACCGATAGCTACCGTGACATAACTGCGATGGTCTTTTTTGAGCGCTGGCAACCACTGGTCTAAAAAATGGGCGATTTGCTGCGCCATGTCTTGAACTGCGGCATGGGATTGCAACCAGTTTGCGACTGGCTTGTCACGCCCGGTAAGGCTGCTTAAATCTGTTTCGTAGTGAGGGTTGGGCAACATGCGCACATCGAACACAAAATCTGCATGAACAGGAATGCCACGCTTGAACGCGAATGATTCGAACATCAGCGTCAACTGCGAACCAGCAGCCGTGACCAAGTCGTGGATATAACTTTGCAATTTGCTGGCGCGAAGTTGGCTGGTGTCGATGATGTGTGATTCTTCGCGCAAATCAGCCAGCAGTTGGCGTTCAAGCTCGATGGCATTCATCAAATCGCGAGCGCTTTGGCTGCCGTTGGCCGATACGTACGACAAAGGGTGGTTGCGCCTCGTCTCTGAAAAGCGGCGCAACAAGGTGTCTGTGCCAGCATCCAAAAACAGCAGTCGGACATTCACGTCATGGCTGCGCAATTGCGCCAACTGCGAGGGAACGGTGTGCAGTGCATTGGCACTTCGCACGTCCATGGCAATGGCCACTTTTTGTGAATCTTTTCGGTCTTCGAGTTGAACAAAAGGCATCAACAGTTCTGGCGGAAGGTTGTCAACGCAGTAATAGCCTGCGTCTTCCAAGGCGTGCAAAGCGATGGACTTGCCAGAACCCGACATGCCGGTGATCAACACCAGTTCGCGCTTCATGGATTGGCAGCCCGTTTTTTGGGTTTTGTTGCGGTGGATGAGGCCATAGTCAGCAGCATTTCGCGGGCATGGGCATGGGTGGTGTCAGACAAACGTTCGCCGCCCAGCATGCGGGCAATTTCACTCACCCGTTGCTCGCCATTGACCGCATGCACAGCGCTGAAACTGCCTTGTTTGTCAGATTGCTTCGAAACCACCCAATGGTGGTCTGCACAAGCGGCGACTTGCGGCAAATGGGTGACCGCCAGCACCTGACGGTCACGGCCGAGTTGTTTCATCAAACGGCCCACGGTTTCGGCAACCGCGCCGCCGACACCGGAGTCGACTTCATCGAAGATCAATGTCTGCGCGGTACCCAATTGGCTGGTGGTCACGGCTATGGCCAAGGCTATGCGGGATAGCTCGCCGCCGGAGGCCACTTTGCCCACAGGGCGTGGGGTGCTGGCAGCATGGCCAGCCACCAAAAACTGGACCTCTTCCAAACCATGGCTGGCAGGCTCCGGCAAGGTTTCCAAAGAGACTTCAAAACGCCCTCCTTGCATGCCCAGTTGTTGCATGGCTTGGGTGATGCTGGCCGCCAACTTCGGAGCGGCCGTCGCACGGGCTTTGCTGAGTTGCTTGGCCTGTTTCAGAAAAGCCTGTGCAGCAGCTTGCTCGGCTTTTTCCAGGGCATCCAAATCTGCTGCTGCATCCAGTTTTTGTAATTCAGTTTGCCAACCCGCATACAGTTCTGGCAACTCCGCTGGCGTTCTCTTATAGCGCCTGGCCAATGACACCCACAAACCCAAGCGAGCGTCCAACTCTGCCAAACCTTGCGGGTCCAAGTCTGCGCGTCGCAGCCAAGTTTGCAAACTGTGGGCGGCGTCCTCAGCTTGGGCCAGACTCGCAGCCAATTGATCGGACAGCGTTTGAAATTCGGGCTCGATATCGCTTTGTGCAAGCAGCGCTTGTTGTGCGTGCGTCAAAGAAAGCGTCGCGCCCGCATCTTCACCGCTCAAGTGTTCAAGTGCTGTTTGCGCAGCTTCCATCAAAGTTTGCACATTGGACAGGCGGGAATGCTGTGTATTGAGTTCGTCCCATTCATCGGCTCGAGGGGCGAGTTTGTCCACCTCGCTGATTTGCCAAGCCAAGCGTTCACGTTCTTGTTGCAATTGGTTTTGGGCTTGCTTGGCATGCGCCAAGGTTTGTTGCGCGCTGCGCCATGCATCCCAAACGGCTTGCAAGCTGTGTGAATCCACGCCGGCATAGGCGTCGAGCAAACCCCTGACTGCACTTGGGCGCGTCAGGCTTTGCCAGGCGTGTTGACCGTGGATGTCCACCAATTGGTCGCCAATGTCGCGCAGTTGCGCAGCGGTGGCTGCGCTGCCATTGATCCAAGCACGGCTTTTGCCTTGTGCATCAATGCTTCGCCTGAGTAGCAACTGCTCGTCCGCATCAAAACCGTTGTCTTGTAACCATTGAACGACCGATGCATGGGTCTGAAATTCAGCGCTGATTTCAGCCCGAGGCGCACCTTCTCGCACCACATTGGCGTCGCCTCTGGCGCCCAGCACCAATTGCAGTGCATCGACCAAAATGGATTTGCCTGCGCCGGTCTCGCCACTGAGAACGCCAAAGCCATGGGCGACTTCAAGCTCAAGCTGCCGCACGATGACGAAATCGCGCAGACTGATGCGTTGCAAACTCATGAACCTCCCTCGTTCCAATGCAATTTTTGTCTGAGTGTGTCAAAGTAACTCCAACCTCGGGGGTGGAGAAACACCGCATGGTGTTGTGATTTGCGCACTTTGACTTGGTCGCCGATCAGCAAAGAAGCCAGCGATTGCATGTCAAAGTTGGCGCTAGCGTCTCGACCTGACACCAACTCGATGACGATTTCAGCGGAGTCGGCCAACACCAAAGGCCGATTGGACAAGGTATGCGGAGCAATGGGCACCATCACCAAACCGCCCAATGAAGGTTGTAACAAAGGCCCGCCAGCCGAGAGCGAATAAGCCGTGGACCCGGTGGGTGTGGCAATGATCAGGCCATCGGCACGTTGGTTCGCCACGAAATGCCCGTCCACACTGACCCGCAACTCCACCATGCCAGTGGTGGCGCCACGGTTGACCACCACATCGTTCAAGGCCTGCGCTTGCAATACGTTTTTATGGCCACGCCAAACTTGGGCATGCAGCATGACCCGGTGGTCTTCTTCGTACTCCCCGTTGAGCATGGGTTCGAGTTTGGCTTCCAACTGGTTCAAAGCAATGTCAGTGATGAACCCCAACCGCCCTTGGTTGATGCCAATCAAAGGAACACCGTGCGGTGCCAGTTGGCGACCAAAACCCAACATGGTGCCATCGCCGCCGACCACCAGCGCTAAATCGCATTGGGCACCAATGCCTTGCACGTCCAAGGTCGGTGCGCCATCCAGCCCGATTTGCTGCGCCGAGTCCTGCTCCAAATACACCTGCGCGCCCAATTGCTTCAACCATTGCGTGAGTGAGGTCAATACCTGCCTGGCTTGAGCAGGCGGTGCAGTGTTGAACGCGGAGTGGTGTTTGCCGATCAAGGCAATATGGCGAAATGTCAGGCTCATGGGCAAATTACATCATTAAAATGAACCGAAAGGATGACCATGCTCGATGACCGTTCTAAGTTGCTGTTGAAAACCTTGGTTGAGCGCTACATCGCCGATGGTCAACCCGTGGGTTCGCGCACCTTGTCCAAGGCCAATGGCATCGAATTGTCCCCCGCCACCGTGCGTAATGTCATGGCCGATTTGGAGGAGTTGGGCCTGATTGTCAGCCCCCATACTTCTGCCGGGCGCATACCCACCGCCAAAGGCTACCGATTGTTTGTCGACACCATGTTGACCATCAACCGTGAGGCCTTACTCACGCCCTCATTGGCGCCCGAGCAACCGCAAAAAGTCATCGCCAACGCCGCCAGTCTGTTGTCCAATTTGTCGCAATTTGTCGGCGTGGTGATGTCGCCGCGCCGTGGCTCCGTGTTCCACCATATCGAGTTTTTGCGGCTCTCAGACCGGCGTGTGTTGGTCATCATTGTGTCGCCTGAAGGGGATGTGCAAAACCGAGTTATCTTCACTGACACAGACATCACGCAATCCCAGTTGATTGAGGCTTCCAATTACCTCAACACCCATTTTGTTGGCATGGCCATTGAAGAGGTGCGCCAACGCTTGCAAATGGAAGTTGAAAAACTGCGCGGCGAAATCGCCTCGCTCATGCAGGCGGCGGTGCAATTCAGTTCGGATGCCATGCAATCGACCGAAGACGAAGTGGTGATCAGTGGCGAGAGAAATTTGCTGTCAGTGTCCGATTTTTCCAGCGACATGGGCCAATTGCGCCGTGCGTTCGATGTGTTTGAACAAAAAGCCCAACTCATGCGTTTGTTGGACATGTCTAACCAAGCCGAGGGCGTGCGCATTTACATTGGCGGTGAGAGCCAGATCGTGCCTTTTGAAGAACTGTCGGTGGTCAGCGCCAATTACGAAGTGGACGGGCAAGTGGTGGGCACGCTCGGGGTGATCGGCCCTACCCGAATGCCCTACGACCGCATGATTCAAATTGTGGACATCACCGCCAAATTGGTCAGCAACGCGCTCAGCCACAAATAAAAAACTGCCGGCGCAACAGCTGCTAACCAGCAGTTTGAAGCCCACCTGCGGCGGCTACAGCAAAAAACTGTTTAGACCTTGCCCAAATAATCGCGCTTACCAATCTCGACGCCGTTGTGTCGAAGAATGGCGTAGACCGTGGTGACATGGAAATAAATATTCGGCATGGCGTGGTTCAATAAAAACTGCATGCCTTTGTAATGGGTTTCCACATCGCCACGCTTGGTGACGATGTCTTTGTCTTCGGTGCCATCGATTTGTGCAGCGCTGAAGCCCTGCACAAATGCCAGGGTTTTTGCGACACGTTGTTGCAAATCGGCGATGCTGACTTCGTTATCCTCATAAGCGGGAATGTCCACCCCAGCCAGCCTGGCCACCACGCCTTTGGCGGTGTCGCAAGCAATTTGTACCTGTCGCGTCAAAGAAAACATGTCCGGGTAGAGTCTGAATTGCGTCAGCGCAGATTCATTCCATTTTTTACTTTCGACATGGGCATGTGCTTTGCCAAGCAAATGGTTCAAGTTGGTCAGCATATTGGCGATGCGCGGCACACTGGCTTGGTACATAGAGATGGACATGGTTGTGTCTTTCATTCAAATAGATTGATCTTCGCATGTCCGACGGGTATGAATGCGTAAAATGAAAAGGTTGGGCCCCTAGCTCATGCTTGGTTAGAGCAGCGGACTCATAATCTAATAAACTCGGATAGTGTTTTGTAAAAAACATATATAAATCAACAACTTACAGAGGTTCTAGTTAATTAAATTTACTTCTACAATGCTTCTACAAAATGCTCGGCGTTTTTATGGGCAAAATGCATTGAAAATACGTTTTAAGGGCCTCTAGCTCATGCTTGGTTAGAGCAGCGGACTTAAAGGCAGGCAACCTAAAGCGCAAGCAATGGTTGGCTGCAATTGGGTTGCACGTAGGTAAGTTAACTCTGCTTACGTGTAGAACTACTCAAATTCGGGGAAGCCTGTGCTGCTAGCAGCGTGGTAATCCCGAGCCAAACCAACTTGCAATTTGCAAGCTGGAAGGTGTAGAGACTGTACGGGTAGGTCGTAAAGACAAGAGACAGTCCAGACCACAAACTGGAAACAGGCAGTGAAAACTGTAGTGGTAAGCATAATCCGTTGGTGCCGTGTTCGACTCACGGGAGGCCCACCACAAATAGAAGAAGGGTTGCACACTTAGCTGTGCAGCCCTTTTTCCACTTTCGCTTCTGCAAAATCCGTTGCACGTACTCTGCTTAGACATTAAAGTAGCTGCATGCCCGAAAAACGTGATGACACTCACCAGTTAATTGAACGTGAACTTGTCTTGTTCAAGCGCCCAACAACTGCTGCGTGGTACTGCCGCTACAAAATTGACGGTAAGTGGATTACTGCAACGACTAAAGAATTGGATTTGAAAAAAGCCAAAAAAGTTGCAAATCAAATCCTTGTAAAAGCGCAGGTGCTAAAAGAACAAAATTTGCCAGTGCTTTCCAAACGTTT
>SXWY01000039.1 GCA_005789825.1 Burkholderiales bacterium | reverse complement strand
ATCGGTCATCACATCAACGGCTCGCCCGCCACTGGTCACAGCCAGCGCACGCAGGCGGTGACCAACCCGGCCACGGGTGCGGTCACTGCGCAAGTGGCGTTGGCAGACAGCACCGATGTGCAGCAAGCGGTGGCGGCCGCGCAAGCCGCGTTTCCTGCATGGGCCGATGCCCCGCCTTTGCGCCGCGCCCGGGTCATGTTCCGATTTTTAGAATTGCTGCACCAACACAAAGACGCGCTGGCACACGCCATCACCGCCGAACACGGCAAGGTGTTCACTGACGCCCAAGGTGAAGTGGCCAGAGGCATAGACATCGTCGAATTCGCCACGGGCATTCCACAATTGCTCAAGGGCGATTTCACCGAACAAGTGGCTTCTGGCATTGACAACTGGACGATGCGCCAGCCCTTGGGCGTGGTGGCGGGCATCACCCCGTTCAACTTTCCTGTGATGGTGCCCATGTGGATGTTTCCATTGGCGATCGCATGCGGCAACACGTTTGTGCTCAAGCCCAGTCCCCTAGACCCCACCCCTTCATTGATGCTGGCGGATTTGCTGCAACAAGCAGGTTTGCCCCAGGGCGTGTTCAACGTGGTGCAAGGCGACAAAGAAGCCGTTGACGCGTTGCTGGCCCACCCCGATATCAAAGCCGTGAGTTTTGTCGGCTCCACGCCAATCGCCAATCACATTTATGAAACTGGCGCACGCCATGGCAAAAGGGTACAAGCTTTGGGCGGTGCCAAAAACCACATGGTGGTGATGCCCGATGCCGACTTGGATCAATCGGTCGATGCCTTGATCGGTGCGGCCTATGGCTCTGCTGGTGAGCGTTGCATGGCCATTTCTGTGGCCGTGCTGGTGGGGGATGTGGCCGACAACATCATGCCCGCGCTGGTCAAGCGCACACAGGCGTTGAAAGTGCTCAACGGCGAAAACCTGGCCGCTGAAATGGGCCCTATCGTCACCCGCGCTGCGCTCGAGCGCATCACCCGTTGCATCGAACAAGGCGAAAAAGAAGGCGCCAAGTTGCTGGTGGACGGCAGAGGGTTTGATGGCAAGCAAGCCGGCGAAGGTTGCAGCCAGGGTTTTTGGCTGGGTGGTTCGCTGTTTGACCATGTCACCACCGACATGCGTATTTACCAAGAAGAGATTTTTGGTCCGGTGTTGGCTTGCGTGCGGGTGCCCGATTTCGCCACTGCGGTAAAGATCATCAACGACCACGAATTTGGCAATGGCGTGAGTTGCTTCACCCGTGACGGCCATGTGGCGCGTGAATTCAGCCGCCGCATACAAGTGGGCATGGTCGGCATCAATGTGCCTATTCCTGTGCCCATGGCTTGGCATGGGTTTGGTGGCTGGAAGCGTTCTGTGTTTGGCGACACCCATGCCTATGGCGAAGAAGGCGTGCGTTTTTACACCAAACAAAAATCGGTGATGCAGCGCTGGCCCGAGAGCACGCCCAAGGGCGCCGAATTTGTGATGCCCACATCGACCTGACATGGGCGACACGCAGTTCGACTACATCATCGTCGGCGCTGGTACCGCCGGTTGCTTGCTGGCCAATCGCCTGAGTGCCGACGCGTCCAAACGCGTGTTGTTGATCGAAGCCGGTCGCAAGGACGATTACCACTGGGTGCATATTCCCGTGGGCTATTTGTATTGCATTGGCAACCCGCGCACCGATTGGCTCTATCACACCGAACCGGCTGACGGACTCAATGGGCGCAGCTTGCGTTACCCGCGCGGCAAAGTGCTCGGCGGCTGCTCCAGCATCAACGGCATGATTTATATGCGTGGTCAATCCCGTGATTACGACCAATGGGCTGCCCTCACCGGTGACGAACGCTGGGATTGGCAACACTGTCTGCCTTATTTCAAATTGCACGAAGACCACCATGCCGGTGCCGACGATATGCATGGCGCCAAAGGCGCACCCGCACAAGTGCTGGCGCAAGGTCAGTCGACCTATCACCAGACCTTGCGACACCGCCATGCCGGCGGTGAATGGCGCATTGAAAAGCAACGCTTGCGCTGGGATATCTTGGACGCGTTTGCACAAGCTGCGGTGCAGGCCGGTATACCCGCCAGCAACGACTTCAACCGAGGCACCAACGAGGGCGTGGGCTATTTCGAAGTGAACCAAAAAAGCGGTTGGCGCTGGAACACCGCGAAGGCGTTTTTGCGGCCGACCTGTTACGGCCGTCCAAATTTTGAAATGTGGACCAGCGCGCAGGTATCGCGTTTGCTCTTGACCCCATCGTCCGATGGCGGTATGCGCTGCAGTGGCCTTGAAACCTTCAATGGCCAAGACAAGGTGCAAGCGTTCGCCAAGCATGCCGTGGTGTTGTGCGCTGGTGCAATTGGCACACCACAGTTGTTGCAACTCTCCGGCATAGGCCCCGCGTCCTTGTTGCAAAAATTGGGTATCTCAACCACCGTGGACCTGCCTGGCGTGGGTGCCAATTTGCAAGACCATTTGCAAATCCGTGCAGTGTTCAAAGTCAAAGGCGTGAAAACGCTCAACACCTTGGCCAACAGTTGGTGGGGCAAAGCAGCGATTGGGTTGGAATACCTGTTGCACCGCAGTGGTCCGATGAGCATGGCCCCGTCACAACTGGGCGCATTCACCCGCAGCGATCCGGCGCAAGCTTGGCCCAACATCGAATACCACGTACAACCACTGAGCTTGGATGCATTCGGTGAGCCTTTGCATCCTTTTCCCGCGTTCACTGCCAGCGTGTGCAACCTCAACCCCAGCAGCCGCGGTAGCGTGCAAATCCAAAGCCCCGATTTCAAACAAGCGCCCTTGATTGCGCCGAATTATTTGTCTACCGATGACGACCGACGCGTGGCTGCAGATTCATTGCGTGTCACGCGACGCATTGCGTCACAACCCGCCTTGGCAGCATACGCTCCCGAAGAGTGGAAACCGGGTACCCAATTTCAAACCGATGATGAACTCGCGCGGCTGGCCGGCGACATTGGCACCACGATTTTTCACCCGGTGGGCACAGCGCGAATGGGCCGCTTGGATGATCCGTTGGCCGTGGTCGACAGCGAATTGCGCGTGCGCGATGGACGCGGCGGTGTGGTCGCGGGTCTGCGCATCGCCGACGCCTCTGTGATGCCGGTGATCACCAGTGGCAACACCAACAGCCCAGTGTTGATGATTGCAGAACGTGCTGCTGAATTGCTGGCGCTGGATGCCGTCGAATTCGGGTAATCACCAGTGAACACGGCCACGTGCATGGCCTACAGTTCATACTCTCTTAGCCGTGATCTCCAAGCATGGCTGACGAGGGTCTGAGGAGACAAGAAGGCGCAACCTCCACAAGGTGGTATGCGCCACATGAGAAAAGCACCGCACAACGGTGCTTTTTTTTCGACAGAAAGAACGCATTGATGGACATTTTGCTGGTCAGCCTGATGTCGGCGCTGGCCGGCTTTGTCGATGCAGGGGTCGGCGGTGGCGGACTGATTTTGGTGCCTGCGCTGTTCGCTGCTTACCCCACCGCCCACCCTGCGAGCTTGTTGGGCACCAACAAATCCGCCTCGGTCTGGGGCACCTTGTTTGCCGCTTGGCAGTACAACCGCCGCGTGACGCTGGCTTGGCGAGCGTTGCTGTGGGCCAGTTTGGTGGCGTTCGCTGGGTCATGGGCTGGGGCGTATTTGCTCACCTTGGTTTCTCCATATTATTTGCGCCAAGCCTTGCCCGCGGTTTTGATCGCCTTGCTGGTCTATACCTTGTGGCACAAACAACTGGGGCAATCCCATGCACCGCGTTTTCAGGCGCGCCAACAAGCTGTTTACATGGCGCTGATCGGCGGTGCGATTGGTTTTTACGATGGATTTTTCGGGCCAGGCACAGGCAGTTTTTTGGTGTTTCTGTTAGTGCGTGTGCTGGGATTTGATTTTTTGCATGCCTCGGCCCACAGCAAAGTGATGAATTTATCCAGCAACTTGGCAGCGGTGATATTGCTGTCTTGGCAAGGCCATGTCTGGTGGCACATAGGCATACCGTTGGCGCTGGCGAATGTTGCTGGCAGCTTGCTCGGCAGCCGCATGGCCCTGAAACACGGTGCGGTGTTTGTGCGCTGGCTGTTTATCTTGGTGGTGGCCGCATTGGCTCTTAAAACCGCACGCGATGCTTGGTTCGTCTGATTCAGAGCTGCTCTTCCATGGTCGGCTCTGCGGGCACATTGACGGCTTTGGGCGGCCACGGTACCGTGGCCATGGGGCGGCGCTTGCCTATGGGACGCGTGGCTTGTCCCACACGCACGGCTTCCATGTCTTCGAGCGACGGATACAAGCCAAGCAACACAAAATCAAACACCCGTCTGGCAATTGGCGCGGCACTTTGTGCACCAAATCCAGCGTTTTCAACCACCATGGCCAAGGCTATTTTGGGATTTTCGGCGGGGGCATAGGCGATATAGAGCGCATGGTCCCGCAAGCGCTCATCGATTTTTTTGGCGTCGTATTTTTCATTTTGCTTGATGGTGAAAACTTGGGATGTGCCGGTTTTCCCACCGCTTGTGTATTCGGCACCGACAAAACTCCCGGCTGACGTGCCTTCCAAATTGACATCCACCATGGCTTGCCGAATCAGTGCGATATCCTCAAGTTTGAAAGGCGCCCGCTGGGGCGGCTCTTTCACCACCGCTTGTTTTTCTTTGGTCTCGATGTCCACCACTTCACGCACCAAATGCGGCTTGATGCGGTTGCCGTTGCTGACAATGATGGACAGCCCCTGTGCCAGCTGCAACATGGTGAAGCTGTTGTAGCCTTGACCGATGCCCAGTGAAATGGTTTCACCCGAATACCAGCGCTTTTGTTCCGGGCGTTTGTAGGTTTTTTGCTTCCATGCGGTCGAGGGCAGGATGCCGCTGGACTCGCCTTGTATGTCGATGCCTGTCAATTGACCAAAACCAAACAAGCCCATTTGTTCATAGATCAGGTCCACCCCCATATCGCGGGCCAGCAAATAGTAATAAGTGTCGCAAGACTGGACGATCGCCTTGCGCAAATCGACGGTGCCATGCCCGCTTTCCTTGTCATCGCGAAATTTATGGCTGCCGAACATGAAAAAACCGGGGTCATAAATGGACTGCTCGGGGGTGCGCCGACCGGTATGGAGCGAGGCCAACGACATAAATGGCTTGTAGGTAGAGCCCGGGGGATAGGTGCCTCTGAGGGCGCGGTTGAGCAAGGGCTTGTCTGGCGATTCATTGAGCTTTTGCCAGTTATTGACATCAATGCCCTCCACGAACAAGTTGGGATCAAACGTGGGTTTGCTGACAAACGCCAACACCTCACCGTTGCTGGGATCGATGGCCACCAAGGCTCCTCGGCGGTCGCCATACATCTCCTCGATCAATTGCTGTAATTTGATATCGATAGACAACACCACGGTGTTGCCGGGCGTGGCCGGGCTGCTGCGCAGTCGGCGAACAGCATGCCCTCCCGCCGAGGTTTCCATTTCATGCACGCCGGTGATGCCGTGCAACTGTCGTTCGTAACTTTGCTCTATCCCCAATTTGCCTATGTAGTCTGTGCCATGGTAGTTGCCAGCATCATCTTGCTCTTCGAGTCTTTCTGTTTCGGTTTGGTTGATGCGGCCGATATAGCCAATCACGTGGCTTGCCAATTCGTTGTAAGGGTAGTTGCGAAACAAGCGGGCGCGAATTTCAACACCGGGAAAACGGTATCGCTGGGCTGCAAAACGGGCCACTTCCTCGTCACTCAAACGGGTGCGGATCGGCACCGATTCAAAGCTTTTGGATTCTTCAAGCAGTTTGCGAAAGCGGCGTTTGTCACGGCCTTGTATATCGATGATTTCCGACAATTTGGCGAACACATCGTCCAGTGGCTCGACCAATTTTGAAGGGGTGATCTCCAATGTGTAAGCAGAATAATTGGTAGCCAACACAATGCCATTGCGGTCCATGATGACGCCACGGTTAGGAACAATTGGCACGATGGCGGTTCGGTTGCTCTCTGCCTGCGCATTCAATTCCTGATAGCGCCACAACTGCAAATACATCAACCGCAAACTCAACAATCCAAATGCCACCAGCACCAACAAACTGGCAACCATCACACGCGCCCTGAAGCGCTGTAAATCGTATTCAACGTTGCGCAACAAGCTCATAAAGGTCGGTGCTTGTCCGGATCAGGGGCACGGCGTTGAGGCGCGAGCAGCAACACCGTCACCACCGGCCACATGAAGGCTTGCAAGACAGGCGGCAACAAAAACGACCAACCCGGAAACAAGCCGCCGGCGGCGATTCGCACCGACAACTCCAGCAACTGCGCAGCCATGAACAAGGGCAACACTTGCAAAGCTTGCGAGGGCACGTCAAACCACAAAATTCGGCGGTGGATCATGGTGGCCAAATAGCCTTGCACGGTGTAGGTGAGCGCATGTTGGCCCAGCAACGACGTCTGGTGAACGTCGGTGAGCAACCCCAACAAAAACGATATGCCCACACCAACTTTCAGCGGTTGGTGGATGGCCCAAAACACCAGCACCAGCGCCAGCCAATCCGGTGCCCAGGCGGCATTGCCCAGCCATGACATGCTCTGCAACATGTCCAATAAAAACGCCAACAACATGGTCAGCAACATGAACATGGGGCTGACCGGCAAGAGCAACTGCTGACCACGCGGCATGATCATCATTTGGCTCCTTGGGTGACAGCTTGCTGGGCATGGGGCACATCACCCAAGCCGGGTAAGGCAAATTGAACGGGTTCCAACACCATGACATGTCGAGCGCCTTGCACCCTGGCAAGCGATTCGCACAGAATGCGGGCAAACACAGTATCGGCGCGTCTTTCTATCTTCACCACCTTGGCCACAGGGATGCCCGGGGGGTACACCCCATCGACACCGCTGGTGGTCAGCACATCGCCTTCTTCAATGTCCGCATTGGTGGCCATGTAGCGCAACTCCAGCAACGGCGCACCGCCCGATTCGCCAAAGGCCACGCCACGCGCACCGGTGCGGGTGTTGAGCACTGGAATGGAATGCTCGCGGTCGGTGACCAACGTGATTTCGCTCACCAACGGATGCACCCTGGTCACCTGTCCCAAAATGCCTTGGTCATCCATGACGGGCGAACTGCTTTGCACGCCGTGGGTGGCGCCTTTGTTCAAAATCATTTTGCGCACAAACGGATCTGCCGCCTCGTACAAGACCTCGGCAGCCATGGCCTTGGTCGAAAACCGTTCACGCAACGCCAGCAACTGGCGCAAGTGGTTGTTTTCCAGGGTGAGTTGCTCTACTTGGCTGGCACGAACCGACTGCGCCAACAACGCGGCCTTGGCTTGTTCAACCGCATTCAAAGCCTCTTGTTTGCTTTCGAACACATTGTCTACTTGGTCCCACAGTGCCTGCGGTCTGAGGGCCAGCCATTGCACGGGATAAACGACCAAGGACAGTGCCCAGCGTGCAGGCTGCACGATGTTGTAGTGCAAATCGGCGAACATCAGGCCGCATGACAGACTGCTAAATAACACCAGTTTGGTGAGTGCAGACGTGCCTTGTTTGAAGAAAGGCGGCGGCGTGCGATCCAGCGAGCCGAGTGGCATTTATTCGCTGGTGAAAATCGAGCCCAGCCGCTCCATGCGCTCCAGCGCCAGTCCACAGCCGCGCACCACACAGGTCAACGGGTCTTCGGCCACCAGCACAGGCAAACCGGTTTCCTCGGCCATCAATCGGTCCAAGTCACGCAGCAATGCACCGCCGCCAGTCAACATCATGCCGCGCTCGGCAATGTCAGCACCGAGCTCGGGCGGGGTTTGTTCCAACGCATTTTTGACAGCCGACACAATGTTGTTGAGCGGGTCGGTCAAAGCTTCCAAAATTTCATTGGAAGAGATGGTGAAAGAACGTGGCACGCCTTCCGACAGGTTGCGGCCCTTGACTTCCATTTCGCGCACTTCGCTGCCCGGGAATGCCGAGCCAATTTGCTTTTTGATGGCTTCAGCGGTGGGCTCGCCAATCAGCATGCCGTAGTTGCGGCGGATGTAATTGATGATGGCTTCATCGAACTTATCGCCGCCGACCCGCACACTGCCTTTGTACACCATGCCGCCCAAGGAAATGACACCGACTTCGGTGGT
>SXWY01000038.1 GCA_005789825.1 Burkholderiales bacterium | reverse complement strand
GCGGATTTCGCCGCGCAGCTCGCGGATACGGTCCATCGGAGTCTGGCGAACCCGGCGACTTGATGGCCACGGCGTTCGCCGGCAAGCGAACGCGGCGCCGGGCGTTGTTTAGTCGTCGCGCAAGAGCTCGTTGATGCTGACCTTGGAACGGGTCTGGGCGTCGACCCGTTTCACAATCACCGCACAATAAAGGCTGTGGCTGCCATCGGCTGATGGCAGGCTGCCGGACACCACGACCGAACCCGGCGGGATATAGCCGTGGGTAATCTGGCCCGTCGCGCGGTTGAGAATCTTCGTGCTCTGGCCGAGGAAAACGCCCATCGAGATGACCGAACCTTCGCCTACCACCACACCTTCCACCACGTCCGAGCGAGCGCCACCAAAGCAGTTGTCTTCAATGATGGTGGGGTGGGCTTGCACTGGTTCGAGCACGCCACCAATACCCACACCGCCAGAGAGGTGCACATTTTTTCCAATTTGAGCGCATGAGCCCACCGTGGCCCATGTGTCGACCATGGTGTTTTCATCGACATACGCACCAATGTTCACATAGCTGGGCATCAAAATAGCGCCTTTGGCGATGTAACTGCCTCGGCGTGCTACAGCGGGCGGTACAACGCGCACACCACTGGCTTTCATGTGCGATTCATCCATGTTGGAGAACTTGGTTTGCACCTTGTCGTAAAAGCCCAAATCACCGGCTTTGACCACATGGTTGTCTTTCAAACGGAATGAAAGCAACACCGCTTTTTTCAACCACTGGTGCGTGGTCCATTGCCCGACGGATTGGCGGGTTGCAACACGCAAGCGTCCTGCATTGAGTTCTGCCATCACGTGTTCGACCGCCTCGGTGAGTTCTTTGGGCGCAGAGGAGGGGCTGTACTGGGTGCGGTTTTCCCAAGCGTTGTCAATGATGGATTGCAGTTGTTGGCTCATGATGATGGATAGTGGGTTTGAACAAATTGAACAATACGGCGTGCCGCTTCAAGGCACTCTTCGGGTTGTGCGACCAATGCCATGCGAATGCGGCCTTGGCCGGGGTTGATGCCATTGACCTCGCGGGCCAAATAACGACCTGGCAACACCGTGACATTGTATTGAGTGAACAAATCGCGTGCGAAAGCTTCGTCGTCACCACCCGGAACCGCAGCCCACAAATAAAAGCCAGCATCGGGCAATGCAACATCCATGACCTGTGACAACATGGGCGTGACTTGTTCAAATTTTGCTTTGTACAACGCACGGTTTTCCATGACATGCGTTTCGTCGTTCCAAGCAGCGATGCTGGCTTGTTGCACCAATCCACCCATGGCACTGCCATGGTAGGTGCGAAAGCGCAAAAACGGTGCGATCAAATTCGCGTCTCCAGCGACAAAACCACTGCGCAAGCCCGGCACATTGCTGCGCTTGGACAAACTGGTGAAGCACACCAGTTGTTTGAAATCAGCGCGACCCGACAACACCGCCGCTTGCAAACCACCCAGCGGGGCAGATTGGCCGAAATATATTTCGCTGTAGCACTCGTCTGAAGCGATGACAAAGCCGTGTTTGTCGCTCAACGCAAACAATTTTTGCCATTCTTCCAAAGGCATCACAGCACCGGTGGGGTTACCGGGAGAGCACACAAACAACAAACGCGTGCTTTGCCAAATGTCTTCAGTCACACTGTCCCAATCGATGGCGAAATTTTTGTCTGGCAAGCTAGGCGCATAGTGGATACGCGCATTTCCCAAAATGGCAGCCCCTTCGTAAATTTGATAGAAGGGATTGGGCGACAACACGGTACTCTGGGGATTGCCATCCAACACAGTTTGCGCAAAGGCAAACAAGGCTTCGCGCGAGCCGTTCACAGGCAGGACTTGGGTATCCGGGTTGACATCCACTGCATAGCGTCGCTTGAGCCAATGGCAGACGGTCTGTCTCAGTTCTGGAGAGCCTGCGGTGCTCGGATAGGCGGCCAATTCGCCAGTATGCGTTTTCAGCGCTTCGATGATCAATGTCGGGGTGGCATGCCGGGGTTCGCCGATTCCTAAGCTGATGGGGGTGTGATTTGGGCTGCCCTTTACACCTGTGAACAAGTGGCGTAAACGTTCGAAAGGATAGGGGTGTAGGCGGGTGAGTTGGGGATTCATGGCTGATATTATCGGTGTCATGTATATTTTGTTAGATACTGCCAGAGCATCCGATTTTGCGGCCGATAACAGCCAAATGTTGAATTTGGCTGATACTTTTGTATCGAGTTTACAAAACGATTTGCAAGCACTGCAAAATGCTCTGACAGAATCCGACGCGAACGCTTTGAAATGCTTGCTGCATACACTCAAAGGTTACGTCACTTTTTTGTGTAACGAGTCATTGGCCAGCCAATTGATCGACATCGAGGCCAAGGCGCGTGAAATGACTGCCGAGCAACTCCAACCCACGGTGAGCGCTTTGTTGCCCGCATTGGTCAACATGCACCGAGAGGTGACCGATTGGCGTGAACATTTGTCCAAAGGCAGTTAGCCAACCCATGGCTTGGCTTGATTCCTCTTTGAAATTCTTTTGAAAAAAAGGTAAACAGTGCGTCTTAATTCCATCAAGTTGTCTGGCTTCAAATCGTTTGCCGACGCCACCAACTTTTTGTTACCGGGACAACTTGTGGGTGTGGTCGGCCCCAACGGGTGTGGCAAGTCCAACATCATTGACGCGGTCCGCTGGGTTTTGGGAGAAAGCCGCGCCAGTGAATTGCGTGGCGAATCCATGCAAGACGTGATTTTCAATGGCACCAACTCGCGCAAACCTTCCAGTCGCGCCAGTGTCGAGTTGGTGTTCGATAACCAATCGCACCGTGCGGGCAGTCAGTGGAACCAGTTTGAAGAAATTGCAGTCAAGCGTGTGCTAACACGTGATGGCAACAGCAGCTACTACATCAACAACCAGTCGGTACGTCGCCGCGATGTACAAGATGTGTTTTTGGGCACTGGCTTGGGGCCACGCGCTTACGCCATCATTGGCCAAGGAACCATCAGCCGCATCATCGAATCCAAACCCGAAGAGCTCAGGCTGTTTCTGGAAGAAGCCGCTGGTGTTTCCAAATACAAAGAACGCCGCCGCGAAACAGAAAACCGACTCAGCGACACGCGCGAAAACCTGACCCGTGTGGAGGACATATTGCGCGAGCTCAACGCCAATTTGGAAAAGCTCGAACGGCAAGCAGAAGTTGCGCAAAAGTTCAACGGTTTACAAAAACTCGTCACGCTTCGCCAACACCAGCAATGGTTTTTGAAACGCGCTGAAGCCCAAGGCGAGCAAAGCCATTTGCAACAGTTGGCGGCGCAAGCTGTCAATGCACTTGAAGCCAAAACCGCTGACCTGCGACAGACTGAAGCCAACGTCGAAAGCATCCGGCAAGCACATTACGAAGCCGGTGAACAAGTCAACCAAGCGCAAGGGCAGTTGTACCAAGCCAGCGCTGAAGTCGGTCGACTAGAAGCAGAAATTCGGTTTGTGGTGGAAGGCCGTGAGCGTGCGCAAGCCAGGTTGGTGCAAATCCAAACCCAAACCCAACAATGGACCAACCAAGCCAGCCAATCTCTTATCGAAACAGAAAAACTCCATACCGACCAGACCGCTGTTGAGCTCAACATCCAGCAATTGCAAGCTGCGCAAAGCACGCAGCAAGCACAGTTGCCTGACCTAGAAACCCAATCCCAGACCGCGCGCCAAGCCTTGCAAGACCAATCGCAACAGGTCAATCAAGTGCAGCAACAGATGAAAGTATTGGCGGCAGAGCAATCGGGCTTGCAAGAGCAAACACGCCAACTGCAACAGCGCCTAGACCGGTTGCAAACCGATCACCGCGCATTGAATGCGCCAGACGATCAACAGCTCACGCAACTTCAACAACATCTCGCGCAAGCCGAGCAACTGTCTGCGCAAACACAAGCGCAACTCGACAGCCTGGAGGCTTCGCTCGAAGGCATCGAATCCGCTCGCAAGGCTGCTCAACAAACCAGCAACGGTGAAGCCGCCCAATTGGTCGAGTTGCAAGCGCGTCAACAAGCGCTCAAATCGTTGCAGGAAAAATTGCGCAGCGATGAAAGACTCACCCCTTGGCTGAACAAACATGGATTGCAAAGTTTGCAGCCGTTGTGGAGCCGTGTGCATGTGACACCTGGTTGGGAGCAAGCCTTGGAATCGGCTTTGCGAGAGCGGCTGGCTGCGCTTGAAGTCTCCAAAATGGACACGGTCAAAGCCTTTGCCAAAGACGCACCATCGGCCAAATTGAGTTTCTTTTCGCCCGCTGTTTTCGCGGTTGAGACAGCGTCCACGCCGTTGCCCAAATTGTTCGACCAACTCAAACTCAATGACGCCAGTCTTCAGGCATTGTTTGGCGATTGGTTAACCGGTTGCTTCACCGCCAGCAGTTTGGACGACGCGTTGTCCTCGCGCAGCAAGCTGCAACCGGGCCAGCAAATCTTCACCCCCGAAGGCCATGCGGTCGGTTTGCACAGTGTCAGTTTTTATGCCCAAGACAGCGAGCAAGCTGGCTTGTTGGCACGTGCGCAAGAAATAGAAAATTTAGACAAACAAATTCGGGCGCAATCCCTGATAGCAGAGGAGGCGCGAACACAACTTGTGCGTGCTGAATCTGCCGCTACGCAAGCCTCGCAACAGCGAACCCAGATTCGACAAGACGCGACCCAAAACCAAGCGCGCGCCCATGCCCTCAAAGTTGATTTTCTTCAAGCCCAGCAGTTGGCTGAACAAATCAAAACACGCCAGAGCCAATTGGCAGAGGAAACTTTGGAATTGCAAGCCCAACTTCACGCACTCCACGAACGTGAACAAGCGCAACAATCGCAATTTGAAAGCCTTGACATGCAATTGGCGCAGACTCAGCAAAGGTATGAAAGTTTGTTCGATACAGCCCAGGCTGCTGAGCACTCCTTGCAACGGGCGCGAGAGCAGTTGCGTGACACAGAGCGTCAATCACAAGAGGCGCAATTTGTTTTGCGCACATTGAATGCCAAATTAGAAGAATTACAGCGTACCCGCGACACTGCCGCCCAGCAACTTGAACAGCTGGCAAGTGAACTACAAAAACAACAGGCGGAATTGGCCTCGCTGTCAGACGCTGCTGCCCAAGCTGGGTTGCAGGATGCTTTGGCGCTCAAGCTAGAGCGCGAAAACCTGCTGGCAGCCAAACGATCTTCCTATGACGATTTGACCGCGCGCTTGCGCACCAGCAATGAAGACAGGCTTCGCATCGAACGCGAACTCGAACCGTTGCGCCAACGCATTGTTGACGCGCAACTCAAAGAACAAGCAGCCCGGATTGGTTTTGAACAATACGACCGATTTTTGCAAGAAGCCGAGGCAGATATCGCTGTCATCGAAGCTTCTATCGCCGAAGAAAGCATCAAGCTTCACGGTTTACAAACAGAAATTGACAAGTTGCAAAAGGAGATTCAATCCTTGGGAGCTGTCAATTTGGCAGCCCTTGAAGAACTTGGAACAGCCAGCGAACGCAAGCAATTTTTGGATGCGCAATCGGCAGACTTGAATGAGGCCATCAACACGCTGGAAGCTGCGATTCGCAAAATCGATGGCGAAACCCGCGCATTGCTCTCCGATACCTTTGCCACGGTCAATCACCACTTTGGCATCATGTTCCCTGAATTGTTTGGCGGTGGTACGGCCAAGCTTGTCATGACCGGTGATGAAATCCTGGACTCTGGCGTTCAAGTCATGGCGCAGCCGCCCGGCAAAAAGAACCAAACCATTTATTTGCTCTCAGGCGGTGAAAAGGCGCTCACTGCGATTGCGCTGGTGTTTGCCATTTTTCAACTCAATCCCGCACCCTTTTGTTTGTTGGACGAGGTGGATGCGCCATTGGATGATGCCAATACCGAGCGCTACAGCAAACTTGTCACCAGCATGTCCAAAGAAACGCAGTTTCTGTATATTTCGCACAACAAAATTGCCATGGAAATGGCTGAGCAGCTCATTGGAGTGACCATGCAAGAGCAAGGTGTTTCGCGTATTGTGGCGGTCGACATGGAAGCAGCAGTGAGCATGGCTGAAAGCGTATGAAAGCTGGGCTATGAGTAACTTTCAAATGTGGTTGGCTATTGCAGGTGGTTTAGTGTTGGTGGTGGTGGTCGCACACAGCACATGGACATCGCGACAAAACCAACCCAAACAAGCTGAACCTTTTTTGACACCCGACGAACTCATGGCGTTGGACATCGCGCCAGCAGATAACGACTCACCTCATCAAGACAACAGCTTGTTGGACAGCCCATTTCAAGCCAATGTCGCCGAGCGCAATGTCAGCACCCAACTCGATGCGCTGATCGATGTGATTGCCACCATGGAACTGGATGCGCCGGTGTCTGGCGAGGCCGCGATTGCCGCCTTACCCGCAATACGTAGAGTGGGCAACAAATTGTTCGTGGTCGAAGGGCTGAATGCAGACAACGGCAACTGGGAAAGTTTGCAAGCTCAGCGTTACTACAGCGCATTTCAAGCAGGTATCCAAGTCGCAAACCGTCAGGGACCATTGAACGAAATTGAATTTTCAGAATTTGTAGTCAAGGCGCAGGCGTTTGCCGACGAGTTCTCCAGCACCCCCGAATTCCCAGACATGCATGAAGCTTTGGCGCATGCCAGAGAACTCGATCAATTCGCCAGCGCCCATGATGCACAACTGAGTTTCACACTGCAAGCCCGCAGATCCGCATGGAGCCCGGGCTATGTTCAACAACAAGCGTCGCGGCTGGGTTTTGTGCCGGGCGTGATTCCTGGGCGAATGGTTGTGGCCTCGTCGATGGCTGGCATGCCCCCCGTGCTGGTCTTGCAGTTTGATGCGCGTGCCGCCATGGCTGAAGACCCCAACCAAGCGGCCTTGCGCAGCATCAGCTTGAATTTGGATGTGCCGCAAGTTGCACAGTCTGAGCAGGCATTCGCAAGGCTGTGCGAATCCGCTAAAGAGTTGGCGGACGCCATGGACGGCATGGTGACCGATGACAACGGCCAAGTGTTGTCCGAGCAAGCCATTCAAATCATCGACCGAGACTTGCGCCAACTCTATAACGAGCTTGCCGCCCGCGATCTGGCTGCGGGCTCATTACAAGCGCGTCGTTTATTCAGTTGATTGGGTTCATGCAAGAACGCATTGCTCAACTGCGCCAGCAATTGCAACTCGCTGGTCACCACTATCACGTGCTAGATGAACCGCTGATACCCGACGCCGAATACGACCGGTTATTTCGGGAACTCCAAGCGCTAGAGGCTAATCACCCGCAATGGATCACACCCGATTCACCCACGCAGCGTGTAGGCGCGCAACCGATGTCATCGTTTGTGACGGTGGCACACAAAGTGCCCATGTTGAGTATTCATACCGAGACCGATATCAGCGCTGAAGGCGCGATTCAATTTGACAACAGGGTTCGAAAAGTACTGCAACTGAGCTCGGAAGATCCTCCACTGGAATATGTCGCGGAGTTGAAATTCGACGGCTTGGCCATCAGCTTGATTTACCAAGACCGTGTGCTGGTGCAGGCGTGTACACGCGGCGATGGTCAAACGGGCGAGGATGTCACACACAACATACGAACCATTGGACAAATCCCTTTGCGGTTGCCCGACGCGGCGCCGCCACAGCTCGAGGTCAGAGGCGAGGTGTATATGCGGCGCGACGATTTTGAAAGTTTGAACGAACGACAACGATCACGCATCGCCGAAGGTGTCAAAAACGAAAAAACCTTTGTCAATCCCCGCAATGCTGCGGCAGGTGCGGTTCGGCAACTCGACCCGAAAATTGCGGCGCAACGACCGCTGAGTTTTTTTGCTTATGCGCTGCATTTTCATGCGCCATCTGATGCGGTGTTGTCGCCGGTAGAAGCCACATTGAACGGTTTGCAAACCTATGGTACCCACCACCAAATATTGATGGCGCTCAAGCAATGGGGGTTCCCCGTGTCAGATGATTGCCAATTGGTGGCAGGCGCGCAAGGCTTGATCGCCTATCACCAACAGATTGCACAAGCCCGCGACCGATTGCCTTTCGACATTGACGGTGTGGTGTACAAGGTCAACCAGATCAGTTTGCAAGCCCGCTTGGGCATGGTCAGTCGAGAACCCCGATGGGCGGTGGCGCACAAATACCCCGCGCAAGAAGAATTGACCACGGTGCAAGCGATTGAAGTGCAAGTAGGGCGCACCGGCAAACTCACGCCTGTTGCCAAATTGGCGCCCGTGTTTGTGGGCGGCGTGACCGTCACCAACGCCACGCTGCACAACGAGGACGAAGCCAGACGCAAAGACGTGAGGGTGGGCGACACCGTGGTGGTCAGACGCGCGGGTGATGTGATTCCTGAAGTGGTGTCGGTGCTGTTGGATAAACGCGATCACGCCGCCCCCGCATTCACCATGCCGCGACATTGCCCGGTCTGCGACAGCCCAGCGGTGCGCGAAGAGGGCGAAGCCGATTTTCGGTGTACTGGTGGATTGTTTTGCAGCGCACAGCGTAAACAAGCCTTATTGCATTTTGCGCAACGCAGAGCGGTTGAAATTGACGATTTGGGCGAGAAATTGGTGGACCAATTGGTTGACGCGGAGTTGGTCAAAACCTTGCCCGATTTGTACCGACTGACGCGTGCGCAATTGATCGGCCTGGATCGCATGGCTGAGAAATCCGCCAATAACTTGTTGGCGAGTTTGGAGAAATCCAAGCAAACGACCTTGCCCCGGTTCTTGTACGGGTTGGGTATTCGGCATGTGGGCGAGGCAACCGCCAAAGACTTGGCCAGGCATTTCGGTGGTTTGCAAGCCATCATAAATGCCAGCGTCGACCAATTACTGATGGTCAATGATGTTGGCCCTGTTGTTGCCAACAGCTTGCGTGCTTTTTTTGACCAAGTGCATAACCGTGAAGTGGTGCAACAACTGAGGGAATGCGGTGTGCATTGGGAAGAGTTTGCACCCGGTGCGCGGTTGGACTTGCCGCTGAGCGGTCACACCTATGTGATCACGGGCTCCTTGCCCACCTTATCGCGAGAGCAAGCCCAAGCATTGTTGGAACAAGCGGGAGCCAAAGTGGCTGGCAGTGTCAGCAAAAAAACCACGGGTGTGGTGGCGGGTGAAGCCGCAGGCAGCAAACTAGAAAAAGCCATGGCGTTGGGTATACCTGTCTTGGATGAAGCCGCGTTATTGGCGCTGACCCGTTCAACATGACGACGCAAATCGGCATTGATCTCGGAGGCACCAAGATTGAAGTGGCGGTGCTCGACGATCAAGGCCAATTCATGTTCAGACACAGACAAGCATCGCCGTCGCACAGTTACCCGGCTATTTTGAACACGATCGCAGAATTGGTGACCTTGACTAGGCAAACATTGGCTCTGCCGGCGCCATCTGTGGTGGGTATCGGCATGCCAGGTTGCTTGGATGCACAGACGCAAAGGGTGCGCGGCTCCAACACCCAAGCCATGAATCACCAACCCCTGAAGGCCGATTTGCAACAAGTTTTGGGCTGTGAGGTGCGTCTTGAGAACGACGCCAATTGCTTGGCTTTGAGCGAAGCCATGGACGGTGCTGGTGCGCGAGCGCAGGTGGTGTTTGCGGCCATTTTGGGAACCGGTTGCGGCGGCGGTGTGGTAGTCAACCGCCAATTGCTCAGCGGGCGACACGCGATTGCCGGCGAATGGGGCCACAACCCTTTGCCATGGCCCAGCGCAGAGGAGTTGAATATCGCCCCCTGCTGGTGTGGCCAAACAGGATGCATAGAAACCTGGCTCAGCGGAACCGGCTTCGCCCTCGACCATGCCCGCGTCAATGGCGAAGAGCGCAGCGCAGTTGAGATCATCCAAGCCATGCGCAAAGGTGATTCGTCTGCAACAGCAACTTTCGAGCGATATGTGAACCGACTGGGACGCGCCTTGGCGCAACTGGTCAATTTGCTGGACCCAGATTGCATCGTGTTGGGCGGCGGCATGAGCAATGTGCAAGAAATTTATCCCAAGATTCAAGCCGCCATGCAACCTTATGTCTTTGGCATCCAAGTCAACACACCCGTGTTGGCCGCGCAGCATGGCGACTCGTCAGGTGTCAGAGGAGCTGCTTGGTTGTCTCGCTGATCGGGCGTGTCAACGGGCGGCGGCGCCCAGCACATCCAGCAATTGGGTTTCCAAATCGATTTGTGTGCGGTTGTGTTGCAGCGCGGCGCCGTCGATCAAAAAAGTATCTTCTACCCGCTCACCCAACGTGCTGACTTTGGCCAGCAGCACGTTGATATGGTGCTGCGCCAAGACTTGTGCCACGCCATAAAGCAATCCGGCACGGTCACTGGCTGAAATACTCAACAACCAACGCTGCGCTTTTTCATCGGGTTGTAAGCGCACACGCGGCGCGACTGGAAAGCTCTTGACACGACGCGACACACGTCCGCCTTGTCGGGGTTTGTGCAGCGGGCCACCGTTTTCAATCGTTTCTTTCAAACCGTTTTCCACCATGGGAGTGAGTTCACGGTAATGCACATTCAACATCGGCGTCACCACTTGGAACGTGTCGAGCGCGTAACCGTTTTTGGCGGTGTGGACTTTTGCGTCTTGGATGCTGAATTCTGCTTGGTCAAAGTATCCGCATATGCGCGCAAACAAATCTGGTTGATCTGGCGTGTAGACCATCACTTGCAAGCCTTCGCCCAACGGTGACAAGCGGGCTTTGACAGTCACGCCAGCGCTTTGACCCGCGGCTTTGGCCAACGCCAGGGGCCGAGACAATTGGCGGGTATGCCATGCGATGTCAGCCGCTTCGTGTCGCATGAAATAACCCACGTCCAAGGTGTCCCACAAATCTTTGTGCGACTCAAACGGCATGGCATAAAGATTGAGTGTTTCAAGCGCTTCGCGTTTGCGCATCTCTACCAGCGCATGCGGATCGTGTGACTGGCCACCCAGCACTGCCGCGCTGGCCCGGTACAGGTCTTCCAGCAACTTGCCTTTCCATGCATTCCATACCTTGGGGCTGGTGCCACGGATATCGGCCACCGTCAGCAAATACAAAGCGCGCAAATACCTTTCGTTGCCCACCTTGTTGGCGAATGCACGAATGACATCGGGATCGCTCAAATCCTCTTTTTGCGCCACATGGCTCATGGTCAAGTGGTGCTTGACGAGAAATTCAATCAATTGCTGATCGGCTTTGGCAACGCCGTGTTGGCGACAAAACAACCGCACTTCTTTGGCGCCCAGATCCGAATGGTCGCCGCCGCGTCCTTTCGCAATGTCGTGAAACAAAGCGGCCACATACAAAATCCAGGGCTGCTCCCAACCGGCTGCGAGTTGAGAGCAAAACGGGTATTCATGCGCATGCTCGACGATGAAAAACCGCCGCACATTGCGCAACACCATCAAGATGTGTTGGTCCACGGTGTAGACATGAAACAAATCATGCTGCATTTGCCCCACGATGCGCCTAAAAACCCACAAGTACCGACCCAGTACCGAGGTTTGGTTCATCAACCGCATGGCATGTGTGATGCCTTGGGGCGTTTGCAAAATGCGCATGAACATGGCGCGGTTGGCAGGGTCGCGCCGAAAGGCTGCATTCATCAAGCCACGGGCGTTGTAAAGCGCTCGCAAGGTGCGCGCCGACAAACCTTTGATGCCGACGGTTTCTTGGTAGACCCAAAATGTTTCCAAAATGGCATGGGGTTGGCGCTGGTACAAACCGTCATCGACGACTTCCAGCATGCCAGATTTGTCTAAGAAGCGTTCATTCAAGGGCTGTGGTGGGTGAGCGTGTCCTTGGTCAAACAGCCAGTCTTCGATATTCAAATGGATGATTTGATTGAGTTGTGTGACTGCTTTGGCAGCCCAGTAGTAGTGCTTCATCAAAGCTTCACTGGCAGCACGTGCCCGTTTGGCATCTTGCGTATCAGTCGCCAAACCCAGCTCGATGGCAAGCGTGGATTGCATGTCGAATACCAGGCGGTCTTCCCGCCGGCGAGCGGACCAGTGCAAACGCCAACGCAACAAAGACAGCAGGTTTTCGTTTCTTTTCAGCTGCCGCATTTCTAGCGCGGTGACCATGCCGCGTGCGCTGAGGTCTTGCCAAGTCGAGCCCAAGCCACTGGCTTTGGTCAGCCACAAGAGCATTTGCAAATCGCGCAATCCGCCGGGGGATTCTTTGCAATTCGGTTCCAACGAATAAGGCGAGTTATCAAATTTGCTGTGCCGTTGTTGCATCTCCAAGGTTTTGCCAGTGAAGAACGCGCGGGGATCGAGTTGCTTTTTGAAGGCCTGATTGAACGATGCCATGAGGGCGGTATCGCCCACAAGCCATCGCGATTCCAGCATGGCAGTTTGCACGGTGATGTCAGCAGCAGCCTCAGACAGGCATTCATGCAATTGGCGAACACTGGAGCCGATTTCTAAACCAGCGTCCCAACAACTCCCAATGAAACCCTCGATACGGGCTTTGAGTGTTTCATCTGACTCCAACTGCAGGTCGTCCGGCAGCAAGACCAATACATCGACATCGGAATAAGGAAACAAGGCTTGTCTGCCATAACCGCCTACAGCGAGCAGCGCAAAGTGTTCAGGCATGCCTGCGTTTTGCCACAACGACTTCAATGTGTCATCGCACAAATCGCTGAGCAGTTTCAAATGCTGGTGTATGAGCGCGGCTTTGGACAAACTTTGCACAGAAGCGCAACGGCTGAGTAACTCCGTTTTGCGTTGTCTGAAGTCAGAGGCGGTACTGCTCACCTGTCAGCACGCGGTGGCGGTCACAAATGCGGGTAGCGGTGGGCTGCCGTCTGAGACTGTCAACACTTCGTAGCCTGTTTGTGTGACCAGCACGGTGTGTTCCCATTGAGCGGACAGGGAATGGTCGCGGGTGATGATGGTCCATCCATCGCTCATTTCCTTGATGTCGCGTTTGCCTGCGTTGACCATGGGTTCGATGGTGAACGTCATGCCCGGCTTGAGTTCTTCGAGGGTACCCGGCTTGCCATAGTGCAGCACTTGCGGGTCTTCATGAAACACCTGACCAATGCCGTGGCCACAAAATTCACGCACGATAGAAAAGCCTTGTCCTTCGGCAAAAGTTTGAATCGCGTGGCCAATATCGCCCAAACGCACACCCGGTTTGACTTTGACGATGCCATGCCACATGGCATCGTAAGTCAATTGACACAAGCGCTTGGCGGCAATAGAGCCTTCACCCACGATGAACATTCGGCTTGTGTCGCCATGCCATCCGTCTTTGATGACGGTGATGTCTATGTTCACGATATCGCCTTTTTTCAGCGCTTTGTCGCTTGGAATACCGTGGCACACCTGGTGGTTGATCGAGGTACAAATGGATTTGGGGTAGGGGTTGCGACCGCTGGGGTTGTAATTGAGCGGCGCTGGGATGGCTTGCTGTATTTGGGTGATGTAATCGAACGCGAGTTTGTCTAACGCGTTGGTGGAGACACCGGGTTGAACATGCGGGGTGAGATAGTCCAGCACCTCTGAGGCCAGTCTGCCTGCGATGCGCATGCCCGCAATGCCGTATTCGTCTTTATAGGTGATTGTCATTCCTTGATTATCTCAGGCTCAAGCCCTTGGGGGAGCAACCGGGGCATGTCGTTAAAATTCTCACACGCTCGGTGAATGATTCGTCTGCAGCCTCACCCCACCTTACCCAAGAACTGCACGTGACCCTCCATATCAGTACCTTCCAAGGCTCGCATGCCTTCAGTACTCTACATACCCAACGATTATTGGCATCCCTGCAAACCTTATGCCCTGCGATTGAATCGGTAGTCGCCAGTCGCATCTATTTGTTGTCCACCGAAAAAAAAACCACTGCAAAAATTTTGCAGCGCATGGGCGATTTGCTGGACGCGACATGGCTTACCTCCATCGACAAGCGTGATGGCCATCACACTTGGGTGGTGTCACCCCGATCAGGGACGATCTCTCCTT
Organism: Burkholderiales bacterium; assembly: GCA_005789825.1. Taxonomy (GTDB): domain Bacteria; phylum Pseudomonadota; class Gammaproteobacteria; order Burkholderiales; family Burkholderiaceae_C; genus Limnohabitans. Next base: position 597 of record SXWY01000038.1, on the reverse strand, counting down.
GGGCATCCAAAGCCACCGACATCGCCCGCAATTGTGGGTTTGACCTGCACAGGATTGAACGCCTGACCGAATACCAACTGACCCTGCCCAGCGGCTATGCGTTGAGCACGGATCAAAAAGCGCGTATTGAACACGGCCTGCATGACCGAATGACCGAGTCGGTTTGGCCAAACATATCCGCTGCCTTGTCATTGTTTCAACAGGTGTCTGCCGCTGACATGGTTCGCATACCGTTGCTCGAACAAGGTCGATCCGCCTTGGAAGTTGCCAACACAGAAAACGGTCTGGCACTGGCAGACGACGAAATAGACTATTTGTTGCAATCTTTCCAACAACTCAAACGCGATCCCACCGACGCAGAACTGATGATGTTCGCGCAAGCCAACAGCGAGCACTGTCGACACAAGATCTTTAATGCCGACTTTGTGATCGACGGCATCCGGCAAGACAAAAGCCTGTTTGCCATGATCCGCAACACCGAGCAACTGCATCCGCAGCACACGGTTGTGGCCTACACCGACAACGCCTCGATCATGCAAGGGCGCGTGCAGCAACGCTTTGCGGCGGTCCAGACGCAGGGTATGGCGCTTTATCAGG
>SXWY01000037.1 GCA_005789825.1 Burkholderiales bacterium | reverse complement strand
TCACCGACATCGACGACAAAATCATCCGGCGTGCCACTGAAAACGGCGAGACCATTCGCGCATTGACAGACCGCATGGTGCAGGCCTTGCACCAAGATGCCGATGCTTTGGGCATTGAGCGCCCACTGGCCGAGCCCCGGGCCACCGACCATGTCAGCGGCATGCTGGGTTTGATCGCCAAGCTTGAGCAAAAAGGTTTGGCCTACCGCAGTACCAACGGGGACGTCAATTTCGCGGTTCGCAAATTTCCAAGCTATGGCAAGTTGTCTGGCAAGTCGCTCGATGAATTGCATGCCGGTGAACGCGTCGCCGTGCTTGATGGCAAAGAAGACCCTTTGGATTTCGTCCTGTGGAAATCCGCCAAAGCTGATGAGCCTGCAGACGTGAAATGGGACAGCGAATTTGGCAGCGGCCGCCCTGGCTGGCACATTGGGTGCTCGGCCATGTCATGCAGCTTGCTGGGAGAATCGTTTGACATCCACGGTGGCGGCGCAGATTTGCAGTTGCCTCACCACGAGAACGAAATTGCGCAAAGTGAAGGCGCACACGGTGTGCCCATGGCGCGTTTTTGGATGCACAACGGTTTTATCAATGTGGACAACGTCAAGATGTCCAAAAGTCTGGGCAATTTTTTCACCATACGCGATGTGTTTCAGCGTTACCGCCCAGAAGAAGTGCGGTTTTTCGTGGTGCGCAGCCACTACCGCAGCCCGCTCAATTTCAGCGACCAACATTTGGACGATGCCAAGGCTTCGCTCAAGCGTTTGTACACCGCTTTGCAAGCGGTGCCGCCGCAAGCCTTGACCATCGACTGGCATCAACCGCAAGCCGCGCGTTTCAAAGCGGCCATGGACGAAGATTTCGGCACGCCCGAAGCGGTGGCGGTGTTGTTTGATTTGGCGGCAGAAGTCAACCGCACGCAGTCTGTGCAAGCCAGCAGTTTGCTCAAAGCATTGGGCGGCGTGCTGGGCTTGTTGCAAGCCGATCCGTTGTCTTTTTTGCAAACCAGCCATGCGGATGCAGACAACGGCGACACGGCACAAATAAATGCGCTGATTGCCGAGCGGGCCACGGCCAAAGCCGCACGTGATTTTGCCCGTGCCGATCAGATTCGTCAGCAACTCACGGACATGGGTGTAGTGCTCAAAGACTCTGCCCAAGGCACGCAATGGGAGCGTGCCTGATGGCCAGTCGCCCCTTGCAAATCAAGCGCGTCACCCCAGAATACTGGGAAGAAGCCTGTCGGCATTTGGCCAAAAAAGACCGGGTCATGCGTCGGCTGATTCCGCAGTTTGGCGATGCCTGTTTGGAGTCGCGTGGCGATGCGTTTGTCACCTTGGCCAGAAGCATCGTGGGACAGCAAATTTCCGTCAAGGCCGCGCAATCGGTGTGGGACAAATTCGCGGCTTTGTGCAAAAGCATGACGCCTGCCAACGTGCTCAAACTCAAAGTAGACGACATGCGTGGCGCAGGCTTGTCTGCACGCAAAGTCGAATACCTGGTCGACTTGGCGCTGCATTTCTCCAATGGCGCAGTGCACACCCGCAAATGGGCCGATATGGACGACGAGTCCATCATCGAAGAACTGGTGGCCATCCGAGGCATTGGCCGCTGGACCGCTGAAATGTTTTTGATTTTTTATTTGTTGCGACCCAACGTGTTGCCCTTGGATGACGTGGGCTTGATCAACGGCATCAGCAAAAGTTATTTTTCAGGCGAGGCGGTGAGCCGCAGTGATGCCCGCGAAGTCGCTGCCGCTTGGCAGCCTTATTGCAGTGTGGCAACTTGGTATATTTGGCGCTCGCTGGACCCTCAGCCTGTGGCCTACTGAAGCTGGCACGTCCCCAAGCCCACAAGGAGAACCGATTGGCCAAACGAACATTTCTCGATTTCGAGCAACCGATTGCAGAGCTTGAAACCAAAATTGAAGAATTGCGCTATGTGCAGGTCGAATCGGCTGTTGACATCTCAGAAGAGATTGAGCAGCTGTCGAAAAAAAGCCAGCAACTCACCAAGGACATTTACAGCGATTTAACCCCTTGGCAAATCACCAAAATTGCCCGCCATCCTGAGCGCCCTTACACGCTCGATTACATCAACGACATCTTCACCGACTTTGTTGAAATGCATGGCGACAGACATTTCTCTGACGACTTGAGCATTGTGGGCGGCTTAGCCCGCTTCAACGGCAATGCATGCATGGTGCTCGGACAGCAAAAAGGGCGTGACACACGCGAGCGCACCGCACGCAATTTCGGCATGACCCGTCCAGAGGGCTACCGCAAAGCCTTGCGCCTGATGAAGACCGCTGAAAAATTCAATCTGCCTGTTTTCACATTCGTGGACACACCGGGCGCTTTTCCGGGTATCGATGCCGAAGAGCGCAGCCAAAGTGAAGCCATTGGCCGCAACATTTTTGAAATGGCGCAATTGCAAGTTCCGATCATCACCACCATCATTGGCGAGGGCGGGTCGGGTGGCGCATTGGCCATCAGCGTGGCCGATCAATTGTTGATGTTGCAATATTCCATTTACTCGGTCATCAGCCCAGAAGGTTGTGCTTCCATTTTGTGGAAAACCTCTGATCGTGCGGCTGATGCGGCTGATGCCTTGGGCATCACCGCGCATCGTCTCAAAGCCTTGGGATTGGTCGACAAAATTGTCAACGAACCCGTAGGCGGTGCGCACCGCGACACCAAACTCATGGCGTCGCATTTGAAGCGCGGCTTGAACGATGCCTGGCGTCAACTCAGCGACCTCAAGCCCAAAGAGTTGCTTGAGCGACGCTATGAACGGCTGCAAAGCTATGGCCGATTCAACGACACCAAAGCCGACGCGCGTTGATTTGTCTTCGCTAGCCGCTGGCTTGCCAGCGACACTGTCCCTCAAGCATTTCAAACCGGCTTTGCCATTCGCCGTGGCATTGAGCGGCGGTGCTGACTCCACCGCGCTGTTGTTGGCATGCGCTGCGCAATGGCCCACGCAAGTCAAAGCCGTTCATATTCACCATGGCTTGCAGTCGGCTGCCGACCAGTTCGCTGCCCATTGCGAACAATTGTGCGAACAACTGCAGGTTCCTTTGGTCATTGAACGCATCGATGCCCGGCATGCGCCCGGTGAAAGCCCCGAAGAAGCCGCACGGCGAGGGCGTTATCAAGCGATGGCAGAGGTATTGAAAAACCACTGGGGCGCAACCGTGCGAGATGTGGCGTTGGCACAGCATGCAGACGATCAAGTGGAAACCTTGTTGCTGGCGCTGTCACGCGGTGCGGGCTTGCCTGGGTTGTCAGCCATGCCTGAAAAATCCGAGCGCCACGGGTTGGTGTTGCACCGGCCTTGGTTGCAAGCCCCTGGCGCAGACATACGTGCTTGGTTGGAAGCCACTGGCGTGGCTTGGGTGGAAGACCCGAGCAACCTCGACCAGCAATTCACACGCAACCTGATTCGCCACCAATTGCTGCCCGTGCTGCAAAAAGCTTTTCCTGCGTTTCGACAAACTTTCGCCAGAAGCGCCCGGCATTCGGCGCAAGCGCAGCAGTTGTTGGTGACATTGGCGCAACTCGATTTGGAGTTGGTGGGTGAACCGCCCGTCATCCAGCGTTTGCAGCAACTCAGCGCCGCACGACAAACCAATGTGCTGCGATTGTGGCTTGGTAACCGTGGCGTGCAATCCAGCACCCGGCAACTCGACGCGTTGGTGGCGCAAATTGACGCCTGCCGCACCCGAGGGCATGCGATCGATATCAAGGTAGGCCGGGGTTTTGTAAGGCGCATTGGCGATTTGATCGATTGGTACAATTTCTAGCTTTGACTGCAGATAAATACCTTCTCTGATGGCTTTAATCGTTCACAAATACGGCGGCACTTCCATGGGGTCGACCGAGCGCATACATAACGTGGCCAAGCGCGTGGCCAAATGGGCCAAGGCTGGACACCATATGGTGGTTGTGCCATCGGCCATGAGCGGCGAAACAAACAGGTTGCTTGGGCTGGCCAAAGAACTCTCACCCAACGCCCACAGCGACGCCCACTTTCGAGAACTCGATGCCTTGGCAGCCACCGGCGAACAAGCATCCTCCGCATTGCTGGCCATTGCATTGCAAGCCGAAGGCGTTCCCGCCATCAGTTACAGCGGTTGGCAAGTACCGATCCGCACCAACAGCGCCTATACCAAGGCACGCATCGAATCGATTGACGACGCCCGCGTGCGCCAAGACCTGAACCAAGGCAAAGTGGTCATCATCACCGGCTTTCAAGGTGTGGACCCACAAGGCCACGTGACCACCTTGGGGCGTGGCGGCTCCGACACATCGGCTGTGGCAGTGGCAGCTGCTTTGAAAGCCGCCGAATGTTTGATCTACACCGATGTGGATGGCGTCTACACCACTGACCCCCGCGTCGTTCCGCAAGCACGTCGCTTGCAAACCGTCAG
>SXWY01000036.1 GCA_005789825.1 Burkholderiales bacterium | reverse complement strand
TGATGAGTAATTTGCTTGGTAAGCAAAGAAGGTATTTCTTTAAAATTTACAATCGTCTTGGCTGTAACATTAGAAACAATATTTATTATTGGTTGTAAAAAATTTGTTTTAATGTCTTGTTTTTCTTCGACGTTCATGCCAGCCATGGGTTCGTCCAACAACAGCACCTCTGGTTCGAGCGCCAGCGCACGGCCCAAATCCACACGTTTTTGCAAGCCATAAGGCAGTTGACCCACCGGGGTTTTGCGGTAGGGCTGTATTTCCAAAAAATCGATGATTTCTTCCACCCGTTGGCGGTGTTCCATTTCTTCGCGTTCTGCCGGTCCCCATCGAATGGCTTGTAAAAACAGATTCGACTTCATGCGCAAATTGCGCCCGGTCATGATGTTGTCCAGCACGCTCATGCCTTTGAACAACGCCAAATTTTGGAAGGTGCGGGCCACGCCCATCACCGCCACTTGGTGGCTGTCCATGTGGCTGAAGGTTTGGCCGCGAAACATGATTTGCCCTTGCTGCGGTGTGTAGACACCGTTGATGCAATTGAGCATGGATGATTTGCCTGCGCCGTTGGGGCCAATGATGGCGCGTATTTCATGCTCACGCACATCAAAGCTGATATCTGCCAAGGCTTTGACACCGCCAAAGCTGAGCGAAATGTTTTGCACATTCAAAATGACGTCGCCGATTGGCTTGCTCATGCGGCGCGTCCTACAGGGGCAAACACTTTCGCGTCCGACAAGGTCAACGTGGCGCTGACACTGCCGCTGCGCCCGTCTTCAAATTTGACCGCGGTCTCAATGTATTGCTGCGTCCGTCCTTGGTACAAGGCATCGACCAACACCGCGTATTTTTCCGCGATGTAACCGCGCCTGACTTTGTTGGTTCGGGTCAGTTCACCGTCGTCCGCATCGAGTTCTTTGTGCAGCACCAAAAAGCGGCTGATTTGCGAACCGGCCAGCATGTTGTCAGCGGACAAATCGGCGTTCACTTTTTCGACGCATTCGAGCAGCAATTGGTAGACCTCGGGTTTTTGCGCCAGATCGGTATAGCCTGCATAAGGCAGATTGCGCCGCTCGGCCCAGTTGCCCACCGCGTCAAAGTCGATATTGAGCATGACGCACACCCGGTCGCGGCCATCGCCATAGGCCACCGCCTCTTTGATGAACGGGAAAAATTTGAGTTTGTTCTCGACGTATTTCGGCGCGAACATGGCGCCGTCGTTCGCGCCGCCTTGGATGCGCCCCACATCTTTGACGCGGTCGATGATTTTCAAATGGCCACGGCTGTCAATAAAACCCGCGTCGTTGGTTTTGTACCAACCGTCTGCGCTCAGCACTTCGGCTGTGGCCTCTGGGTTTTTGTAATAGCCTTTGAGCAAGCCGTCCGACTTGACCAAAATTTCACCGTTGTCGGCCACGCGTATTTCTACCCCGCTGCAAGGCACGCCCACGGTGTCGGCATAGGCTTGGTTGTCGGGTTGCAAGCAGACAAACACCGCGGTTTCTGTAGAGCCATACAACTGCTTGAGGTTGATACCGATAGAGCGGTAAAAGCTGAACAGGTCCGGGCCGATGGCCTCGCCAGCGGTGTAGGCCACGCGCACCCGTGACAGGCCAAGGTTGTTGCGCAACGGGCCATAGACCAACACGTTGCCCACGGCGTACATCAGGCTTGGCCACAAGCCCATCGCTTCGCCGTCCATGCGCCTTGGGCCATGCGCACGCGCGATGTCCATGAAGTACTTGAATATGCGACGCTTGATCGCGCTGGCATCTTCCATGCGGATCATCACTTGCGTGAGCAGGCCTTCAAACACGCGCGGTGGCGCAAAGTAATACGTGGGCCCGACTTCTTTCAAATCGATGGTCACGGTTTCTGCGGATTCGGGGCAATTCACCACATAGCCGCAATACAACCACTGCGCATAGCTGAAGATGTTTTGGCCAATCCAAGCGGGTGGCAAATAAGCCAGCACTTCTTCATGGCTGGTCAGCTTGTCAAAATCGGCACCGGCTTTGGCGCGGTCGAGCAAACTGCGGTGGGTGTGCACCACCCCTTTGGGGTTGCCGGTGGTGCCTGAAGTGAAAAACATGGCAGCCACATCGTCGGGCTGGCCCAGCTCCATGTGTTCTTGCACAAACACAGGCAGTTCTGCGGCACGCGCTGCGCCATCGTGCAAAGCCTGCTGCAAATGGCTCAAGAAGGTTTGCGGGTAATTGCGCAAGCCGCGCGGATCGTCGTAATAAATACGCGCCAGGGAAGGACAGTCCGCATGGATTTCCAGCATTTTGTCAACCTGCTCTTGGTTTTCCACCACGGCAAACCGCACTTCTGCATTGTTGATGGGGAACACGTATTCGGTGGCGACGGCGTCTTGGTAGAGCGGTACCGGTATACCGCCCAAGACTTGAACTGCCAACATGCTGGCATACAAGCGCGGGCGGTTGGCGCCCACAATGACCACATGGTCACCGCGCTGCATGCCGTCTTTGGCAAACGCATGCGCCATGTGCCCAACCATGACATACACATCGGCCCAGCCGAGGGTTTGCCAAATGCCGTATTCCTTTTCGCGCAACGCCGCATCGCCCGGGCGTTGCCGGGCGTGATGGGCCAAAAGTCGGGGGAAAGTGGTGTCCATGTGCGGTTCTGATCACAAAACACGCGGTTTTGCATCCGCGTCAATGGGCGAATCCTAGGGCCATGTTTGACGCTTTTTTGTCTTTTGGACGACAATTAAGGGAAGATACCTAGGCTTTGTTGATTACCTTTTGTCGCCATGTCCCAAGACCTGACCCTGCACCAGCGCCGCCGTGCACCGACCCCCGCTGAACTCAAGGATATTCCGTGGCTGGGTCTGCTCAATCTGCCAGAGCGGGCGCAAACTTTGCCGCAACTCGTCGTCGGCGATGCCTTGGTTGGCGACGTGGTCTGCCGCATCGGGCGTGCGCCCACGTATTGGTTTGGCGTGATCGACGGCCTGCTCAAAATGAACATCGACACCGACAAAGGCGACAGTTTGACCTTCACTGGCGTGTCGCGCGGGGGATGGTTTGGCGAAGGCACCGTGCTTAAACGCGAACCCTATCGCTACAACGTGCAAGCCTTGCGCCCGAGTGTGGTGGCGGGTTTGCCGATCGACCATTTCCACGCCTTGTTGTCTGCCTCGATTGGGTTTAACCGGTTCATCATGAACCAGTTGAACGAGCGCTTGGGGCAATTCATCGCAGCGCGCGAAATTGACCGCATCAACAACCCCGACTTGCGTGTCGCGCGCAACTTGGCGGCATTGGTCAATCCGGTGCTGTTTCCGGGGGTCGGACAAGTGTTGAACATCACCCAGCAAGAATTGGGCTACCTGGTGGGCTTGTCACGGCAACGCGTGAACATGGCGCTCAAGCGGCTCGAGCAAGTGCAGTGGATCAGGGTCAGTTACGGCGGTATCCACGTGTTGGATTTGACTGCGTTGCGAAGCCATACACTGCCCGACACATGAATAACGCCACCATCCGACTCAACAAACGCATGGCCGAGCTCGGCCTGTGTTCTCGCCGGGAAGCCGACGATTGGATCGCCAAAGGCTGGGTGCGGGTGAATGGCGAAACCGCGGTGCTTGGCCGCCCGGTCAGTCCGTTGGACCGGATCGAAGTCGCCCGTTTGGCACGCGGTCAGCAAGAGCGGCAAGTCACCGTGCTGCTGAACAAACCTGTGGGCTATGTCAGTGGACAAGCAGAGGACGGACACACGCCAGCCATTCAACTGATCGAGGCGGGCAACCACTGGCGCGAAGACACATCCACCGTGCGATTTGCTCCCAAGCAACGCATGGGGCTGGCACCCGCCGGTCGTTTGGACATTGATTCAGTGGGCTTGTTGGTGCTGACCCAAGATGGCAGGGTGGCGCGCCAGTTGATTGGCGAAGATTCCGCGGTTGAAAAAGAATATTTGGTGCGGGTGCAATACGGGCGCTTGCCCGCAGGCGAGGTGCAAACCGATGTGCAGTCGCTGTTTCCAGCTGACAAACTGGCTTTGCTGCGCCACGGTTTGTCGCTCGATGGCCAAGCCCTCAAACCCGCGCAAGTCGATTGGCAAAACCCCGAGCAACTGCGTTTTGTGCTGACCGAAGGCAAAAAACGCCAAATCCGCCGCATGTGCGAACACGTCGGTTTGACCGTGGTCGGCTTGAAGCGGGTGCGTATCGGCAGGGTCAAGCTCGGCGCCCTGCCACTGGGTCAGTGGCGTTATTTGGGTCGCGACGAATCCTTTGTCTGATCGGCATTCATCGGATTCTGACAAACCGCATGTTCGCTTCATCTGACACATGGACAGGCAACATCAAAAAAGCCATGCCAGTGGCGCTGGACACTTGCCTGAGCTTGGCATGGCCTTGCGCATCCAATCCCATGATGATGGACTCTTTGGCCACGCCCAACATGGGCTCACCCGACTTGAAACCTGCGGCTTGAACCGATGGCTTGACTTGCAGCAGGCCCGATTTGAATTCGAAATGCGAGCCGCGTTCAAAGCGGGTGGTAGCCATCACCTGACCCTCCTTGCCCAAGGCCTGCGCCTCCACCAGCGCGTCATTTTTCACCGCGACCAGTACGGCGTCTACCGCCTCATGCGACAGCGATTTGTCACCCCGCCACAAAAAAGCGCTCAAATACCGGGGTGGCAAGGCGGTGGGATTGGCTTCTGCCTTGTTTCGGTACACACCGCTCAGCGCAGAAATCTCTGTGTTTTGGGCAAAACCAGAAGCGTCCCCGGACTGCGTGGTGGCGCATCCGGTCAGCACCGCCATCAGTACTACCAAAATAGCTACAACATGCCTCATGAATTTCTCCTTTTAAATTAATAAACGAATAAAATGTGAATACATATTAGCCTATTATTGGTGTTTTTAGTAGTTTTGTTGTTCTTTTGCTTCAGGTTTCTCTTGATTCTGGCCACTTTCTCCCCATTTAATACTTGTCTTTATTGTTTTTCTGTCTGCCCACCATGTCAAAACACACACATGCTTTTCAAGCCGAAGTGGCCCAGTTGCTGCATCTGGTCACCCATTCGCTGT
>SXWY01000035.1 GCA_005789825.1 Burkholderiales bacterium | reverse complement strand
CGCCGCGTGGTGTTGGCTTGGCGGCGCAGTTTCACCCGCTATGAGGCCATTGCGGCTTTGCGCAACGCCTTGGTGGCCAGTGAATTGCCGGGCGTGATGCGACTGTCATGAACCAGCCGGTAGCTGACCACCACACACCGCATTGGCGTCGACAGGCTGCCTTGTATTTGGACCTGATTCGCTGGAACCGGCCCGCCGGTTGGTTGCTGTTGTTGTGGCCCAGCCTGAGTGCGCTGTGGTTGGCGGCGGGTGGTTTTCCGGGTTGGCATTTGCTCACGGTGTTTGTGCTGGGCACGGTGCTCATGCGCAGCGCCGGTTGTTGTATCAACGATGTGGCCGACCGTGAATTCGACAAGCATGTCAAGCGCACCGCCAAGCGGCCAGTCACTTCGGGCGCGTTGTCGGTGCGACAAGCCTTGGGCGCAGGCGCGTTGCTGGCCTTGTGTGCGTTCGCCTTGGTGTTGACCACCAACGCCGTGACCGTGGCCTGGTCGTTCGTGGCCTTGGCGGTGACCTTGGCCTATCCGTATGCCAAGCGTTTCATCGCCATGCCACAAGCGGTGTTGGGTGTTGCGTTCAGTTTTGGCATTCCCATGGCATTTGCCGCTGTGCAGGGTGGCCCGTTGACATGGTCAGGGCTGTGGCAGGCGGTGCCACCGTTGGCTTGGGGCTTGCTGTTTTTCAATGCATTTTGGGTGCTGGCTTATGACACCGAATACGCCATGGTGGACCGGGATGACGATTTGCGCATAGGCATGCAAACATCGGCCATCACCTTGGGGCGTTACGACGTGGCGGGCGTGATGGTGTTTTATGCGGTGTATTTGTTGGGCACCCTGTGGCTGCTGCATGACCAAGGCCTGGGCTGGCCCCAGTGGTTTTCGATCGAAATCGCGGGTGTGCAAGCCCTGTGGCACTTTGGCATGATTTACCGGCGTGACCGCGACGCGTGTTTTCGTGCGTTCAGAATGAACCATTGGTTGGGTGCAACCGTGTTTGCGGGAATCGCAGGCGGCTTGTGGCTCAAAGCTTGAACGTCATGCAGCGATTGCAATTCAATCGGTTGGCGTGTCCAAGTTGTCGCCAAGCTCGACGCTGCGTTGTTGCGCGGCTTGCAACGCAGCGTCGATCAAGTGGGCCAGACCGTCGGCCTGCATGCGGCTGATGGCCGCATAAGTGGTGCCGCCTTTGGACGTGACTTTGTCGCGCAGTACCGCCAACGGTTCGGCGCTGCTGCGTGCCATTTCTGCGGCACCGACAAAGGTGCCAACTGCCAATTGGTGGGCTTGCTCGTTGCTCAACCCCATGCGAACCCCGGCGCTGACCATGGCCTCGATGAAATAAAACACATAAGCTGGCCCTGAGCCAGAGACGGCGGTGACCGCGTCTAACAAAGTTTCTTGCGCCACCCACACGGTTTGTCCGATGGCCTGCATCAGTTGCCCGACTTGCTCGCGCTCAGGTGCCAGAACCGCTGCGCGGGCAAACAGACCGGTTTGTCCCAAGCCGACCAAAGCAGGGGTGTTGGGCATGGCGCGAACAATGCGTTCTGATTGCAGCCAGCGTGCCATGCTGTCACTGCGCACACCCGCCGCCACGCTCAGGTGTAGCGCATGTTCAAACCGGCCTGCCAAGGGGGAGGCCACCTGTTTGAACACCTGCGGCTTGATGGCCCACACCAGCCATTGGATGTCGCTGGGCAGCGAGTCGGGGGTTTCATGACCGTGCACGCCCAAGGTTTGTTGTAGCCGCTGTCGTGTTTCAGCCAAGGGTTCGACCACGTGAATTTGTGCGGCTGGCAAGCCTTGTTTCAGCCAACCACTCAGCAGGGCTTGTGCCATGTTGCCGCCGCCTATGAACGCCATGGGCAGCAAAGAAGAAAAGGACGGGGTCATGCTGGGCCTGTCTGAAGGTGAAACGCAGACGCGGATTGTCAGTCAACTCGCCGTGGTCTGGCGCACGGCCCGCTCCCAGTCGGCCATTTTGGTGGCCGCTTGGTCGCGCGACATGCGTGGTTCAAAACAGCGCTCAACCCGCCACTGTTGCGACAATTCATTCAGGTTTTGGTAGATGCCTGCAGTCAAACCGGCCAAATAAGCCGCACCCAGTGCGGTGGTCTCGATCACGGCCGGGCGCAACACCGGTATGCCCAGCAAGTCGGCTTGAAACTGCATCAGCAAATCGTTGACACACGCGCCGCCGTCCACACGCAATTCATGCACAGGTTGCGCCGCATCGCGGTTCATGGCTTGCAACAACGCGGTGCTTTGAAAAGCGATGCTTTCCAACGCCGCGCGGGCGATATGCGCCATGGTGGTGCCGCGTGACAAACCGACGATGGCGCCCCGCGCATCTGCTTGCCAATACGGCGCGCCCAAACCGGTGAACGCGGGCACTAGCACCACGCCGCCCGTGTCCGGCACGGACTCGGCCAGCAGTTGCACATCGGCGCTTTTGTCAAACGCCCGCAACCCATCGCGCAACCATTGCACCACCGCGCCGCCGATGAACACGCTGCCTTCCAGCGCAAACGCGGTGGCTGTATCAGGTTGCGCGGCGCTGGTGGTGATCAAGCCATTGGTGCTGGTTTGGCAACGGTTGCCGGTGTGCATCAGCATGAAGCAACCCGTGCCATAGGTGTTTTTGGCCTGGCCGGCGCGAAAGCAGGCTTGTCCGAACAAAGCGCTTTGCTGGTCACCGGCGACGCCGCCGATCGGCAAAGCGTGCCCCAGCCAATGGGCTTGGGTGCGGCCAAAGTCGCTGGCCGAGGCTTGCACTTGCGGCAGCAAGGACGGCGGGATATTGAACAAGGCCAGCAGTTCATCGTCCCATCGGTTGGCATGGATGTTGAACAACATCGTGCGTGCCGCGTTGCTGACATCGGTGGCATGCACGGCGCCACCGCTCAACTGCCACATCAGCCAACTGTCGACCGTGCCAAATGCCAATTCGCCGCGCTCGGCCATGCCGCGTGCGCCCTCCACATGGTCCAAAATCCATTGGAGTTTGGTTGCAGAAAAATACGCATCGATCAGCAAACCGGTTTTTTGTTGCACCAGATCGGCATGACCGGCTTGGCGCAGACGCAGGCATTGGGGTTCGGCGCGTCGGTCTTGCCAAACAATGGCGTTGTAGATGGGTTGGCCTGTGTCGCGCCGCCAGACAGCTTTGTGCAGTTGCTG
>SXWY01000034.1 GCA_005789825.1 Burkholderiales bacterium | reverse complement strand
TGCCGCTGTCATTGATTTGCGGCCAACCGCAAGCTTGGCCGTGCCCGGTGATTCCTTTTGCGGTCAACGTGGTGCAGTACCCCGTGCCCTCGGGGCAGCGTTGTTTCAACCTGGGCAAAGCCATTGCCCATGCTGTGCGCAGTTTTGATGGCGATTTGAATGTGCAAATTTGGGGCACGGGTGGCATGAGCCACCAATTGCAAGGGCCACGTGCAGGCTTGATCAACAAAGCGTTTGACAACGCGTTTTTAGACCGCTTGATTGCAGACCCCGCAGGCTTGGCGCAAATGCCGCATATCGACTATGTGCGCGAGGCGGGCAGTGAAGGCATTGAACTGGTGATGTGGTTGGTCGCACGCGGTGCCATGACCGATATCACCGGCGGAAAACCGCCTACGGTCAAACATCGTTTCTACCATGTGCCCGCGAGCAACACGGCGGTGGGGCATTTGATTTTGGAAAATGCATTGAACTAAATTGTTGCTTCAAAAAATAACAAAGGACTTTCCATGACCCTCAAAGTTGCTCTCGCCGGTGCCGGCGCTTTCGGCATCAAACATTTGGACGGCATCAAGTTGATCGACGGCGTTGAAGTGGTGTCGTTGATTGGGCGTGAATTGGCCAAAACGCAAGAGGTGGCTGATAAATATGGCATTGCCCACGTCACCACCGATTTGAAAGACAGTTTGGCGATCAAAGATGTGGACGCGGTGATTTTGTGCACGCCCACGCAAATGCATGCGTCTCAAGCGCTGGCTTGTCTGCATGCGGGCAAACACGTGCAGGTGGAAATCCCTTTGTGCGATGTGTTGCGTGAGGGTGAGCAAGTGGTGGCTTTGCAAAAGCAAACCGGCTTGGTCGCCATGTGTGGCCACACGCGCCGATTCAACCCCAGCCACCAATTTGTGCACCAGCAAATTCAAGCGGGCAAATTCAACATCTACCAGATGGATGTGCAAACCTATTTCTTTCGCCGCACCAATATGAATGCATTGGGCCAGCCGCGCAGTTGGACCGATCATTTGCTGTGGCACCACGCAGCGCACACGTTAGATTTGTTCGCATACCAAGCGGGCAGCCCGGTGGTCAAAGCCCATGCCATGCAAGGGCCGATTCACCCGACGCTGGGCATTGCCATGGACATGAGCATTCAATTGCAAGCCGCCAATGGCGCGATTTGCACGCTATCGCTCAGCTTCAACAACGACGGCCCGTTGGGCACGTTCTTTCGCTATATCGGCGACAGCGCGACCTATATCGCGCGTTACGACGACTTGTTCAATGGCAAAGACGAGAAAATCGATGTATCCAATGTGGCGGTGTCCATGAATGGCATCGAGTTACAGGACAGAGAGTTTTTTGCGGCCATCCGAGAAGGCCGCGAACCGAATGCCAGCGTGGCGCAAGTGCTGCCTTGTTATCAAGTGCTGCAGGATTTGGAGCAACAGTTAACTGTCTAAGTTCTAAAGACTGATCAAATGCGAGGCTTTGGCACCTTTGACCGAGTTCAAGGGTATGCGCTTGTCCAAGGTTATCAGTCTGCCGCCGTGTTTGACCGCGAGTGTCAATAGATACGCATCGGTGAGTTGACGTGGGCTAAGCAACTTGTCTGCATCGATGAAGGCTTCGTCCAGAAGGCTGATGTCGTCAGGCCAGAACACGTGGTGCTTTGTATCGGTGAAATGACGCAAACGCTTGACCAAGTTTTGCAAAGACTGGTTGTTGGTGTAGCTGCTTTGACTCATGACGCGTAGCATGCCGTTTTGCGTCAAAGGGCAACTCGCCCAGCCTTGATCCATATGCCTGTCCAGCCACTCATAAGCAAGTCTGTGGTGGGCGTGGTCACGGTCGTGCAGTGCAATCAGGACATTGACATCCAGCAAAGCCCGCATCAAATACCCTCCTCGTCACGGATACGGTCAACCATTTCATTGGTGATGATGACGCCACGGTGAGGCAAGGGGATTAAGCCGTATTTCTCAAATGGGACTTCTGTCTTCGGCGCTGGTTCGGTGGCTTGGATAGGATGGGCCGGCATGTGAAAAGCCCGGCGTGCCTGTTCGCTCACCACTTGGCCTATGGTTTTTTTCTCGCGCTTGGCGATTTCCTTGGCGGCAAACAGCACGTCATCGTCAATGTCTAAGGTGGTGCGCATGGTCGAATCCTCAAGATGTTTGATGATTTTGCATCAAACATCATTTTTTTTCAAGTTCTAAAATACTTCGATGAATACACGCCAGGTCGGTCCCTTCCAGGTCAACCCCATCGGTTTGGGTTGCATGAATATTTGTCCGGTCTACGGCACTCCGCCTTCTGAGGCTGATGCGCAAAAACTGTTGCTAACCGCGCTGGATGAAGGCGTGGATTTTTTGGACACTGCGGCGCTTTACGGGTTTGGTGAAAGCGAACGCATCATCGGAAAAACCTTGTCGGGTAAACGCAGCCAATTCACATTGGCCAGCAAATGCGGGTTGCACGGTGTGGATGTCAAAGGCGATGGCAAAAAAGTGCGCGTGCTCGATGGCCGACCCGAAACCCTTCGTGCTACGTGTGAAAACAGTTTGCGCAGTTTGAAAACCGATGTGATCGACTTGTATTACCTGCACCGTTGGGACAAGTCTGTTCCCATCGAAGACAGTGTCGGCATGCTGAGCGATTTGGTACGTGCTGGCAAGATACGCACGATTGGCTTGTCAGAAGTGTCCGCTCAAACTTTGCGCAAAGCGCATGCGGTGCATCCGATCACTGCTTTGCAAACCGAATATTCCTTGTGGACACGCAACCCGGAAATTGCCGTGCTCGACGCCTGCCGTGAACTCGGCATCACGTTTGTGTCTTTCAGTCCGTTGGCTCGAAAGTTTTTATGCGGTGACTTGAAAGACACGTCTGCGTTGTTGTCGACCGATTGGCGCCACACTTCACCCCGGTTTCATGCAGAGCACTATGCCAAAAACCTGCAATTGCTAGACCCCTATTTGGCCATTGCGCGTGATCTGGCTTGCACACCTGCGCAGTTGGCCTTGGCTTGGGTGTTGCATCAAGCGCCGCATATCGTGACCATACCCGGCACTTCACGCATTGCCCATTTGAAAGACAACATGGGTGCGCTCACCATCAAACTGTCTCTCGAGACCCTGGCGCGTCTGGACCAAGCCATCAACCAACACAACGTGTCGGGTAACCGCTACAACGAGTTGGCCAGCAGCGAAGTAGATACCGAAGTTTTCTAATGCTCGCTCACGTAATCGGGTTGTCGATGTAGCCTGAGCATCAAGATGCCCGCGCCCACCAACAACAGCATGCCGCACCAGGCCAGTGGGTTGGGCATATCGTCCCAAATCACATAGCCCGCCAACACAGCAGTCAATAAACCGATGTAACGAAACGGCGCCACCACGCTCATGTCTGCCATGCGTGTGGCCTTGATCAAAAAGAAGTAGCCGCAGCTTAAAAACACAGCGGCAGCAGCCATCATTCCCCAATGTGTGGCCGAAACAGCTTGCCATGGGGTGAATATGCTCCATACGCCAGACAGCACGGTGGCTGCCAATGCCGTTCCGACTGTGATCACCATGGAAGGTACTTCAGGTGCAATGAATCGCATACTCAGGTCGCGCAGCGCATGTAGCACAGTGCCGGCCAGTGCCACCCAGGCCCAGGCGTTAAACCCATCGGCTTGCGGTTGCACCACCATCAGCACACCGACGAAACCCAAGCCAATGATCAGCCAATTTCGAGCGCTCACATGCACACCCATGAGCAAGCCAGAGAGCAGGGCGATCAGCAAAGGCGTAGACATGTTGATCGCGGTAGCGTTGCCCAACGGCATGTGAAACAGGGCGCTCAAATAGACCAGACTGGCAACGCCGTCGAGCATGGAGCGCAGCACCACCCATTTGTCGACCATGTGCAGCAGGCCAGCGCGGCTGAACTGACGGCGATCAGTCGCATAGACCAGCAAAAGCAAACCCAGCACAGCCAATACACCGCGCAAAAAAATCAATTGGGAGGCGGGCAGGTCATCACTGACAAACTTGACCAGTGTGTCGTTCAACACAAAGCACACCATGCCCGCCGACATGGCGATCACGCCACGTCGGTTATGCAAAGCGGTCACAGTGTGTCGATAAAGCTGCGCAGTTTGTCAGAGCGACTGGGATGCTTGAGTTTGCGAAGCGCCTTGGCTTCGATTTGACGAATGCGCTCACGCGTCACGTCAAATTGTTTGCCGACCTCTTCCAAGGTGTGGTCGTTGTCCATCTCAATGCCAAAGCGCATGCGCAAGACTTTGGCTTCGCGCGGCGTGAGACCGTCCAAGATTTCTTTGACCACATCGCGCAAACCGGCTTGCATGGCGGCTTCGATAGGTGCGGTGTTGGCTCCGTCTTCGATGAAGTCGCCCAGATGAGAATCGTCATCGTCGCCAATCGGTGTTTCCATCGAAATAGGCTCTTTGGAAATTTTTAAAATCTTGCGAATCTTATCTTCAGGCATTTCCATTTTTTCAGCGAGTACTGATGGGTCAGGCTCAGCACCTGTGGATTGTAAAATTTGTCGTGAGATACGATTCATCTTATTAATGGTTTCAATCATATGCACTGGAATACGAATTGTTCTTGCTTGGTCGGCGATAGAACGCGTAATCGCTTGTCGAATCCACCAAGTCGCATACGTTGAAAATTTATAGCCACGACGATATTCAAATTTATCAACGGCTTT
>SXWY01000033.1 GCA_005789825.1 Burkholderiales bacterium | reverse complement strand
CCATTCGCGAAGGCCGCCAAGCTGCCCGTGCCATCGACCAGTTTTTGATGGGTGAGAGTGAGTTGCCGCGCTGAACCGAGGTTGGCGCTGTTTCAGGCAGATTCAGGCAGCCCCATAGAATCGCCCTCTCATTCAACGGCTTCACCCACCCAGTTTCATGCCACACGCAGACACGCCACTGATCCAGCTAGAGGATGTGCATTTCGGTTACGGTGAACGGCCGGTGCTCGAAGGCGTGAGCTTGCAGGTGCCCAAAGGCAAAGTCACAGCGCTCATGGGTTCTTCTGGTGGCGGCAAAACCACGGTGTTGCGATTGATCGGCGGACAGTACCGCGCCAACCATGGGCGCGTGTTGTTTGACCAGACCGACATAGGCGCCACCGACCGCGATGCGCTCTACCAAGCCCGTCGCCGAATGGGCATGTTGTTTCAGTTTGGCGCGCTGTTCACCGACATGAGTGTGTTTGAGAACGTGGCGTTTCCATTGCGTGAACACACGGCGCTACCTGACGAGATGGTGCGCGACATGGTGTTGATGAAATTGCAAGCCGTCGGTTTGCGCGGTGCCCGCGATTTGATGCCCAGCCAAATTTCCGGTGGCATGGCCCGACGTGTGGCCTTGGCACGCGCCATGGTGTTAGACCCTGAGTTGATGATGTACGACGAGCCTTTTGCAGGCCTTGACCCGATATCGCTGGGCACGGCTGCTCGCTTGATTCGGCAGCTCAACGACACCTTGGGCCTGACCAGCATCGTGGTGTCCCACGATTTGGAAGAAACATTTCACATCGCAGACCAAGTGGTGATTTTGGCCAACGGACGGATTGCCGCACAAGGCACACCGGCCCAAGTTCGCGCCAGCACCGATCCTTTGGTGCAACAGTTTGTCAGCGCTGCGCCCGACGGTCCGGTGCGTTTTCATTACCCAGCCGCCGAGGCCCGAGAAGATTTTGGGCTGATTGCGCTCCAGGACAAGCAACCATGATGCGCTTGCTCGCGGGCATCGGTGCTTGGGTCCGTCAGTGGTTGGCGGATGTCGGGCATGCCGCGCTGCTGTTCTTGCGCTTGTTGTGGCTGGGTCCTGCTTGCTTGCGGCGTTTTGGTTTGGTCCGCGACCAAATGCATTTTTTAGGCAATCACTCGCTGGCCATCATTGCCGTTTCAGGCTTGTTTGTGGGTTTTGTGTTGGCTTTGCAGGGCTACAACACCTTGCAACGGTTTGGTTCTGCCTCGGCCTTGGGTTTGTTGGTGGCGCTGAGTTTGGTGCGAGAACTTGGTCCGGTGGTGTCGGCCTTGTTGTTCACCGGCCGTGCGGGCACATCGCTCACTGCGGAAATTGGATTGATGAAAGCCGGCGAGCAGCTCAGCGCCATGGAAATGATGGCCATCGACCCGGTGTCTCGCATACTCGCGCCACGTTTTTGGGCGGGCGTGTTGGTCATGCCGATTTTGGGCACGGTTTTCAGCGCCGTGGGCATTGTGGGCGGTTGGTTGGTCGGGGTGGTAATGATCGGCGTCGATGCCGGTTCGTTTTGGGGTCAAATGCAAGACGGCGTCGATGTCTGGTCCGATGTGGGCAATGGCTTCATCAAAACCGTGGTGTTTGGGCTGACCGTGAGTTTCATCGCGCTGCGCCAAGGGTTTGAGGCGCAGGCCACCCCCGAAGGTGTGGCGCGTGCGACGACCCGCACTGTGGTGATGGCCTCTTTGACCGTGCTGGCGCTGGACTTTGTCCTTACCGCACTGATGTTCAAGCTTTGAAAAGGAAGCAGGTAATGCAACGTTCGAAAACCGATGTCTGGGTAGGGTTGCTGGTGGTGATAGGCGCTGCGGCTTTGCTGTTTCTGGCCATGCAATCGGCCAACTTGTTGTCCATCAGCTGGCAAAAAACTTACGAAATTCATGCCTTGTTTGACAATATTGGCGGTTTGAAAAAGCAAGCGGCGGTCAAAAGTGCGGGCGTGGTGGTCGGACGGGTTGAGGACATCCGCTTCGATGACAAATCGTTCCAAGCAAAAGTAGTGCTGGCCATGGATGCGCGCTACCAATTCCCCAAAGACAGTTCGTTGAAAATCCTCACCAGCGGTTTGCTCGGTGAGCAATACATCGGTATTGAAGCGGGTGCTGACATGGCCAATTTGGCGCAGGGTGACAAGGTGCAGTCGACCCAGTCTGCCGTGGTGTTGGAAAACCTGATCAGCCGGTTTCTCTACAACAAAGCCTCAGACGCGGGCGGCGATGCCCCTGGCGGTAACTGAGCATGCCCATGGCGCGCCATATGTTGCGTTTGCTGGCCTTGTTGGCTGTGCTGGCGCAGGTTGCATGCGCGACCCCATCCCCGCCCCATCCCTACGACCCGTTTGAAACCACCAACCGACGCATCAACAATTTCAATGAAAGTGTGGATGCAAAAGTCCTGCGCCCAGTGGCGGTAGGTTATAAAAACCACGTGCCTGGCTTCTTGCAAACCGGTGTCAACAATTTCTTTGGGAATCTCAAGGACATCTGGTCGACCTTGAACAACGGCTTACAAGCCAAGCCCATGGAAACCGCTGAAACGGGTTTGCGCGTGGCTGTCAACAGCGTGTTTGGTATTTATGGATTGTTTGACGTGGCCACCTGGGCCGGTATTCAACGGCACAACGCAGACTTCGGCCAAACCCTGGGGTATTGGGGCATGTCGCCTGGCCCCTATGTGATCTTGCCGCTGCTTGGCCCCTCCACCGTGCGTGACACCGCAGGCTGGGCAATAGACAACCGCTACGACTTGTGGCGCACCGAGGTCGATGCCGTGGGTTTGCGTTATGGCGGTTCTGCCCTGCGTTTGGTGGACAAGCGCGCAGGTTTTGTGGGCATGGACACGAGCCTGAACGAGGTGGCGCTGGACAAATACACCTTTGTGCGGGATGCCTATTTGCAGCGCCGGCTGGCCGCTACGCGGCGCAAATCGGCCGACAAAGACAACGGTGGCGACGACGGCGACGACGGTATGCGAAATAGCCAATAATAGCCACCCATTGACGCTTGTCTGTTTTGGATATGAATATTTTGTTTTTTTCAACCGTTCGGCACCTCAAGCCCATGTTGGTCAGTATGGCCTTGGTATTCGGTTTGTCTGGTGGGGCCGTCGCCCAACAAGCCCCGGATGAGTTCATGCAAAAACTCACCAACGAATTGTTGGACATGGTGCGCAAAGACCCCGCGCTCAGGGCAGGCGATTTGCAAAAAATTGGGGCGGTTTTGGACACCAAGCTCAAGCCCTATATCAATTTCCAGCGCATGACCGCTGCGGCTGTGGGACCAGCCTGGCGCCAAGCCACTCCCGAGCAACAAAAACGATTGCAGGAAGAATTCAAGCTGTTGCTCATGCGCAGTTACTCTGGCGCTTTGTCACAAATCAAGGACAACTCCACCATCGTGGTCAAACCAGTGCGCCAAACCGGAAATGACAACGAATTGGTGGTGCGTTCAGAAATACGCGGCAGCGCTGAGCCTGTGCCCATCGATTACCGTTTGGAGAAAACCGCTGAATCTGATTCGGGTTGGCGTATCTACAACTTCAACATCCTCGGTATATGGTTGGTGGACAACTACCGCACCCAGTTTTCGCAGGAAATCAATGCCAAAGGCATTGACGGGTTGATTGCCACGCTGAGCGAGCGCAACAAATCCAACAACCGCAAATGACCCACGCGTTTGACATGGCGTTGCCTGCCACCCTGACGCATGCGCAGGCGAATGCGGTGTTGCACCAGTTGCAAAAAACGTTGCTTTCTGCCAAAGAAACTTGTGTACTGGATGCATCCGCTTTGCAGCAGTTTGATTCGTCTGCGCTGGCCGTGTTGTTGGGTGCTTGCCGCACGGCGGCGCAACAAAAGTTGAGATTGCAAATCATCGGTTTGCCAAAGCGCGCCATGCAGTTGGCCATGCTGTATGGGGTGTCTGAGATTTTGGCGCGCCACAGTTCTTTGCCGCCTTCACCCTGAACCCAGCGGCCAAAGCTGCAGCCCTTAGAATAGCCAGCTTGCCATGGCCGCCATATCTTTTCAATCTGTTTCCAAAACATTCACCAATGCCCGTGGCACGTTCACTGCATTGGACCAAGTGTCTTTCGACATCTCATCGGGCGAATTTTTCGGGCTGCTCGGCCCCAATGGCGCCGGCAAAACCACTTTAATCAGCATTCTGGCCGGTCTGCTCAAACCCAGCAGCGGCTCCATCCAAGTCAATGGCCTGGATGTGCAAGCCCAAGCCTTGCAAGTGCGAAGACTGTTGGGCGTGGTGCCACAAGAGTTGGTGTTCGATCCGTTTTTCACGGTACGAGAAGCGTTGGTGTTTCAATCGGGCTATTTCGGTGTCAAGCACAACGGCGCTTGGATTGACGAATTGCTTGATCACCTGGGTTTGGCGGACAAAGCCCACCACAACATGCGCCAACTCTCCGGCGGTATGAAACGGCGTGTGTTGGTGGCACAAGCCTTGGTGCACAAGCCGCCGGTCATTGTGCTGGACGAACCCACGGCTGGCGTCGATGTCGAATTGCGCCAAACCTTGTGGCAGTTCATTGCGCGGCTCAACCGCGAAGGCCACACCGTGTTGCTGACCACCCATTAT
>SXWY01000001.1 GCA_005789825.1 Burkholderiales bacterium | reverse complement strand
TGGCTTATGTGATTTTGGATGGCTATGACTTGGGTGTCGGCGCCTTGTTGAACGGTGCTGACACGATCGAGCACAAAGACACCATGATCGCCAGCATCGGCCCGTTTTGGGACGCCAACGAAACTTGGTTGGTGCTGGGCGTGGGCGTGTTGCTGGTGGGCTTCCCGATGGCGCACGGCGTCATCTTGGGGGCGCTGTATTTGCCTGTGGCGCTGATGTTGGTGGCGCTGTCGCTGCGTGGTGTGGCGTTTGATTTTCGGGTCAAGGCCAAAGCACACCACCGCCCCTTGTGGGACAAAACCTTTTACGTCGGTTCGATATTGGCGTCGTGGTCGCAAGGCTTTATGTTGGGCCAACTCATCCTCGGGTTCAAGCAGGACACGGCGGCTTATGTGTTCAGCGCCTTGATTGGTTTTTGCTTGGTGTTTGCTTACCGCTTGCTGGGTGCAGGCTGGCTGATCATGAAAACCGAAGGCGCTTTGCAGTTGCGGGCTGTGGCGTGGGCCCAAGGCAGTTTGTGGTTGACCGCTGCGGGTGTGTTGGCCATATCCGTGGCCACACCGTGGGTGAGTCCACGTATTTTCGACAAGTGGTTCAGCTTTCCCAACCTGCTCATGCTGTTGCCGATTCCGGCCATGACATTGGGTTTGTTCTTGGTGATTTGGCGCAGTTTGTCGCGCTTGCCCGTGCGTTTTGCGCAAGGCAACCAATACGGCGCCGGTGTGCCGTTTGCCAGCACCGTGGGCATTTTTCTGCTGTCGTTTTATGGACTTGCTTACAGCCTGTTTCCTTGGTTGGTGATTGACAAGCTCAACATCTGGCAAGCGGCCAGTGCGCCTGAAGCTTTGCTGGTGATTTTTTACGGCGTGGCGGTGGTCTTGCCCGTGATCATTGGCTACACCGTGTTTGCGTACCGGGTGTTTTGGGGCAAATCTACCCATCTCAGTTATTGAAATTTTGAAAGAAGAACATGGCCTATACACATAAATTTCAGCAGTTGGCAGATACCGCCATGGCGCAGGTGACGGGCGTTGCGCCAGACCAAGTGGATGCGCTCTTGGCACAAGGGGCTGTGTCGCTGGACATTCGCGACAAAGAAGAACATGACGCCGACCATCTTGCTGGTTCATTGCATGTGAGCCGTGGGAAATTGGAGATGAACATTGAGGGTGTCATCCCCGACCTGAACACCACCGTGCTGTGCTATTGCAATGCCAACAACCGAGGCGCTTTGTCGGCCAACACCTTGCGTCAAATGGGTTATGTGAATGCCCATTACATAGCGGGTGGCTTAAAGGCTTACAGGGCTTTGGGCCGATGATGCAGCGCTGGTTGGTCGGTGCAGTGGCCGCTGGGTTACTGGCACTCAGCGCCATTGCACAAACTGCCGAACAACCTGCTGAAACGGCTTGCATGGTCTGCCCCCAACAGCTGGGGCAAGGTATTTACATGGTGCAAGGGGTCACCGCCTTGGGCACAGTGGCCAACCGCAATTTCATCTCCAACGCGGGTTTTGTTATCACACCGCAAGGCGTGGTGGTGATAGATGCTCTGGGTTCTCCCGCCTTGGCGCAAGCCTTGGTCGATGAGATCCGCCAGATCTCGCCTTTGCCCATCACCCATGTGTTGGTCACCCACTTTCATGCAGACCATATTTATGGATTGCAGGTCTTCAAGGCGCTGGGTGCTCGCATATTGGCACATGAGGGTGGGAAAAACTATCTCTTTTCCGATACGGCCCAAGCGCGTTTAACGGCATCTCGGTCGGAATTGGCACCTTGGGTAAATGAACAAACGCAGTTGGTGTTTGCAGATGAATGGTTAAGTGGCTCGCAAGAGTTGGAGGTGGGTGGCATACGTTTCAAGCTGTTGCACATGGGACCGGCCCATACCTTGGAAGACATGGTGATTTATGTGTCGCAACGCAAAGTGCTGTTTTCCGGAGACATGCTTTTTCGACAACGCATACCGTTTGTTGGACAGAGTGACAGTCGGCATTGGCAACAAGCTTTGACAGAGTTGTCCAATTTAAGTGTGGATTGGGTGGTGCCAGGGCATGGTTCACCCTCACGCGAATTTGCCAAAGACCTGCGACTCACCCAAAGTTACTTGCAATTTCTGCGCATGAGCATGTTGCGCGCAGTTGAGGAGGGTGTCTCTTTCGATGAGGCCTACCAAGCCACAGATTGGTCGGCTTATGTGAATTTGCCTCTTTTTGGTGCGGCTAACCGAATGAATGCCTTCAACATCTATCTTCAAGCAGAACAAGAGGCTATGAAATAGCCTAAAACCTAGGGTTTTTACTGTATATTGTCTGTTAATCAGGATATATATTATCTTAAATTAATTTATAAATTTACATTTAAGAAAGATTGATGTGAATAAATTGCCCGGCAAGATTCTGAAAGCGCCAGAATATTTTCTGACTCAGAAAGACATTCAGGCGGTCAAAACCCAAGCGCCGCAGGGCCGTCGTGATTTCCTCAGCAAGGCTTTTGCAGCAGCCGCCGGCATGACCGCCAGTGCAGCAGCCCTTGCACAACATGCCTCCGAAGGCGACACCCACATCCTGAACCTGCCAGCCCACGCCACGGGTTTGGGGCAAGGCGTGGCCTCGCCCGGTTATGGCAAGCCCTCTCAGTTCGAAGCCAATTTGCAGCGTCGACAAAGCCCGGGCCTGACCCAAACCACCCAAGCTTCTGTTTCTTTTGCGCCATTGCAGTCTTTGTTTGGCATCGTCACGCCCAGTGGCTTGCATTTCGAGCGTCATCACCAAGGCTGGTGGGATATCGATCCGACCAAGCATCGCTTCATGGTCAACGGTTTGGTGAAAACGCCCAAGGTGTTCACCATGGACGATTTGATGCGCTTGCCCTCGGTCAGTCGTTTTCACTTCATTGAATGTGGCGCCAACACAGGCATGGAATGGGGCAATGTGGCCGTTCCAACGGTGCAATATACGCACGGCATGTTGTCCTGCAGTGAATTCACCGGTGTGCCCCTCATCACCCTCTTGGAGCACTGCGGTGCCGATTTGAAAGCCGGTCAATTTGTGTTGGCCGAAGGCGGTGATGGTTCGTCCATGACCCGCACCATCCCGATGAGCCTCATCAAATCGGGTGAAGTCTTGGTGGCTTATGGACAAAACGGTGAAATGCTGCGCCCCGAAAACGGATACCCGTTGCGCTTGGTGGTGCCCGGTGTGCAGGGTGTGAGTTGGGTCAAGTATTTGCGCCGCATCGAGTTGGGCGACAAACCCTATGGCACCAAAGACGAAGCCATTCACTACATTGACTTGATGCCCGATGGCAGCCACCGCCAATACAGCGGCATTCAAGAATGCAAAAGTGTGGTCACCACCCCTTCAGGCGGTCAGGCTTTGCTGGAAAAAGGTTTTTACAACATCACCGGCTTGGCTTGGTCGGGCCGAGGTGCCATCAAAAAGGTGGACGTCTCGGTGGATGGCGGCGCCAATTGGATACCCGCTCGTTTGGAATCCCCGGTGCTCAGCAAATGCCTGACCCGTTTCAACCTCGATTGGGTGTGGGATGGCAAGCCATCCATTATTCAAAGCCGCGCCACCGACGACACCGGCTATGTGCAACCCACCATCAAGCAGTTGCGCGAGGTGCGCGGCACGCGTTCCATCTATCACAACAACGCGATTCAGTCTTGGTTGGTGCAAGAAAGCGGTGAGGTCAAAAATGTACAAGTCTCTTGAGTTCCGCATGAACACATGGACCCTCAGTGCCGTGTTGTTAGCCGGTGTTGCCAGCGTCCACGCGCAACAGCATTTTCCAAATATCGGCCGCGCCGCCACGCCTGCTGAAGTGGCCAAGTGGGACATTGACGTGCGACCTGATTTCAAAGGTCTGCCCAAGGGTGAAGGCTCGGTGGCGCAAGGTCAAGATGTCTGGGAAGCCAAATGCGCCAGCTGTCATGGCATCTTTGGTGAATCCAATGAAGTGTTCAACCCCGTAGTGGGCGGTGTAGGGGCTGAGGATGTGAAAACCGGTCGTGTGGCCAAACTCAAAGACACGTCTTTTCCGGCCCGCACCACCTTCATGAAAGCCCCCAGCTTGTCCACCGTTTGGGACTACATCAACCGCGCCATGCCTTGGAACGCACCCAAATCCTTGAGTACCAACGAGGTGTATGCGGTCACAGCCTATATGCTGAATTTGAGCAGCATCGTTGAGGACAACTTCGTTTTGAACGAGAAAACCATCGTTCAAGCGCAAGCCCGCATGCCCAATCGCGAGGGCATGACCACCAAACACGCGCTATGGCCCACGCCGGAATTGGGCGGCGTGAGCAAACCCGATACCGCCAACACCGCCTGCATGAAAAACTGCACAACCGATGTCAAAGTCACCTCGATGCTGCCGGACTTTGCACGCGATGCGCATGGCAACTTGGCCGAGCAAAACCGTTTGGTGGGGCAGCAAAAGGGCGTTCGAACCGTGCGGACATCTGCGACGGCTGACAAAGCCGTTGCACCCTCGCCAGGCCCCAAACCTGCTGTACTGGGTCTTCTGCAGTCGAACAATTGCTTGGCCTGTCATGGCATGGACAACAAAGTTGTTGGCCCAGGCTTCAAAGAAGTGACGGCCAAACATGCTGGCAAAACAGACTACCTCATCAACAAAATTTTGCAGGGCAGCGCTGGTGTCTGGGGCAATATCGCCATGCCTGCTCAAAACCTCAAACCTGCGGACGCCAAAGCCATTGCTGAATGGTTGGCTGGTGGCCAAACCCCTTAAATTTTTACAGGAGAAAAAACATGCAAACACGACGTGATGCACTCAAACGCAGCTTAGCTGTAGCCAGTATGTTGATGGGCGCAGGCTTGTTACCGCAGGTTGCGCAAGCTTTTGAGAAATCGGCTTTCGACGCTAAATCGGTGGCCGATGTTTTCAAAGCTTTGGGCTTGCCCATGCCCGCTGAAAGCAAAGATGTGGCGCTCACAGCCCCCGACATTGCTGAAAACGGCGCGGTCGTCCCGATGACGGTGCAAACCAATTTGGCTGGCGTGAAAAAACTGATGCTGTTGGTGGAAAAGAACCCCTCACCGCTGGTGGCCTTGTTCATGGTCAACCCATTGGTAGAAACCAGCTTTCAAACCCGCGCCAAGATGGGCCAGTCCTGCGATGTTTATGCCGTGGCGGTCATGGAAGACGGCAAAACCCTGTTTTCGAAAAAAGAAGTCAAGGTCACCCTCGGTGGCTGCGGCGGCTGATCAATCATCAATTCAAGGAGAAACAACATGGCAGATCCCATGCGCATTCGCGCCCAAATGGCTGGTGAAAAAATCAACGTCCGTGTCTTGATGAGCCACGAAATGGAATCCGGACAACGCAAAGACGCCAATGGCGCCATCGTGCCAGCTTGGCATATCCAGGAAGTCACGGCCACGCACAATGGCCAAGCCGTGATGACCGCCGAATGGGGACCAGGCGTCTCCAAGAATCCCTTCTTGCAGTTCACCATCAAGAACGGTAAAGCAGGTGACAAAGTGGGCGTGAGTTGGAAAGACAACAAGGGCGACACCCGCACTGACGAAACCACGGTGTCCTGACATGCGCCGCCTGTCTACTTTGTTGGCCGCTGCGGCCTTGGTCGTTGCCGCGACAACGGCATATGCCCAAAAATCTACATCTGATGGCATTAACGAATACCGTGCCATGTTGCAAGACGGCAACCCTGCCGATTTGTTTGAAGCCAAAGGCGAAGACCTTTGGAAACAAGCGCGTGGTCCGAAAAAAGCATCTCTGACCCAATGCGACTTAGGCAAAGGTCCCGGCGTTGTGAAAGGGGCTTGGGTCGAGTTGCCGCGTTATTTTGCGGACACCCAAAAAGTGCAAGACCTGGAGTCAAGGCTGCTGTACTGCATGGAAACCTTGCAAGGCTTTGATGCCGAGCAAATCCGCAAAACGCCTTACGGCAAGGGAGAGCAAACCACCATCACCGCCTTGGCCACATGGGTGGCGGCCGAGTCTAAAGGTTTGCGCTTTAACTTACCCCAAGCCCATGCTGAAGAAAAACGCATGTTCGACTTGGGCAAAAAGTTGTTTTACTTTCGCTCTGGAACCCATGATTTCGCCTGTGCCACCTGTCATGCTCAAGATGGGAAACGCATTCGATTGCAAGACTTGCCCAATCTCACCACCCAAGTTGGTGCTGTCACTGGCTTTGGTGCATGGCCTGCCTATCGCGTCTCCAACGGGCAAATGTGGAGCATGCAATTGCGGCTGAATGATTGCTACCGACAACAGCGTTTTCCCTATGCCGTGTTTGGCAGCGATGTCAGCACCGCCTTGGGCGTTTATTTGGGCGTGACCTCCAAAGATGCGGTGGCTTTTGCGCCCGCCATTCGTCGTTGATGTTCAAAGGAATCACATTGAAAACATTCCCTATTTCAACCCTGACTGTGCTGGCGATGACGCTGGGCTTGGCGTCTTGCGCCACCACCACAGTGAAAAGTAGCAACTACCTTGAAGATATCCAAACAGTTTTGGCTGCGTCTTTTCGCGCCGAAGGGCAGGCTGGCATGGACAGGCTGACCCCGGACGAAGCTAACCGTTTGTGCAGCCAATCCGAGTATGAGGGCAAGCCTTTGTCAGATAAGCAAACTGAACAAATACGCAACGACAACTTCAAGACCATCAAGTGGCCTGCCAATGGTCAATTCATTGGCGACTACAAATTGGGCGAGGCGATTGCCCAAGATGGGCGCGGCAAAACCTGGTCGGACAAAGAGGGTTCGGTCAATGGCGGTAATTGCTACAACTGCCACAAGATCAGCGCCGCAGAAATTTCACACGGCACCCTGGGCCCGAGTTTGTACAACTACGGCAAGTTGCGCGGCATCACGGATGTGAACAGTGCCACCGCCAAGCCGATCGTCGAATACACCTGGGCCAAGTTGTGGAATGCCAGAGGCTACAACGCCTGCTCGAACATGCCCCGCTTTGGCCACAACGGCATCCTGACTGAAGCCCAGTTGCAGCATCTCATGGCGTTGTTGCTCGATCCGAAATCCCCCATCAACCAATGAGCAGGACCGGCCATGAACTTGAGCAAACGTGAATTCATGCAGGTGCTGGGCGCGGGGGTGATGGCTGGGCTGCCCATGGGCAGTTACGCACAGAAAACAGCTGGCGACGCCGAAGGCCTGTATGAGATGCCGCGTTTTGGTCAAGTGTCTTTTTTGCACATGACCGACAGCCATGCGCAGTTGCTGCCAGTGCACTTTCGCGAACCCAGCATGAACCTGGGGCTGGGCAGCATGAAGGGCCAGTTGCCGCATTTGGTCGGGGAAGAGTTGCTCAAAGCCACGGGTGTCAAACCCAATACCGCCCAGGCGCATGCCCTGAGTGCTTTGAACTTTGAAACAGCTGCCAAGCGTTATGGCAAGGTAGGTGGATTCGCGCATTTGGCCACCTTGGTCAAGCGTATGAAGGCTTCACGCCCGGGCGCATTGTTGCTCGATGGTGGCGACACCTGGCAGGGTTCCGCCACTTCCCTGTGGACCAAGGGCCAAGACATGGTGGACGCTTGCAAATTATTGGGCGTGGATGTCATGACAGGACACTTCGAGTTCACCTATGGCCAAGAGCGTGTCACCGAATTGGTGGAAAAAAAACTCGGCGACCAAACTGCTTTCGTCGCCCAAAACATCAAAACCAAAGACTTTGGTGATCAGGTGTTCAAGCCCTATGTGATGCGCGAGATGAACGGTGTGCCCTGCGCCATCATTGGCCAGGCTTTTCCCTACACACCCATTGCCAACCCGCGTTACATGGTGGCGGATTGGGAGTTCGGCATACAAGAAGAAAACCTACAAAAAACTATTCTTGAGGCTCGTACCAAGGGTGCCCAAGTGGTGGTCTTGTTATCGCACAACGGCATGGATGTGGATTTGAAATTAGCGTCACGTGTGACAGGCTTGGACGCCATTCTGGGCGGACACACCCACGACGGTATGCCGGTGGCCAAAGTGGTGGTCAACAAATCCGGCCAAACCTTGGTCACCAATGCAGGCTCCAACGGCAAGTTTTTAGGGGTGCTGGACTTTGAAGTGAAGAACAAGCAAGTCACCGACTACCGCTACAAACTCATGCCTGTGTTTGCCAATTTACTGCCAGCAGATGCGCAGATGCAAGCCTTGATCACCAGCATCCGTGCGCCTTATATGGCCGAGTTGCAAAAAACCTTGGCCATCACCGAGGGCGGTTTGTACCGTCGGGGTAATTTCAATGGCACGGGTGACCAATTGTTGCTGGATGCCATGTTGGATGTGCAAAGCGCAGAAATTGCGTTTTCCCCTGGATTCCGTTGGGGCACGAGTTTGCTGCCCGGTCAGGCCATCACCAAAGAATGGTTGATGGACATGACGGCGACCACCTATTCCTATGCCACCGTCACGCCCATGAAGGGCAGCATGATCAAAACCATTTTGGAAGATGTGGCGGATAACTTATTCAACGCCGATCCTTATTACCAACAAGGTGGTGACATGGTGCGTGTGGGTGGTTTGAAGTACACGTGTCGGCCCATGGCCAGCATGGGACAGCGCATCCACAACATGCAGCTCAACGACAAACCCATCGACCCCGATAAAACCTACAAGGTGGCCGGTTGGGCGCCGGTGTCAGAAGAAGCCGCCAAGCAAAACCTCAAACCTATTTGGGAAGTGGCCGAGCAATGGTTGGCTGCAACCGGTGGCAAGGTACCTACTCGCAAAGCCAATGTGCCAGTGCTCGAAGGTGTCTTGCCCAATCCAGGCTTCATCGAGAGTTAATGCGGCGATTTGAACTTTTGCTGAATGCGTGCTGCGGTAGCTGGTTCAGTAAAAAATAACACGGCTGGCTTGCATAAATCCATAAGCAGTAAGTTCAACTGATGCATGAGTTCATCCATGCTCATGCCGCCTTTAGCAATGCCAATGAACTGACGGATCGGGTCATCAGAAGCCAAAAACGACAGATCGGGTTTCGGCGCGGGATTGGCGTCTGTCGGCGATTGCACCGCAACCAAATACTCGCACAAGGCTGCTTGCCCTACTTGTGATTTGGTGAGTTTGCGAATCAAGAGATTAAGATGAACTTTATCCCTCCACACTCAGATCAACTGCTTGAACTAGCCAAGACTGGTTCATACCCTGCTCCCTTGTATTGTGAAATTCATGTTGGAGCAGAAGATTGGAAATGCAATGTTTACGCCATGGAAAAGCTAAAGGAAACTGGTTCTAAGCCTCAGCGCTGCTGGTGCATGGACGCAGTTTTTACGCCTTCAGTGAAGGGTCAAGTACCTGACGCAGCCAAAGGCAAGGCATGTATCTGCGCGAAATGTGCATGTTAATGACCTCTTAAGCAAACTTCCGGATAGGCTCTGACATTTCTACAAAGACATTCGCCCTGCATATTTCCTAGGTGTGCATGCTCAGTAATTGATCCCACTTTGGAGCTTGATAGCTTCCAATTTCATGGGTGCATTTGCATACAGTGGATTGATCGCAGGATCCTTGGGGTATGTCGTGCTCTGGGGCATTTCCATATGGCTTAGCATATGATTTGGTGTTAGCGATCTAAGCAAATTGAACTTTCACTTGGATTGAAGGGACTCGACATGCTTTACAAATCGATCCAAGATGGCTTGCCATCCCTCCTGCTGCTGCTCAATGGAGTGCTCAGTTTCTGGAATGAAAGACACCTGTACCGTCACTCCACCCAGTGATTGTCTAAATTCAACCGCTGCAGTTCGGTCACCAAAGACATATTCAATCAATTCATGCGGGAAAAGTTTGGTGTAGGCGCCTGCAGAATCAAATCCATAGCTTCCATCTTTGGCTTCCATCCGTGATGAAAACTGGCCACCAACACGCAAATCGACGTGGGATTCAGTGGTATGCCAATCGTCTGAAGCAGCATTCCATTGCATGATGTCTTCAGGCTGTGTGTTTTACTTTTATCGTTCATAAGTTTTGCAATTGAAACGCTACGATGAGACACAACTCACTTGCCAAACCATGTCTGCAAGGTCTTCACCGCTCACCGTAGGAAGCTATTGAACAGCTGGTTGTTGACGCATGTGAATACGCCACCAAGGATTAGGCGATGTCACTGAGCCAACGATGTAAATCTCACCCATCATGGGTGTGGCCAACAAAACTTTGTGGCGAGCCCCGATCGCGCTGACAAGCTCCAGAGGTTCGTACCAAGGATGCAATGCCAGATCAAAGGTACTGTTGTGGACAGGCATCATCACCTTGCCCTGCACATCCAAATGCGTTTGAATGCTTTCATCTGGGTTCATGTGGATACTCGCCCACATCTTGTCCCAGGCCCCAGTGTCAATCAGGGTCAAATCAAAGGGTCCATGCTTAGCCCCAATTTTTTTGAAACCTTCAAAGTAGCCAGAGTCTGAGCTGTAAAAAATTTTCACAGGCTCAGCATTCGCTTGAGTTTCAATGACCCATGAGGCCCATAGCGTTGTGTTGCGATCAAACAAACCGCGCCCAGAAAAATGTTGAGCAGGTTCAGCTGTTAGTTTTAAACCTGCATAACTGGCAGATTGATGCCAATCAAGTTCTTTGATTTTGTCTGCGGGAACACCAAAGTCCTGCAAAATCTTGCCAACGCCCAAGGTGGTTACAAACTGTTTGACTTTGGGGTGAATGTGTTTGATGGTTCCAGCATCTAGATGATCGTAGTGATCATGTGAAATGATGACGCCATCGATCATGGGCATGTTGTCAACATCTATTGGCAAAGGGTGAAATCTTTTGGGGCCGATAAAACTCAAAGGAGACGCTCTTTCACTAAAAACAGGATCTATCAGCCACTGTTGACCATGCAATTTCATAAGAAGTGAAGAATGTCCCAGTCGAACAACATGTACCTTGTCTGCTGGCAATGCATGCCAAGTCGCCCATTCCAATTTCTGAATGGGTAAAGGATTTTCTGGAACGGCATCAACCCGAGGGGTTGTGAAGTAATACCACCAAACTTTCCATGCGCTTTGCATGTCAGGTTCAAGTGGTTGATTGAAAAAATGCTTGCCATCAAAGTGATTGGATTTTTCAACAAGCTGATCAGTGCTTGATGCGGAGGTTGAAAGCACGATAAAAAACGAGAAGAGTAATTTCAGATTTGAGTGCGTTAGTTTGAAGAGGGTCATTTGATTTTGGCTATTCTAAAAATCATGCTGAGATAGATTTGCTGATTGCAATCAACATTTCTAATACCTTGATACGAGTGTTGTCGTCTTGAATTTTTGTATACAGCTCCTTTAACTCTGAAGCCAATTGCATTTGGAGATTGTGTTTTTCTAAAGCGATAGACATTGATATTTGTAGTTCATTTCGTTTTGAATGAATGGCTTTGATTATTTTCGGATTTTTGAGCAACGCATTGGCACTTATTCCAATCACTTTATGAGATGATTTTGTGTCGTAGGCCAATTTGTAAGCATGGATATGGTTATGACCAGCAAGAACATTGTCTACAAATGCCTGTTGCTTTGACGTGAGCCTGGTTGTGTATATAAAATTTTGAGATTGATAGTCATGCTTGATGGAATTCATTTGTAAACACGGGTTGAACTGCAAGTTTGCACATTGAAATTGGTCAACAATGAGGTTTGCCTGAATTGTTCCGGGGTCGTGCCAGTCCAACTTCGAAAAGCACGGAAAAAAGAATTTGTTTCTTCAAAGCCCAAGAGAAAAGCGATTTCAGCAGTTGGTAGATGGGTATTTTGTAAATAGTGCTGAGACAAATTTAGTCTAATGCTTTGCAGTAATTTTTTATAGTTTTGACCTTCGATTTCCAAATGTCGCTGAAGTGATCTTTGGCTCATCCCAATTCGTTTTGCAACAGCTTCCATCTTGACGCCGCCGCCTGGTAATGCCTCAAGCAATGCCATGCGAACACGTTGCTCCACACTGATAGCTGCTCCGTTTTGCGAAAGTCTCAATCTAAGCTCAGGTTCAAAGGCTGACCATAAACCTTCGTTGGCGGTTAGAAAAGGTCTATGGGCATCAGATTTTTTGAATGCAACGCAGTGACTGCTGCCTCTTTGAACGGGTACACCTAAAAAGTCTGCGAATGCTTTTTTGTCTGAAGGTAAACGATCGGTTGTTACATAGATTGGACGAATATGTTCTCGCGTACCCATGCGGGCAAAAGTCACAACAAATAAAAGTTCGGTCAGTACCAACGAAGAAGGGGCAGGGTTATTTGAAGGTGGCCAAGCAAACACAACCTTCAATTCATGTTCTGTTTCTCGTACATCCAGACGTATGGGTGCAACCAGATCCTTATAGCGTGAGATGCGTTCGGTAGCAATATGCAAATCTGGACTGCACAGTGCGGCAAACAGGGGCGGTGAAAATGATTCACTTCGAATCGATCGAATCAACGTCAATGGAAGCAAGGGGTCATTAGATTCTTCCTCAATGGACTTCCAAAACAAATGAAAATCATCAGCATGAAGCCTGACGGCTGGACGGCCCAGTAAGTCATCTGGAAGTCCTGCTCGCCTCAAAATATTCACGATAGACAGCCCCATGTCTTTAAGCAGGGGTCGCCATGTTGAGTCAAGAGCGTATGTTGTTGAGCGCATGGTGGATCAATAACTGGCAAATTGAAAGTTAGATGCAATGATTTGCAGGAACATTTTTTACCCTTTAAAAATATTCAGAGGCACATGTTTTTCAAAACAAGATCAACTTTATGGCTTAAATTGGCGTTATCAATTGCAAACCCTGCCAATCTACTATCTAAACACGACAAGTAAAATTATGAATGAACTCAATCACGAAGTGCAACTTTGAATAACTGATAGTTGGGTGGCTGAGAATATTTAGCATTTAGGGCTTTTTGAACTGGTATGTCGTTGTTGCACATGACCTACAGATAACTCAGCCGAGCTGAGAGATAGCAGATTCACGCCCTCATGAATGCCAGAAACGATCAATCTCAGATCGCCAACACCAGATTGCGAGCATGCTACCCATCAGCCCTGAAACCGATTATCAGCATGTTTATGCCGACAAGGCGCAAGGCGGGACGCTTCGGAAGAACTTGCGCTGTCAAAAGAAAAAGAGGAAGCGCTATGCAGGTGGGCGGGACCGGCGAGGACAAATCCCCAACAGACGGCCTTTGAGCGAGCAACCCTTGCATATTGAAGCGAGGAAACAAGTGGGTCATTGGAAAGGCATTCCAATGCATTTAGCTTTGGGACGATTGGAAAGCAACATTGTCGGTACAACTGACAATATGGTAATTGTGTTGTTGAACAGTTATCACCCATGCTTGAGGAACTATTGATGCAGCTATGAGGTTTTGTGATTCTGAGAAAAAAAACTCAACCATAAATACCCAAGAATGCCAGCAGTTAATGAAGCAAACAATATCGCAATCTTGGATGCCGTGATCATTTCACTGTTGCCAATATAAGCGAGGTTGGTGATGAAAATCGACATGGTGAATCCAATACCAGCCAATAGTCCTGCGCCAAGAACGTGTTTCCAATTCAAATCTTGTGGAAGTTGACATAGTCCGAGCACAACAACAGTGAATGTAAAGACGGCTATACCAAGAGGCTTGCCTATGACCAAGCCTGCCAAGATGCCGATGCTGTTTGAAGTGCTGAGATTCTCAGCCCAATTGGCTTCAAAAATAATGCCAGTATTTGCAAGCGCAAAAAGTGGCAATATCAGATAGGCAACGGGCTTGTGCAGGAAATGCTCTAGCTTGTGAGAAGGTGAAGCTTCATCATCTTGCTTGCTGGAATATGGAATGGCAAAGGCAAGCATCACACCTGCGATGGTGGCATGCACACCTGATTTCAGCATCAAGAACCACATGATGGCACCCCCAAGCAAATAAGGCATCAGGCTCAACACACGCAGAAAACGGTTCATCACGACCATTAAAGCAAAGACCCCCATTGCAGCAATTAAGTACATAGCCGAAATATCAGCTGTGTAGAAAACCGCTATCACAATAATTGCGCCAAGATCATCAATCACAGCCAGTGCAGTAAGAAAAATCTTGAGCGAAACAGGTACTCTGCTACCCAGCAAAGCCAGAATACCAAGTGCAAATGCAATGTCTGTAGCCATAGGAATGCCCATACCAATCTGCGTTGGTGTGTCAGCATTCAGAACAAAATGGATCAGAGCTGGAATGGCAATACCGCCCACAGCAGCGAAAAATGGCAGCAAGGCTTTTTTGAAATCTGACAACTCTCCGCTGTAGAGCTCTCGCTCCAACTCTAAGCCGATAAACAAAAAAAATACAGCCATCAAGCCATCATTGACCCAGTGCTCAATGCTAAGACCCAGTAATTCAATGTGCCAAAAATTTAAATATTGCTCGCCAAACATCGAGTTTGCAATCGACATTGAAACCAATGTGCAAAAAAGAATCAGTATCCCACTTGACTTTTCAGAATCGAAAAAATTGTTGAAGGTTCGAGAAAGAGTAGATTGATCAGTATGCATTAGCAAATCAGTGGCCTTTACGAAATGATCCTAACATCTGGAATCAGAATTCCGTTGTTTGAAGTGGTTTGATGACGGCGCCCAGTGCCGGGGCGATTCACATCGTTTAAAGCATTTCGTAGGCCAAGTCACACCAATCACTGGCTAATGGGCTCACAAAATAGACAGAGTGGTTTTGGTTGTACGATCCGATTTGTAATTGATTTTGACGAACTACAACAACCATTTCACTGACCAAAAATGAAAAAAAATTCTTACTTCATTGGCTTATTTTGGGGCATCTTTTTTTGTGGATGGGTCAATGCTGAACCTGTGATGGTGGCTTCTGACATCAATTGCATCACATGGACTGTCGGCAAAAATGACAAGGGGGCCAAACTGGCACAGAGCCACTTGATAGGCCTGTTGGATGGTCTGAGCGCGGGAAGACAAATCCCTTTTTGGAACTTCAAAGAGGGCATATCACTTCAACAAGTTTATGTGTGGATGGACAATTACTGCTCAAAAAATCCAGACTCCAGTGTGTATTTTGGCGCATATGAACTCATCGATGAACATACAGAAGGTTTATTCCAAAAGCAAAATCCAAGTAAGCGTGCTGATTGATTAACGCATTCAACTTCACAAGTTTTGGGCCCCAATGGTCTACATGTAATGCAGTGTTAAGCCAATCGTCAGAACCATAAAAACCCAAGAGTGCCAGCTGTGAATGGTGCAAACAATGTCGCAATCTTGGAAGCTGTGATCACTTCACTGTCGTCTGCGTATGCGAGGTAGGTGTTGAAAATCGACATGGTGAATCCAATATCAGCCAATAGTACAGCGCCAAGAACGTGTTTTCTCATTCAAATCTTGTGGAGGTTGACACAGTCCGAGCATGAGAGCAGTGAATGTAAAAGCTGCTACGCCAAGATGCTTTCCACTGACTAAGCCTGCCAAAATGCCTAGCTCAAAAGCGGTGTCTGTAGCCATGGGAATCCCTATCGCCAATCATTCAATTGGCTATAGCCATTGAACTCAGGGTGCAAAAGAGAATCCATACCCCACTTGATTTTTCAGAATGTAAGAAGTCGTTGAAGGTGCTGGTTTGGGTCGACATATCTCTTAAATGTTGGCGTGGTTACTTCAGTTTTTGAGTTTGCCCATACTGCTGAGAAGATGATTTTTAAAAGCCAAAGCAACTGGCGGCAAATGTTTTTTGACAGGATGAACAATATGCCAATTAGAGATGATTGGAAATCCTTTGACATCAATGATGGTCACCCCATTTTCTTTTTGCTGACCGTGGAGTGCATGTTTTGAAATCACACCTATTCCCAGTCCGCCAGCAACTGCTTCCTTGATAGCTTCATTGCTACCAAGCTCCATGCGAACATCAGGTCGAAATTTTTGTGATTTGAAATATTTATCGGCCATCATTCGGGTACCAGAACCCTTTTCACGCAAAATAAAGCGTTGGTCTAAAAGATCGTGCAAAGCTAAAGATTTTTTTTTGGTCAAAGAATGTCCTGCAGCTGAAATTGAAACCAAGGGGTTGAGTAAAAAAATATCGTCTTGCAAACTCATGTCAGTAGGGGGTTGGGACATGATGTACAAGTCGTCTAAATTTTCTCGCATTCTTTTTAGCACACCGTCACGGTTCAATATTTCCAGTGAAATTTCTATGTCTGGATGTACTTTACAAAATTGACCAACCAAGCGTGGCATGAAATATTTCGCCGTACTCACCACAGCTATTTTCAGTTTGCCTCGCGTCAATCCTTTTGCTGCGTCTATGGTTTGCTCAAAGTTTGTCCAAGCATGAAGCATTTCTCGGGCAGTGTTCGCCAAATCTTTGCCAGCATCTGTGAAATAGATTTTTTTTGAAATAACTTCATAAAGAGGTAACCCGACAGCATGGTGGATTTCTTTGAGTTGCATAGATGCACTGGGCTGTGTGACGTGCATCAATTTTGCAGCAGCACTGACACTTCCCGCGTCGTGAACCGCTAAAAAAAGCTTCAATTGCCGAAAAGTGATATTCATAAGAATTTACTGATATATACAGATTTAATATTTGATTTTACAAGATGTAAAAAAATTCTTAGGATTCATGCAAGGAGTGAATTCATGCATGCTTTTTTAGATCCAGCTATCTTGTTTTTTGTTTTTGGTGTGTTGGCCGCCAGTGTCAAATCCAACCTGGAAATTCCTCCATCCATTTCTCGTTTTTTGTCCCTTTACTTGCTCATGGCTTTGGGGCTAAATGGTGGATTTGCCTTGGCACACTCTGGCTTCACACCTGAAGTGGCCACCAGTTTGGTGTCTGCCATTGTGT
Source organism: Burkholderiales bacterium (assembly GCA_005789825.1). Classification (GTDB taxonomy): domain Bacteria; phylum Pseudomonadota; class Gammaproteobacteria; order Burkholderiales; family Burkholderiaceae_C; genus Limnohabitans. The sequence continues at coordinate 9,919 of SXWY01000001.1, read as the reverse complement.
TGGCCGTTCTTATTCCATTGATAGGCTTTGCTGTACTGAAACACTGCTTGTCGGGTTTTGATGCGGCTGCAGTTGCTGCCACCTATGGGTCGGTCAGTGCAGTCACATTCGTCACTGCAGTCCAATATTTGGACAACAATGGCATTGCTTTTGGTGGTCATATGGCTGCGGCCATGGCACTGATGGAATCACCGGCCATTATTTTGGCTGTTATTTTTGCCAATTCAATCAGGCAACAGCGATCTGCGCATTCGGCCATCAATATTCACAATGGTGTTGCTGTTCTTGGTATTGGCTCATCAAATTCCAACCATTCATTGAAAAAAATATTGCACGAGTCTTTCACAGATGGTGCTCAATTGCTGTTGTTAGGTGCCATGTTGGTTGGGTTTATTTCTGGCGAAGCTGGTCAATCTGCGATGCAACCCTTTTCGGCAGATTTGTTCAAAGGCATGCTTGCTTTTTTTCTGTTGGATATGGGATTGATGACTGCCAGAAGCTTGCATCAACTCAAGGGTATTTCCGTGGGTTTGATCGTTTATGCATTGTTCGCCCCCGTATTGCATGCTGCCATGGCGTTGCTGATCGCTTTGATGACACAGGCCTCTCGTGGTGATGCTATTTTGTTGATGGTGCTTGCAGCCAGCGCTTCTTATATTGCTGTTCCTGCGGTGTTGCGTACTGCTATTCCCGAGGCCAAACCTTCCTTGTATTTTGGGATGTCACTTGGCATCACTTTTCCGTTGAATTTGCTCATTGGTATTCCCAGTTACACATGGGTCAGTGGGCAGTTTTTTTCTTGAGGTAACCCATGGGCTTAGATTTCATAGGTAGAAAAGTAGCTTTACTGACGAAGCATGGTAAAGAAAAAATCATTGCACCAATATTGCAGCGTGAATTGAACTGCACAGTTGAATGCATGCTTTCAGTGGATGCTGATGAACTGGGTACTTTTGATAGAACCATTAACAGTCAAGGCACTCAATTGCAAGCGCTGCGACGCAAAGTGCATCGGTGTATTGATGCCAGTCAGCACACCATGGGCGTGGCCAGCGAGGGGTCTTTTGTGCCCGACCCATATTCAGGGTTTATGCCGTGGAATGTAGAGATGGTGATGTTTGTTGATGATCTTCATGGCATTGAAGTAGTCGGTACAGCTCAGGGAAGCGCGATGAGCAAGCGTGGTTTTGTCAGAGATGTGGATGCATTGATGCAATTGGCATATGACGCAGGATTTCCTTCACACTGCTTGATGCTGAGACCTGACAGCCAAAACGATACTCGCATAGTGAAGGGGATTGCAGATGTGGAAAGTCTCAAATCTGCGTTCATAGATGCGCAATTGCAATCACGCAATGGTAAGGTTTTTGTTGAAAATGATTTGCGGGCTTTTTGCAACCCAACACGTCTGAAAATGATCGAGCAAGCAACCGAAGATTTGGTTCAAAAAATTCTCATGAGTGAAGCCACTGAAACTCTTCGCACATTCAATAGTCACCTAGGCGCTTCTTTTCAGAAAATTTCATAAGCGAGTTTTTTCAGTTGACGACATGGGGTCAAAACTGAGCTAAATCAAGTTAACAGGCTAACAAGCTCAAAGGTAACGCTGCCCGGGTGAAGACGCTGACCTTTGACAATGGCAAAGAGTTTGCAGGGCATGCCCATATTGATCAACAACTTCAAAGCACGGCCTACTTTGCCCGACCATTTGCCAGCTGGGAGCGCGGCAGCAATGAACACCTCAACGACTTGCTTCGCCAATACGTTCCAAAGAGGCGACCTATGTCCACAGTCAGCGACGAGGAAATTAGAGTGATTCAAAACAGATTGAATAACAGACCAAGAAAAAGATTGGGATTCAAAACACCCGCAGAGGTGTTTCATCAATCACTAAAGCGCGTTGTGCTTCGAACTTGAATCCGCCTTGGTTTTATTGCCACGACATAGAAAATTAAGTGATTAGTATGTGTTCGATGGTATTTACCTGTTCACGTCAGGTCAAAAAAATGCGAAAAAAACCAACCACTGTGAGGAGTTCTGTGTCATTATCAAAGCATTACATTCAAAATTCGCATCATAAATTCTGGGAGAACTGTATTTTTAAATTCATGGTTGGCTTATTGCTCCTAGCAGGCACCTGTGTTGCCAAAGCCGAGGATTTGAGTTCTTGTACGTTGAAAACAAAAGCCGATGAAATGAATTACTGCAAGGCCTCATTTGCTGGCAGCGCGACTTTCTGTGACATGATCAAGAACGGTGGGGTTAAGCGTGATTGCTATTTCATGGTGATCAGAATTCAGAGAAATAATGCGTATCAGCTGAAAAAGCCCGAGGCCAAAGCCCCTGAAAAAGAATGAGTTCCTAAGGTTGCAATCGACCCATAAAAAAACCGACTTGAAGAAGTCGGTTTTTTTTCGCAGGATTGAATTCAGTCCATGTACTGGGATGCGTCAGCGATTGCAGTGTTGCACAACTTGTTCAAAAGGATTTGCTCATTGGTGCCATTCTTGATATCGCGCCAAGAGCCCAACATGCTGTCGACGGATTGGCCGTTGTCATCCCAAGATTTGAAGCCGACAGCTTTGACAACTTGCATGGCGTTCTTCGTGCAATTGAACTGGGCAATGGTTTCGACATACAAAAAGCCATTGGCATCAGGGGTGTCTGTGCTTGTCATTTGGCGGGCAAAACGCAAATTGCCGTCAGCTGCGAAGGAGTCAGCAGACGCGTACAGGTGTTCATTGTTGTTAGAACCGACGGTGACATCCCAACTGGCTTGTGCAGCGATTGCAGAGCATGTCATTGCGATAACGATGAAGTTCTTGATGAATGTTCTCATGGATAACTCCTTGAATAGAATTCGTTTGAAACAGGGTTTTATTTATGTAGATGTAATGTAGGGGTATCTACCGAATAAATCTATTCAATTATTAGATTTTGTTGATTTTTAAGAAAAAAAGCTATTCAAAACCTGTTTTCTGAATGGCTGTCACCGTCAAGCAGGAAACATTTCTCGCAATTTCAATTTGTAGAACTTGCCAGTGGATGTGCGGGGGATTTGCGAAAGCAATTCATAGCGATCTGGCAATTGCCATTTGGCAAACCCCATTTGTTGCAGATGGTTGCCCAGTGCCTGTGCGTCCAGGGATGCGCCAGGCTTTAGGACCACACAAGCTAGTGGCCGCTCACTCCATTTGGCATCGGGAATGGCAATCACGGCGGCTTCGGCAATGGATGCATGTGCCATCAATGCATTTTCCAGGTCGACCGAACTGATCCATTCACCGCCAGACTTGATCAGGTCTTTGGTTCGGTCAGTGATGCGCACAAAACCTGCCGCATCAACACTGGCGACATCGCCTGTGCGAAGCCAGCCATCGTCTGTGAACTTGTCTTCTTGTATGGGTACTTGGTGATAACTGCCGGTGATGAATGGTCCACTGACTTGAATCTCGCCCACTTGTTGGCCATCCCAATCGGCATTGTTGCCGTTGTCATCGCGAATACGCAGGTCAACCAGGGGTACTGGGACACCGGCCATGGCAGCGCGTTTGTACTTTTCTTCTTCAGATGCGTTGGCGAATTCTGCTTTGGTGTAGGACACCGTGCACAACGGCGATGTTTCTGTCATGCCCCAGCCTTGCATGATCCAGATACCGTGCTTATCAAAGGCTTTGATCAATGCTTGCGGGACAGCCGCACCGCCCACCAGACTGCGCATGCCTAGTGGCAATTTCCAGCGGTTGGGTTGCGAGTGCAAAGCAGCTTCATAGGTTTGAATCAAGCCCATCCAAATGGTGGGCACACCCAGCGCCAAGGTCGGTGGTGCGTATTGCATGCAGTCGAGCAAATCTTCCGGGTGCAGATGCGGCCCGGGAAACACCAGTTTGGCGCCCATCATCATGGCGCCATAAGGAATGCCCCAGCTGTTGGCATGAAACATGGGGGTCACGGGAAACGCCACATCGGTACTTTTCAGTGACCAAAAATCGCCTAGGCAACCGACCAAAGTGTGAAGAACAGTGGAACGGTGTGAATACACCACGCCTTTGGGTTTACCGGTGGTTCCCGAGGTGTAGCACATGGACACCGGGTCGTCTTCATGGTGTTTAGCGTATTGAAAATGTGTGGCGTCTGCTTGCGCAAGCAAGATTTCATAGTCCAACTCAGGACCGTCATACGGTTGCCCGGTGAACGGAACCACGATGATTTTTTCGAAATGGCAATTGTCTTTGAATTGGTGCAGCAACGGCAGCAACACATCGTCAACCACCAAAAAACGGTCTTGGGCGTCGTTGGCTATCCATGCGATTTCATCGGCGGATAAACGCAAATTCAAGGTGTGCATCACGCCACCGGCTGCAGGTATGCCGAAATAACATTCCAAATGCACATGGTGGTTCCAGCACAAGGTCGCTACTCGGTCCCCTTTTTGGAGTCCCAACTGCGTCAATGCTTGTGCCAATTGGCGGGTACGTTGGTATATGTCCCCGAAAGTGTGGTGTGTGTAACTTTTATCAGGTCGCCTAGAAATGACTTCTTGTGTGGCAAACAGCAAACCCGCGCGTTCTAAAAAATGGTTCAAAGACAAATGCACCGGCATCATGGTGCTGACGATGGGGGGAGCGCTCATGGTTCCGCCTTGGTGCCAGCCAGTTTGATGAGTTCGCTTAATCGTACAGTGTCTTTTTTCATGCGCGTCTCAAACGAAGCCGCACTGCCGCCGATAACTTCTGCACCGGCGTTGTGAATTTTTTGCACAAAATCTGGGTCTTTCAAAATTTTGTCGATCTCTTTGTTCAATAGGTTAATGACTGGAGCCGGTGTTTTGGCAGGTGCCATGATCACAAACCAAGCGGTCAGTTCAAAGTCTGGCATGCTAAGGGCTTCGGCAACCGTAGGTACATCTGGCAATAAATTGGAGCGCTTGGCACCCGTGACTGCCAAGGCTTTGAGTTTGCCTGCTTTGACTTGGGGCAAGGCCATGGGCAGGTTCATGAAACCGACTTGCAATTCACCACGCAACAAATCCATGGTGGCTTGAGAATTGCCTTTGTAAGGGAAATGCACCATTTGTGCCCCGGTCTTGAACCCCAGCATCTCTGCTGACAAATGCCCTGAGCTGCCCGCGCCCGGAGATCCGTAATTCAATTGCCCCGGTTTGGACTTGGCCAGTTGCACCAATTCTTTCAACGACTGCACACCCAAAGAGGGGTGAACTGTGATCACGTTGTTGACTTCAGCCAAACCGATGACGGGCACCAGATCGGTCACAGGGTTGTAGGGCAATTGTGAATACAAAGCCAAGTTGGTCACCAACGGCAGGCCATTGATCAACAAGGTGTAACCGTCTGGCGCAGATTTCGCGACAAAGTTGTTGCCAATATTGGTACCTGCCCCAGGCATTTGCTCAACCACCACGCTTTGACCCAAGACGCTCGCAAGGCGCGGTGCCAGTGCGCGGGCAATCACGTCAGACGTGCCAGTGGTCGCAGGAATCACCAATTTGATGGGTTTGTTGGGAAATGTTTGTGCACCTACAAACGCCGATGTGCAAGCCAGGGTGACGCAAGATATCCAAAAGATCAATCGTTGAAGTGACATGTCATTTCCTTGTTTCAATGGTGTTCTAGCAAACTGCCAAAGCCACTTCGTTTGTCTTGAATGCCGCAGGCTCTGAGCGCATGCCAGTAAGTGGCGGTATTGATGGCAATCACGGGCTTACCTAAAAAGAGTTCTGCAGCTGCGGCCAATCGAATCATTGATAAGTTGGTGCCGACCTGAACAATCGCATCCACATCATCGCCGTCGATGTCTTTGATGGCTTGTCTGCACATGGCGTCTGTGGTGTGTGCGATTTGTACAGGACTAGGGCGCTTCAAACAAACATCACGAACCACCGTGAAGCCACAGTCTTGGTAAAACCGTTTGACCTGTTCGTTGGCCACCTCGAAATACGGTGACATGAAAGCAATGCGCTTGGCTTTGAGCGTGTTGAGGGCCGCTTCGGTCGCAAACGATCCGCAAGACACGCCCACACCTGCTCGCTCGGTCATCATTTGCAAATACTTCTCTGCACCGCTTCTGCCGTTCCAAAAAGTGGCGGCTGACATGCCCATGACCAAATAATCCATTTCGCATGAACGCAAAATATCGACCGCATCCAAAGTGGCCAAATTGATGTTCTCAACCAAACGCAAGAAACTGTCGTCATCGGTCACCGGGTCATTGGGGATGGCGATACGGCTGTAGTGGTTGGTCACACCTGCAGGTCGCAAGTCGTCAAAGTCAGGTTGCACCACCGTATTGGTCGATGGCCCCAACGTTCCAAATTTTTTTCGATAAGCCAAATGGTCAGTCATGTGTGCCGCCTTTTTCTGCTGCCAAAAGTGATGTGATCAATGCATCGCGCGCCATCACATCCGCGTATTTTTGTTGCATGTCAAACATATTGGCTTCATGGGGTTCAATGGCTCTGTCGCCCACACAGTCGCTGACGACGATGGTGCGAAAGTTGTGTTGCATGGCATCAACCACCGTAGCGCGTACACAACCGCTGGTGGTGCAACCCGCCACCACTGCGGTGTCTACTGCATGCAAACGCAACCAAGCAGCTAAGGGTGTATCGAAAAAAGCCGATGCGGTTTGTTTGCGCACCACCAATTCACCTGAGATAGGTTGCAAGTGGTTGACGATTTGTGAGCTGTGCGCATGCTCAGTCAGTTGTTGTAAAGGTTTGATGCGTTGTGCAAACACATTGGTATCAGAGCCGTCTTCTGCAAACACGACGCGGGTGTGCGCAACGGGCAGATGAAGCTGTCGAAATGCATGAAGCAGCGCCACGCTGGTATGGGCTGCAGCTTCAATATGCGGTCCGCCCAGTTGATGAGCATCCACAAATCCGTTGACAAAATCTATCAGGATCAGACCACACCGACGCCCCATGCCAGAGGTACCACCCAAACCTTGTTGGCGATAAATATCGTCGCGCTGCGTGCTCATGTATCGGTGGTTTTGAATTGCTGGTCAAACTGGCTTACCCAATCAAACCCCATCAATGTGGAGAAGGCCTGAAAGTCGTACAGAGGCTGTGTCACTTGGGTGCTGGATTTGTCGGTCAACAGTGTTTGGTAAACACTTTGCATGGCAGCACCTGCGGCAAGGAAAGCGGTTGCAGGAAAGATAGCCAGTCCATAGCCGATGGATTGAAGTTGCTCAAATGTCAGCACAGGGGTTCGGCCGCCTTCGACCATATTAGCCACCAATGGCAAATCAAAAGTTTGTGCGATTTTTTCCATCTCCTGCACGGATTCTGGGCTTTCCACAAACAGCACATCAGCTCCGGCACGCGCGTAGCTTTCGGCGCGGCGCAATGCTTCATCTAAACCCAGCGTGGTGCGAGCATCGGTTCGCGCAATGATTTGGAAATTGCGGTCTTCTCTGGTTTGCACAGCCACACGAATTTTCTCCACCATGTCTTGCGTGGGTATCACGCGTCTGCCCAACATGTGGCCGCATTTTTTGGGGAACTCTTGGTCTTCCAGTTGAATAGCACATGCCCCTGCGGCCTCGTAGCCGCGTACGGTGTGCATCACATTCAACAATCCGCCATAGCCGGTGTCACCGTCGCAAATAAAGGGGGTTTGCGTGATGCGGGTGAATTGTGAAACCCGGTTGACCATGTCTGTGTAAGTGGCCAAACCCGCATCCGGCAATCCCAGGTAAGACGCCACCGTGCCATAACCGGTCATGTACAAGGCCTCAAAACCCATGCGGTCTGCAATTTTGGCGGACACCATTTCAAACACACCGGGGGCCACCACCAGTCGCCCTTTGGTCAGGCGGTCGCGCAGCAGTTGTCGTCTTTGCGCATGGCTGATTTGGGAGATGCCTTTGTCGATCATGTCAAAGCCTTGGCGCGTTCTAGCGCATCAATCATGGAAGTCTTTCGCAGGTATGCCAAGCTGCTGGCAGGGTCAGCGGCAAGCGCACGCAACTCATCATGGTTTTTTTGCCGCAGCACAGGGTCGCGCTCTTCAATTTCTTTTTTATTGCGTGCAGTGCTGGCGTTGATGTATTCGATGGCGATGGTGCGGCGCTGTTTCTCATACAAATCCAAGCTGCTTTCGGGCGCACCGTGTTGCATGACGCCCAACAATTTTTCGCACAGGTTCATGGCATCGTGCACGCCACCGTTCATGCCCATGCCACCCAACGGGTTGTTGATATGCGCCGCGTCACCCGCCAGAAACACGCGCCCAGCGCGGAATTTCTGTGCCACACGTTGGTGTACTTTGTAGAGCGTGCGGTGAACCAATGTGTAGTTTTGTGGCTGAGGCAACAAGCGATGCAAACGGGCTTGTATCGATGCATCAGTTAACACTTGGTCATCGGTTTCGTCTTCTTTGGTTGGAAACAATACGCGCCACAAGGTGGGTACCCGAAGCAATACGCACCATTCTTGAGGATCAGAGCAATAGTTGACATACGACAGTTGGGGCATGTGGTCTGCAAATTCAAAGGGCGTGGACACCACCAAAAATCTTTCAGGATAGGTGTAGCCTTCGAAGGCAATGCCCAGTTGTGTGCGAACCGCACTCCATGCGCCATCCGCACCAATCAAATAATCGGCTTGCACACTGTGACGCCCGTCCTCTTGCTGGGTTTGTACAGATACGCTGTCAGAAGTTTGCGAAACACTTTCAATGCGGCTGTTGAACACCACCGACACATGCGGCATCTGCGCCAATTGCGCCATGATCAGATCGGTCAATTTCCATTGTTCGCATTGCAGCCGAAACGGATGATCAGTGAGCCCTGCCAGCTGCGACAAATCAAATTCGGCAATCACGCCTTGTGTGCGGTCGCGTTGTTGTGTGAAGCGAGCCACCAACCCTTGTTCCACCAATGCAGCCGTCAGTCCATACTGGGCCAGCATATCCAGTGTGGGGGGGTGAAAAGTCGACGCACGCAAATCACGACTCAAACCGGAGGACGCTTCATACAACGTCACGTGGATACCTGCGCGGCCCAAAACCAGCGCACTCATCATGCCCACGGGGCCAGCACCTGCAATCAACACATGTGGAGTTAAAGCTGTCATGGAATGTCCAGAGATGTAGTCCATTGGACGATGGATGTCGCCATGGGTGCTACCGATTCAGGATCCCGAATATCACCCGCAAGTACATGCTGGCCTTTGCTTTGGCTGTATGTCACCGCATCGATTGATTTTTGTTTTGAGCCCATCCGAGCAAAGGCGGTTTTGATGTGTTCAGGATCAACGGTTTGATCGGCTGCGCTGTAGAGCACAAACACGGGAGTTTGAAACCGCGACAAATCACTTTCCCTGACTTTTTTCACCAGTGCCATCATGGGAAACAGGGCTTTTGTAGGGTATGAGCCAGTCCATGCCACCACTTCACGCGGATCGGTTTGTTCATAGCGAATCGTGTCACCTGATACGGCGGTTGCAATGTATTGACCCCAGTGACCGTTGATCAACTCGGACATTTTGTTCTTCAAACCAAAGTTGGGAGAAATAAACACAAACGCGGAGACATCAGCGGCTTGTGGTGTGGTGCCTAGCCATGTTGACAAGGTAGACCCGGTTGAACAACTGATGACCAGCACTTTGCGGCCCAAGGTTTTGCCAATACGGACGGCTTCTAAGGTGTCAGCCATCCAGTCTTGTGCTGAAGCCTCACCCATGGCTTGCCCCGGCAAACCATGGCCACTCAAACGTGTGTAAAACAGATTCGCCCCGAGTGCTTTGGCAACTTGGTCTGCCAGTGGTGCCGTTTCCAATCGAGTGGCAGAGAACCCGTGTATGTAAACCACCGACCAAGGGGTTTGTTGTTTGTCGGCAGAGGCCCACACCACACCCTTGGCTGTGCCGGGGCGTAACCCCTCGAATTTC
>SXWY01000032.1 GCA_005789825.1 Burkholderiales bacterium | reverse complement strand
TCAGGAAAAATACTTTGCAACACCGGATCGTCAGCACACAAAACTGCCGCGCCATAAAACGGCATGCGGTGCAAAAACTCGATGAACGCCTGCTTTAACCGACCAAAATCATGGCCATAGGTTTCCATGTGGTCTGCATCGATATTGGTGACCACCGACATGATCGGGTTCAGGTTCAAGAACGATGCATCAGATTCATCAGCCTCCACCACGATGTATTCACCCGAGCCAAGCTTGGCGTTTGCGCCAGCGCTGATCAAGCGTCCCCCAATCACAAAGGTTGGGTCAAGACCGGCTTGCGCCAACACACTGGCCACCAAACTGGTGGTCGTGGTTTTGCCATGGGTACCTGCAATCGCAATGCCTTGTTTCAAGCGCATGAGTTCAGCCAACATGACGGCGCGCGGCACCACCGGAATCCATTTGCGATGAGCTTCCACCACCTCGGGGTTGTCTGCCTGTACCGCGGTGGATGTCACCACGGCATCGGCCCCACTGATGTGCTGTGCATCATGTCCCACGCGGGTGTGAATGCCCATGGACTGCAGTCGCCGCAACACGGGACTGTCAGCGATGTCTGTGCCACTGACGGTATAGCCCAAGTTGTGCAAAATTTCGGCGATACCGCTCATGCCTGCACCACCGATACCGACAAAATGCACATGGCGAATCGCGTGCTTCATGCCGTCACCTCTTCGCACACAGCCACCACTTCTTGGGTGGCGGTGGTTTTGCGCAAACCATAGGCACGGTTCGCCATGTCTAGCAACTGCGTACGATCCAGTTGTTGTAGAAAATCGGCCAACTGGGTTGCGCTCAATTCGGTTTGTTGCTTCAACCAAGCGGCCTTGTGCTGCACCAAAAATTGCGCATTGGCTGTTTGATGGTCATCGACGGCATGGGCAAACGGCACAAACAATGCCGCCGCCCCCACGGCGGCAATTTCACTCACGGTACTCGCCCCAGCGCGGCAAATGACCAAATCCGCTTGCGCGAAGGCCATGGCGGTGTCTTCGATGAACGCCACACACTCGGCTTGCACACCCGCTTGCTGGTAATTCAATTGCAGTTGCGATATGTGCTTGTTTCCCCCTTGGTGAATCACATGCGGCCGCTGGGTTTCAGGCAGCAATGCCAAGGCTTGCGGCACCACGCTGTTCAAATATTGCGCGCCCAAACTGCCACCGACTACCAAGACTCGCAATGCGCCATGCCGCTGTGAAAACCTGTCTGCGGGGGCCGCTTGCACGGTGAATGCTTGGCGCAATGGATTGCCCACCCAACGCGTTTTGGGCAATACATTGGGAAATGTAGACAGCACCCGGTCCGCTATGTGCACCATGATTTTGTTGGCCAAACCAGCGATCGCGTTTTGTTCGTGCAGCACCAGTGGTTTGCCACACAGCACACCCATCATGCCGCCAGGAAAACTGATGTAACCACCCAGGCCAATCAACACATCGGGTTGGAGGCGCCGTACCAACCGCCAGCTTTGCCAAAACGCATGCAACAGCCGCACTGGTAACAAACCCAGCGTGACCAACCCCTTGCCACGCACACCGCCCAAACTGACGGCTTCAAACGCAAACCCTTGGGTGGGCACCAATTCGCTTTCCATGCTGGGTGCAGGCGCGCCTAACCAATGCACACGCCATCCACGCTCGCGCAACAACGCGGCCACAGCCAAGCCCGGAAAGATATGTCCTCCCGTACCGCCAGCCATGACCAATGCTGTGCGGTTGTTCATACACGTCCCCCATGCATCATGAGACGGTTTTCATAATCCACCCGAAACACGATGGCCAATGCCACCAGGTTCATCAAGATGGCCGAGCCACCAAAACTCATCAGCGGCAAGGTCAGCCCTTTGGTGGGCAATGCACCAAGGTTCACGCCCATGTTGATGAACGCCTGAAACCCTATCCATATACCCACGCCCTGGGCAACCAAGCCCGAGAACACGCGGTCCATGGCAATCGCTTGACGTCCGATGAACATGATGCGACGGGTCAACCACATGAACACGCCGATGACGATGACCACGCCCACCAAACCGAATTCCTCACCCAACACAGCGAGTAAAAAATCGGTGTGGGCCTCAGGCAACCAATGCAGCTTTTCAACACTGCCGCCCAGCCCCACGCCAAAAATTTCGCCGCGTCCAAAAGCGATCAATGAATGTGACAACTGAAACCCTTTACCCAGCGCATGGTCTGCGCCAAAAGGGTCGAGATAAGCAAATATGCGCTCGCGACGCCAAGGTGATGCCGCAATCATCAACGCGAATGCAATCAACAATATCGCGGTGATCAGAATAAACATGCGGGCATTGACACCCCCCAAAAACAAAATGCCCATGGCGATGACAGCGATCACCAAAAATGCACCCATGTCGGGCTCTGCCAGTAACAACGAGCCAACGATGGCCACTGCCACCGCCATGGGCGTGACCGCTGCAAAAAATTTCTCTTTCACATCCATTTTTCGCACCATGTAATTGGCCGCATAAAGCAGGGTACCCAATTTGGCCAATTCAGAAGGCTGGAAATTCAAGCCACCAAAACTGATCCAGCGGCGAGCCCCGTTGACACTTTTACCGATGAAAGGTAACAAGACCGCGATCAACAGCACAATCGACACGATGAACACCCACGGCGCGGCTTTTTCCCACCGCTCCATGGGCACTTGAAATACCAGCAAAGCCAAGACAAAACCCACAAACACCGAAAAAGTATGGCGGGCCAAATACTGGGCATGCCACACGTGGGTGGTGGGCGCGTTATCGTTCAATGCAATCGATGCCGAATACACCATCACCAAGCCCCACAGCAGCAAACCTGCAATCGCCCAAATCAGTGGCTGATCAAATCCTTTGATGCTGCCTGGGGCTGCGCCGGTGCGCGCAAATTCACGGCCATGCACCCGGACAGGCAAGGCATCCACGCCTTCTTTCGGAGGGTTTCCGAACCAGCGCCCGATGCGTTCGCTGATGCTGATGCTTGCACTGTTCATGGCTGACCCTCGAGCATGGCCACCTGTTGCACCGCTTCGCTGAATGCTTGTGCTCTGGCAATGTAATTGACGTACATGTCCAAACTGGCACATGCCGGCGACAACAACACCGCGTCCCCGGTGTGTGCCAATTGCACAGCGGTTTCCACTGCGTGCTGCATATCAGTTGCAAGGTGCATGCTCAGGTCATGGGCCTTCAATGCCTCTGCCAACAACGGTCCATCGCGGCCTATCAATACCACGGCACGGGCATGGCGCTTGAGCGGATCACCCAGTGGGGAGAAATCTTGGCCTTTGCCATCGCCACCCAAAATCACCACCAAACGGCGGTCTGCACCCAAACTGTTGATGGCAGCCACGGTCGCACCTACATTCGTGCCTTTGCTGTCGTCGATGAATTCGATGTCGTTGATCACCGCCACGGACGACACACGGTGCGGTTCACCACTGTATTCACGCAAGCCATG